>JAIFKN010000110.1 GCA_020049615.1 bacterium | reverse complement strand
GCGACTTGGCGTTCTTCTCCTGCTGCTCCCAGATCTCCTTCTGCTCCTCGACCCACTGGATGCCGCGGCGGACCGCGTCCAGGGTGGTCATCACCTTGCGGCGGAAGCCGTCGCGGTAGATCTCGATGCGGCGGGCGAGCTCGATCTCCTGGTCGCGGTTGAGCAGCGGGATCTCGCCCATCTGCGACAGGTACATGCGCACCGGATCGTCGATCTTCTCGCCGATCTCGGCCTCGTTCTCCTCCGGCGCCTGGTAGCTCTCGAAGGCGGACGTGCCGCCCTCCTCGCCGCCCTCGTCGCCGCCCTCGCCGCCGTCCTCGCTGGTGTCCTCGACCAGTTCGAGACCGCGCTTCTCCAGCTCTTCGAGGATCGAATCGAGCTTGTGCGGATCGTTGACCGCCTCCTCCTGGATGGCGTTGAGCTGGTCGTAGGTGACCTTGCCCTTCTTGGCCTGCTTGACCAGGACGGCGACGATGTCGCCGACCGACATCACCGGCTGCGGCGCGCCGGCGGGCGGGGCATCGGACTCGGCCGGGGCTTCGGTCGGGGCGGGCGCGGAAGGCGGAGCGGTCTTGGCCATGTGGTCCAGTATCGGAGGGGGCAGAATTATATCGTCAAGGAGGGGACCGCAAGGGTCCGTACGGCTTCCTCCTGGCCTCCGGCCAGCACCAGGTTTCCGCTGGTCAGCATGCCATTGCCGGCCGCTGTCGCTCCGGCCCTCACCCCCCTACCCAGCGGACGTCACGCGTATAGCGTCCCTTCCCCGGAGACCAGCCATGACCAGCTCGACCTACCTCGCCTGCGACCTCGGCGCCGAGAGCGGCCGCGTCATGCGCGGCGTGCTCGCCGGCGGCAAGCTGACCATGGAGGAGATCCACCGCTTCCCCACCGGCGGCATCGTCATCGGCGACAGCCTGCGCTGGGATCTGCCGCGCATCCTCGAGGAACTGCGCCTGGGCATCCGCAAGGCCGCCGCCCTCGGCCGGATCGATGGCATCTCGACCGACTCGTGGGGCGTCGACTACGTGCTGCTGAACAGCCTCGACCCGGTCCTGTCGCTGCCCTACCACTACCGCGACAGGCGCAACGACACCGCCTTCCAGCGCGTCTTCCTGCTGGTGCCGCGCGATCAGGTCTACCGCGAGACCGGCATCCAGAGCATGGGCTTCAACACCCTGTTCCAGCTGCAGTGGGACGTCTCGCGCCGCCCTGGGCTGGTCGCCCAGGCCGACCGCTTCCTGCTGATGGCGGACTGGTTCAACTGGGCCTTCAGCGGGGTCGGCGTGGCCGAGGAGAGCCTCGCCTCGACCGGCCAGCTCTACAGCCCGCACACCCGCCAGTGGAGTTCGGAGATCATCCGCAAGGTCGGTCTGCCGGAGCGGCTGTTCCCACAGGTCGTGCCGTCCGGCACCGTGCTCGGCCCGGCCCTGCCCGAGCTCGGCGCCGGCGATGCGCAGGTCGTCGCCACCTGCAGCCACGACACCGGTGCGGCGGTCGCTGCGGTGCCGGCGGAGGGCGAAGGCTGGGCCTACCTGTCCTGCGGCACCTGGTCGCTGATCGGGGTCGAGGAGCCGGAGCCCAACTGCTCGAAGGAGGCCCTGGCCGAGAACTACACCAACGAGCTGGGCCTCGGCGGCAGCGTGCGCTTCCTCAAGAACATCGTCGGGCTGTGGATCGTGCAGGAGTGCCGCCGCGCCTGGCAGGCCGCCGGCCAGGACCTGTCCTACGACGAGCTGACCCGGCTGGCCGCGGAGGCGAAACCCCACGTCTCGCTGATCGACCCCACCGATCCGCGCTTCGGGGCCCCCGGCGACATGCCGCAGAAGATCGCCGCCTACTGCCGCGAAACCGGCCAGCCGGTGCCGGAGAGCGTCGGCGCCACCGTGCGCTGCGCGCTGGAGTCGCTCGCCGTCACCTACCGCAAGGCCATCGATACGCTGGAGCGCCTGACCGGGCAGAAGCTGTCGCGGCTGCACGTGGTCGGCGGCGGTTCGAAGAACCGCCTGCTGATGCAGCTGGCCGCCGATGCCACCGGCCGTCAGGTCATCTGCGGCCCGGTCGAGGCGACCGCGATCGGCAACCTGCTGATCCAGGCCCTGGCCCTGGGCCGGATCAAGGACCACGCCGAGCTGCGCGCCATCGTCCGGGCCAGCTTCCCGGTCGAGACGTTCAATCCGCGCAAGCCGTAGCGGGCTCAGATCGGGACACGTTCTCCGAGAAAGCGGGGTTGCGTGCCGAACAGGACATCGAGCACGGCGAAGGCCTTCGATCCGACTTCGCGGATCCGGGTGCGGAATCCATGGTAGGCGTCAACATCCTCGGCGTTGAAGCCGTGCAGCGCGATGCCGCGGTGACGGGCGAGGAACACGGCTCGCTCGTTGTGGAAGCGCTGCGACACCACGATGCCGGATTCCTGTCCGAAGACCTCCTTGAAGCGCACCACCGAGTCGAGCGTACGGCGCCCGGCGTAGTCGCAGACGATGGCCTCGGCCGGCACGCCGAGGGCGATGAGATCGGCCTTCATGTCCTCCGGTTCGTTGTACCCGGCGGTGCGGTTGTCGCCGGAGACCACCAATCGCCTGCATTTGCCGTTGCGATACAGGGCGGCCGCCGCAGCCATGCGTCTGGTGTAGAACCCATTGTCGCGGCCGTCCCCGAGCTTCCGCGAGGTGCCCAGAACCAAGGCGGCATGCGCCACCGGCAGATCCGAGAGAACGGCCGAAGTGTAGCTGACGTAGGACGAGACCAGCAGGTTCGCCGTCAGCACATAGAGCCCCAGGGATATGGCGATGACGCCGCCGACGATCAGCATGCGCTTGCGTCCCGGCGTCACGGCAGGAACCGGATCGCCCGCCCCTCGGGCCGGCCGGTGATCTCGCCGTCGCGCATCACCACCTGGCCGCGCACCACGGTGGCCATCGGCCAGCCCTGCACGCGCATGCCATGGAACGGGGTCCAGCCGACCTTGCTCGCCTGCTGCGCATCGTCGATGGTGCGCTCGGCCTTGAGGTCGACGATGGTCAGGTCGGCGTCGTAGCCGCAGGCGATGCGGCCCTTGCCCATCAGGCCGAAGACGCGCTGCGGCCCGGCGCTGGTC
This sequence comes from bacterium, assembly GCA_020049615.1. The sequence continues at coordinate 10,384 of JAIFKN010000110.1, read as the reverse complement.
AGGTCGACCAGGCGCTGCAGCGGCAGGCGGCCCTTGGCGACGTGGTCGAGCATCACCGGCACCAGGGTCTGCACGCCGGGCATGCCGCTGGGCGAGGCGGGATAGGGCTTGGCCTTCTCCTCGCGGGTGTGCGGCGCGTGGTCGGTGGCGAGGATGTCCACCGTGCCGTCGGCGACCGCCGCCCACAGCGCGGCGCGGTGGCGCTCGCCGCGCACCGGCGGATTCATCTGCGCCAGGGTGCCGAGGCGGTCGTAGCAGTCCGGCGCCGCCAGGGTCAGGTGGTTGGCCAGCACCTCGACGGTGGCGAGGTCCTTCTGGCCGCGCAGGAACTCCATCTCCTCGGCGGTGGTGACGTGCAGGACGTGGACCATGCGCCGGTGCTTGCGCGCCAGGCGGAGCAGGCGCTCGGTCGCGCGCAGGGCGGAGACCTCGTCGCGCCACACCGGATGCCAGTGCGCCGACGCGCCGGCCGGTATCAGCCCCTTGCGCTCGAGCAGGCGCGGCTCGTCCTCGCAATGCACCGCCATGCGCCGGCGGCCGTCGGCGACGATGCGCTCGAGCGTCTCGTCGTCGGCCACCAGCAGGGTGCCGGTCGAGGCGCCCATGAACACCTTCACCCCGGCCACGCCCGGGGCCTGCTCCCAGGCGCGCAGCTTGCCGGCGTTGGTGCCGTCGCCGCCGAGGTAGAAGGCGTGATCGATCCACACCTTGCCGGCGGCGCGCGCCAGCTTGTCGGCGATCAGCTCCGGAGTGGTGGTGTTGGGGCTGGTGTTGGGCATCTCGAAGACGCCGGTGACCCCGCCGAGGACGGCCGCACGCATGCCGCTGGCCTGGGTCTCCTTGTGCTCGAGGCCGGGCTCGCGGAAGTGCACCTGGGTGTCGATCACGCCAGGCAGCACGTGCAGACCGCGGGCGTCGAACAGTTCAACCGCACCCTCGCCACCGAGATCGCCGATGGCGGCGAAGCGCCCGTCGCGGATGCCGATGTCGCCCGGCCCCTCCGACCAGGGGGTGACGATGGTGCCGTTGCGGATGATCAGGTCGTAGGCGGGCATGGCCACAGGTTGCCGACGCAGCCCTTCCCGCAACCGGTGTATGGCGCATAGTGCAATCATGCCGGATCTCGCCGCCATCACCGCGCAGGCCACCGCCATCCGCCACGATCTGCACCGTCACCCCGAGCTGACCTGGCAGGAGCGGCGCACCGGCGGGGTGGTACGGGACGAACTGACCCGCCTGGGCATCCCCTGGACCCCCTGCGCCGAGCACGGCGCCGTCGCCCGCCTCGCCGCCGGCCGCAGCGGCCGCCATGTCGCCTTCCGCGCCGACCTCGACGCCCTGCCGATCCAGGAGACCACCGGTTGCGCCCACCAGAGCACCGTCGCCGGGCACATGCACGCCTGCGGCCACGACGGCCATACCGCCAGCCTGCTCGGCGCGGCGGCCTGGCTGAAGGCGCACGAGGCGTCCCTGCCCGGACCGGTGACGCTGCTGTTCCAACCCGCCGAGGAAGGCGGCCACGGCGCCCGGCGCATGGTCGAGGAAGGCTGCCTGGACGGCGTCGATGCGGTGTTCGGCTACCACAACTGGTCCGGCCTGCCGGCCGGCCATTACGCCTGCCCGGACGGCCCGGTGATGGCGGCGAACGGCGAGTGGACGGCGCGCATCAGCGGCCGCGGCGGCCATGCCGCCAGCCCGCACGACTGCGTCGATCCGGTGCTGGCGGGGGCGCACTTCACCGTCCTGGCCCAGCAATTGGTGTCGCGCCAGACCGCGCCGCAGGAGGCCGCGGTGGTGTCGGTGACGATGTTCCACGCCGGCACCGCCGACAACGTCATCCCGGATGGCGCGGAACTGACCGGCACGGTGCGCGCCGCCACCACCGAGCGCCGCGAAGCCCTGGTCGCCGGCCTGCGCCGCGTCCTCGACGCCGCCTGCGCCGCCGGCGGCGCGACCGCCACCCTGGCCTACGAGCCGACCTATCCGGCAACGGTCAATCACGCCCCCGAGGCATCACGGGCGCGCAGCGCGCTCGACGGCATCCTCGGCTGCGGCCGCTGCGTCTCCGCCGGCATCCCGCTGATGGCGGCCGAGGATTTCAGCTACTACCTGCAGGCGAAGCCGGGCGCCTTCATCCTGCTCGGCACCGGCCGCGCCGAGCCCTGCCACAGCCCGCGCTTCGATTTCGACGATGGCCTGATCCCGGTGGCGATCAGGCTGTGGGCGAAGCTGGCCGGACTGTAGTCCGTCGTCGATCAGCGCGGAACGTCATCGGCCAACCGTGAAGGTCATGGCCGCGAGCGCCGCCCACGCCGCCGCGACGGCACATTCCAGGCCCTCGTAGTCGAGGCTCTCGGGCCGGTCGGCCGGCTTGTGGAAGCGCGGATTGCGCAAACGGTCGGTGTCGGTGAGCGCCACCACCGGCACGCCGTGGTGGTGGAACGACTCCTGGTCGCCCATCAGCTGCCAGGTCTGGCCCGGCCACCAGCAGCCGCGCAACGGCAGGCCGTGGCCCTGCGCTGCGCGCAGGCAGCGGCGGGCGAGGACGCGGTCTCGCCACGCCGCCTGCACGCAGAGGAAGTCGCCACGCGTGCCATGGATCCACGGCATCCACCACGCCGGCCAGCCCTGGCTGCCCGAACGCGCATCGTAGCAGCCGAGGGAGTCGAGGATCAGCGCCGCGCGCAGTTCTCCCGGCCGCAGCCGGCAGGCGTGGTGCCACGAACCGCCGCGCTCGCGACCCCAGCGCATGCCCTCCTCGTTGGCGAACAGCGCGAAACGCACGCTGCACGGCAACGGGCTGGCGGCCACGAGGCCGGCAATGGCGAGCAGCGCGGCGACGCCGCTGGCGTTGTCGTCGGCGCCCGGCGCGTCGGCGACGTCAGGCACGCTGTCGTAGTGCGCGCCCAGCAGCACGGTACCGGGCTGCTCGCCGCGCACCTCGGCGAGGATGTTGCACATGGAGCCGAACGGCTCGCGGCGCGGAGTCAGGCCGCTCGCGGCCAGGCGTCCCTCCAGCCAGTCCGCAGCGGCGGCCAGCGCCTCGGGACGGCCGGGATGACGCGGGCCGATCGCACCGGCGAGGTGCGCGACGTCCTCGCGGAGGGTCAGGACCGCCATGACGGCGGCCAGATCCAGGCCAGCACCATGGCGCCACCGAGCAGGGCCACGGCGACCTGGCCCGGCGGCAGATCAGCGCTCCAGGCGATGGCATAGCCGGCGGTGACGCAGACTTCCGCGATCAGCACGGCCAGCCACGGCACCCAGGCGAGGCGGCGGGCGAAGCGGCGCGCCGCCAGCGCCGGAAGCACCAGCAGGGCGGTGGTCAGCAGCGAACCGGACAACTGCAGCGAGGCGGCGAGCAGCAGCGCGAGCAGCAGCGCCGACAGCGCGCCGACCACACCTGGCTTCACTCCCTGCAGCCGGGCCAGACGCGGCTCCCAGGCGGCGACCAGCACGCGGCGACCGAACACCACGGCAACCGCCGCGACCACTACGGCGGCGGCGATGGCGACCCCGGCCGAGCCCCAGGCGGCGCCGAGCAGCGACGGCGAGGTCAGGTTGGCCAGGCGCTCCAGGCCGCCCGCGTTGCCGGCGAGCAGCAGCATGGTCAGCGCCCCGCCGGCGAGGATCATCGAGGCCGCCACCGCCTCGGGCCGTTCGCGGGCCGGAGGACGCTGCGCCAGCACGGTGGCGGCGGCGATGGCGACGAAGGCCCACACCGCCGGCGTGCCCAGCCCGAAGGCGATGGCGGCGGCGAAGCCGACCGCGCCCATCTGGACGAGCCCGGTGCCGAGCAGGGCCTGCTCGCGCGCGACCACCGGGATGCCGGCCAGCGGCAGGGCCACGGCCATGGCCCAGCCGACGGCGTAGCTGGCGCCGAACAGTTCCCAGCCATCGGTCAGCCAGGCGATCATGCCGCCTCCACCGCGAAGGCTCCGTTGCTGATGCGCACCCGGCTGGCCTGCTGCGCGCTGGGCGGCAGATGCGCGACGCAGAGGACGGCTGCACCGGCCTGGCGCCGCTCCTCGATCGCCACCAGGCAGCGCGCCGTGCTGTCGGCATCGAGGTGGTTGAACGGTTCGTCGAGCACCAGCAGGGCGGGATGCCGCGCCAGGGCGCGGGCGACGCGGGCGCGCTGGCGCTGACCGCCCGACAGCGACCAGTAGCTGGCGCGGGCGTCGAGCCCGACCGCCTCGGCAGCAGCCTCGACCGCGCCGACGTCGCGCCGGCCGCTGCCGGCCTGGCCCAGGCCGAGGTAGTCCGCGACCGACAGCGGCAGGGTGGGCAGCAGTTCGTCGAGTTGCAGCACCGTGCCGAGTCCGCTGCCGTCGGCGATCCAGGGATGCACGGTCAGTCGGCCGGCCCGCGACGGAAGCTCGCCGAGCAGCGTGGCGAGCAGCGTGGTCTTGCCGCTGCCATTGTCGCCTTCGATCCACCACCACGACGACGGGCGCACCGTCCAGTCGAGCCCGCTGGCGAAGGTGCGCGAACCGCGGCCGATGGCCAGGCCCTCGGTGCGCAGCAGCACGCTCTCCTCGATATCGCCGTGGACCTGCACGGATGGAGGATCGCACCAGCGCCTCAGGGCGCCAGGGCCTTGGCCAGGGCCTGGACGTCGGCATCGATCCAGGCGAGGTAGTCGTCGGTGCCGGGCAACGCCCCGGCCTGATGCGCCAGCACCGCCACCGTGATGCCGGTCTTCTCCGCCAGCAGATCGATCGCCTTGCGGTTGGCGTACGGCGAGGTGAGGATGGCCCGCACCGCATCCTCGCGCAGATGGCCGGTGAGGTCGGCGAGACGGCGCGCCGATGGGGCGACACCGGGCTCGGGTTCGATCAGCAGGACGATGCGCAACCCGAAACGCCGCGCCAGATACGGATAGAGGTCGTGATCGGCAGCCAGGGCCGCGTCACGGTGCGCCGCCAGCGCGCCCCACCAGCCGCCGAGCTTCCCGGCCAGACCCTGCTGGGCGAGCCAGGTGGTCAGCGCGCCGCGGTCGTCGAGATCGATGAGCGTCGCACCGTCCGCCTTCGCCGCGACCTCGGCTCCGGCCAGGGCGATGGTCAGCGCAGTCTGGAAGGCGGCGAGACGGGTGGCGAACTGCGGACCCCACTGCGGCCGGAGGGCAGACAGGCGCTCGGCGAGCTGGCCCGCGACGGCAAAGCCGACCGCCGGGTCGAGCAGGCAGTGCGGATTGCCCTCGCCGTGCTGATGATCATGCCCGCCACCGCCATGATCGTGCGGATCCTTGGGAATGACGTCGACGCCGATCGGCCGCCGCACCGCCAGTTGCGCCTTGAGATGTCCGCCCTGATCATCGCGGATCCGTGGATTCCCTGCGTTTTCACGCAGAGGCTTCAACCAGTGATCCTCCAGGCCGAAACCGGTCGAGACCAGCAGTTCCGCGCGTGCCAGTTCGACGGTGAAGCTCGGCCGCGCCTCGACGTGGTGCGGATCGTCGCCCGGGCGGGCCAGCACGGTCACGGCGACGTCCTCGCCACCGATCGCGCGGACGATGGCGCCAAGCTCGGGGACGGTGGCGACGACGCGCAGCGGCTCGACCGCATGCAGGGCGACCCAGGCGAGGACGAGGACGAGCACGAGTGATCGGAACATGGCGATCCTTGTAATATTGATAACCTACTCGCAATAAGAAAGCCGCCGATGCCGCATCATCTGCGACACACTGCCGCCGTGACGCTCCCCGACCTCTTGAGACGCGCCCAGGCCGAACGCCTGACCACCTTTCCCACCACCGGCACCACCGCCTGGCGCGTCTGCGACGCCGCCGCCGGGGCCCCCTGCACGGTCGACTGGTACGATGGCGCCGCCGTCGCCTACGAGAAGGCCGGCGCCGGTGCACCACCCGACGCCGCCGAGGTCGCCGACGGCCTGGGCATCCCACCAGGCATGGTGTTCATCAAGGAGCGTCGTCGCCAGAGCGACCGCCAGCACGGCGGGCAGTACCAGCCCCTGGCCCGTGCCGGGGCCGAGCGCACGGTGCGCGAAGGCTTCCTCGCCTTCAGCGTCAATCTCAGCGACTACCTCGACACCGGTCTGTTCCTCGACCACCGCCGCCTGCGCCTGCGCCTGCGCGCCGCGGCCCGCGGCAAGCGCGTGCTCAACCTCTTCGCCTACACCGGTGCCTTCACCGTCCACGCCGCCGCCGGCGACGCAGCGAGTACGGCCACCGTCGACCTGTCGAACACGTATCTGAAGTGGGCGGAGCGGAATTTGGCGCTCAACCGGCTGGACGACCCGCGCAACCGTCTGGTCAAGGCCGACTGCATAAAATACATGGGGGAAGCGCATCGGCCGGGCTGGGACCTGATCATCTGCGACCCACCGACCTTCTCGAACTCGAAGGCGATGACCAAGAGCTGGGAGGTGGAACGCGACCAGGACTGGCTGCTGTGGCGGTTATGGAACCTGCTGACGCCTGGCGGCTCCGCGTGGTTTTCGACCAACAAGGCCAAGTTCACGCTCAGTACGAAGTTGCCGCCGTTCGCCTCGGTGACCGACGTCACTGAGGAGACCATCGACAGCGATTTCGCAGGTACCATCCCGCACCGCTGCTGGCGGCTGGTGCGGTAGGGCCTGGGACCGACGAGCTCCAGCTCGTCGGCGGTGCCTTCCGACGAGCTGGAGCTCGTCGGTCCCAGGCTTCACCCCAGCGCTTTCGCCAGATCCGCTTCCAGGTCCTCGGCATCCTCGATGCCGACCGAGATGCGGATCAGGTCCTCGGTGATGCCGACGCGCCGACGGACGTCCTCGGGCATCGATACGTGGGTCATGGTCCATGGGTGCTCGATGAGCGATTCGACGCCGCCGAGGCTTTCAGCGAGGACGAACAGCTTGGTCGAGGTCAGCAGGCGGCGGGCCGCCTCGTTGCCGCCCTTCAGGCGGAAGCTGAACGTGCCGCCGCCGCCGGTCATCTGGCGCTTGGCCAGGGCGTGCTGCGGATGGCTCTCCAACCATGGATGCAGGACCTGCGACACCGCCGGGTGGCGCTCCAGCCAGCGGGCCAGGCGCACGGCGTTGTCGTGGTGCGCCTTCATGCGCAGCGGCAGGGTCTTGAGGCCACGCATGACCAGATAGCAGTCGTGCGGCGCCTGCGGCACGCCGAGGGCGTTCTGCAGGAAGCCGATGCGCTCAGCCAACTGGGCGTCCTTCACCACCACGCCGCCACCGACCACGTCGCTGTGGCCGTTGATGTACTTGGTGGTCGAGTGCAGCGCGATGTCGATGCCGAGATCGAGCGGACGCTGGAAGAAGGGCGAGAGGAAGGTGTTGTCGCAGACGCTGAGCACACCCTTGGCCTTGCACGCCTTGGCCAGAGCCGCGAGGTCGAGCAGGTTCATCAGCGGATTGGTCGGCGACTCCAGCCACACCATCTTCGTGTTCGGCTTCAGCGCCTTGGCCAGGGCCGCCGGATCGCGCAGGTCGGCGAAGTCGACCTGAACGCCCATGCGCGCCGTCACGCTGGTGATCAGGCGGTAGGTGCCGCCGTAGAGGTCGTCATGAACGATCAGGTGATCACCAGCGGAGAGCAGCGCCAGGGTGGCACTCTCGGCCGCCATGCCGGTGGCGTAGGCGAAGCCGCGCACGCCGCCTTCCAGGGCGGCCAACGCGTCCTCCAGCGCCTGGCGCGTCGGATTGCCGCTGCGGCTGTAGTCGAAGCGCCGCGGCTTGCCGAAGTCGGCGAAGCTGTAGGTGCTGCTGAGGTAGAGCGGCGGCATCACCGCGCCGTGCTCGGCGTCCGGGTGGACGCCGGCATGGACGCACTGCGTGGCGAACTTCACGCCCCGACGCCTTCGAACAGCACGGTCGAGAGGTAGCGCTCGCCGGCATCCGGCAGGATGGCGACGATGGTCTTGCCGGCGAATTCCGGCAGCTTGGCCAGGCGGACGGCAGCGAAGGCGGCGGCTCCGCAGCTGATGCCGCAGATGATGCCTTCCTCCTTGGCCAGACGCCTGGCCATGGTGACCGCCTCGTCATCGCCGACCTGCTCGATGCGGTCGATCAGCGAGAGATCGACGATCTCGGGGATGAAGTTGGCGCCGATGCCCTGGATCTTGTGGCGGCCCGGGGTCAGGGCCTGGCCGGCCTTCTTCTGGGTCAGGATCGGGTTGGTCACCGGTTCGACCGCGACCGAGATCAGCGGCGCGCCCTTGGTCTGCTTCCAGAACCGGCTGATGCCGGTGATGGTGCCGCCGGTGCCGACGCCGGCGACCAGGACGTCCATCTTCCCCTCGGTATCCTCCCATATTTCGGGGCCGGTGGTGTCGTGGTGGATCTGCGGGTTGGCCGGATTCTTGAACTGCTGCGGCAGGAAGTAGCGCGACGGGTCGCTGGCGAGGATCTCCTCGGCCTTGCGCACCGCGCCAGCCATGCCCTCGGTGCCGGGGGTCAGCACGAGCTTGGCGCCGAACGCGGCCAGCACGCGGCGGCGCTCGATCGACATGGTCTCAGGCATGGTCAGGGTGATCGGGTAACCGCGCGCTGCGGCGACGAACGCCAGGGCGATGCCGGTGTTGCCGGAGGTCGGCTCGACGATCTCCATGCCAGCCTTCAGCACGCCGCGCTTCTCGGCGTCCCAGATCATCGCGGCGCCGATGCGGCACTTCACCGAGTAGGCCGGATTACGCCCCTCGATCTTGGCCAGGACGGTGGCCTTGGCCCCATCGGTGACTCGGTTGAGGCGGACCAGCGGGGTCTTGCCGATGGCGAGGGAATTGTCGGTATAGATGGGCATGTGCTGTCCTTACTGCTGCGAGGCGGCGAGGGCTTGGTCGAGGTCGGCGATGATGTCGGCGACGTTCTCGAGACCGACCGAGATGCGGACGAAGTCGGGGGTGACGCCGGCGGCCGCCTGCTGCGCAGGCGTCAGCTGCTGGTGCGTGGTGCTGGCGGGATGGATGACCAGGGTCTTGGCGTCGAGCACGTTGGCGAGGTGCGAGGCGAGCTTGACCGAGCTGATGAACTTGGCGCCGGCGGCGGCCCCGCCCTTGACGCCGAAGCCGAAGATCGCGCCGGGGCCGAGCGGCAGGTAGCGCTTGGCGCGGGCGTGGTCCTTGTGGCTGGGCAGACCGGCGTAGTTGACCCATGAGACCAGCGGGTGCTTCGCCAGCCATTCCGCGACCTGCTGCGCGTTGCCGACGTGGGTTCGCGCGCGCAGCGGCAGGGTCTCGACGCCGAGCAGGATCTGCTGGGCGTTGAACGGGCTGAGGCAGGCGCCGATGTCGCGCAGCAGGCCGGTGCGGATCTTCAGCACGAAGGCCATGCCCGGGGCGACCGCCTTGTCATGGCCGCCGAAGGCGTCCCAGAAACTTGCCGTTGTTCCACGGGAAGTCGCCCTTCTCGACCACCGCGCCGCCGATCGAGGTGCCGTGGCCGCCGATCATCTTGGTCAGCGAGTAGACCGCGATGTCGGCACCGTGGGCCAGCGGGTTGAACAGCGGCGGCGGGCTGACCGTGTTGTCGACCACCAGCGGCAGGCCGGCGTCGTGCGCGACCTTGGCCAGGGCGGCGAAGTCATCGACGTTGCCGCGCGGGTTGCCGATCGACTCGCAGTAGACCAGGCGGGTCTTGCCATCGATCGCCGCCTTCACCGCGGCCGGATCCGACGAGTCGACCAGGCGCGCCTCGATACCGAAGCGCTTGAGCGTGTTGCGGAACAGGGTGACCGTGCCGCCGTAGAGGTTGGCGCTGGCGACGAAGTTCTGGCCGGCGGAGCAGATGTTGGCGATGGCGTAGAAGATCGCCGACATGCCCGAGGCGGTGGCGACCGCGCCCTTGGCGCCGTGCAGGGCGGCGAGGCGCTCCTCGAGCACGCCGGTGGTCGGGTTCATCAGCCGGGTGTAGATGTTGCCGAAGGCGCGCAGCGCGAACAGGTCGGCGGCGTGCTGCGCATCCTTGAACACGTAGCTGGTGGTCTGGTAGATCGGCACCGCACGCGAGCCGGTGGTCGGGTCGGCCTGCTGGCCGGCGTGGAGGGCGAGGGTCTCGATGGAGGGCATGGGCGTGGTCCTTAAATGGTATAATCGTCAGAGGAAGCGCCGGGCATCGAAGCTGCGGCGTAGGTCTTGAACTCGCTGAAGCCGAGGAAGATCTGCTGGCCGGCCTGCAGCGCGAGCTCGCGCTGGCGCGCGTGGGTCACCAGCGCCTCGACCCGGCCGCCGCCCTCGCGTTCGAGGTCGTAGCGCACCAGGGCGCCGGCGATGCCGACCTGCTTGACCAGGGCGGCGATAGGATGGACCTCGTCGCGCACGCGCGAGACGGCGACGTCGTGCGGGCGCACGAAGGTGACGTCGGCGTCGCCGACCGCGGCCAGGCCGTCGTGGATGCGGCCGTGGAACACGTTGACCGTGCCGAGGAAGTG
>JAIFKN010000223.1 GCA_020049615.1 bacterium | reverse complement strand
GGGCTCTACGCCGCGCACCGCCGGCTCGCCGAGATGCACGGCGCGCTCGGTCACGCCGCCGACGCCGCCCGCCACCAGCGCGCCGCCGAGGAGCTGCGCGCACGCGCCAACCGCCTGCTATGGAAGGACCCGATCTACGCCCACATGGTGCCGGAGCGGCCGATGCCCGGGCTGAAGGCGCACGTCGGGGATGACGACCAGCGCATCTCGCTGTCGCTGCCCTACACCGTCAACCGCGGCCTGCCCGACCACGCCATGGCGGTCCGCGTCATCGACGAGTACCGCCGCCGCCGGCAGGCCAGGCGCGGCGAGAGCTTCGCCGAATGGTGGGCGATGGATCCGCTGTTCACCGGCAAGCAGTGGGGTGACGGCAACCCGGCGCACGAATCGCTCGGCGACTACATGAATGGCGGCATCTCGCCCCTGGTCGCCGGCGAACTGGCCCGCGCCGCCTTCGAGCATGGCCGCGAGGACTACGGCAGCGACATCCTGCGCCGCCTGTGGCAGCTGTCCGAAGCCGACGGCGGCGTCATCCATGACACCTACCGCCAGCTGCCGACGCTCAAGCCGCCGAAGGCGGCACCCCAGCGGCAGACCCCGATCGACCTGCGCCACCATGTCAACGTCGGACTGCGCCACGGCGCCGCCGCCGGCGTCACCGCCTGGACCGGCGAGGGCGACAACGACCTGCGCAACCTGCCCTGCGGACGCCAGCGCTGGCAGGACGTCACGCTGCACATCCTCGCTCCGACGCGCAACCGCGGCCGGAGCGCCATCGCGCTTGGCGGCGTCCATTCCCAGGCGGTGACCGTGCCGCTCGGCCGCACCCTCGGCAGCCTCTATGTCCTGCATGCCCTCGCCGGATCGGCGGCCGGAACGGTCGGCCGCTACGTCCTGGTCTACGCCAACGGCTCCGAGCACGCCTTCCCGCTGATCGCCGGCCGCGAAGTGGCCAACTGGTGGAATCCGCTGGCCCTCGCCCATGACCGCTCGGCGCCCAACCACGGCCGCATCGCCTGGCGCGGTCCGAACCCGGTGGCCAGCGATGTCGGCCTGTACCTGTCCGGCTTCACCAACCCGCGACCCGCCGACGTGGTCGCCGCCGTCCGCCTGGAGGCCGCCCCCGGCGTGCGGTTGATGGTCGCGGCGCTGACCGCCGGCGAGGGCGCGGCGCGCTTCGCCCGCGGGATCCGCTCGTTCGGCCTGCCCGGGGTGTGGTCGCAGGGCGCCATCCATCACGCCCTGGTCGAGGGCCTGGCCGGCATCGAGGACACCGACCGCGCCTTCGCCGCGGCGCGGATCTCGCCTCGCTGGGCAGCCACCGAGGTCGGCGACGCCACCGTCTGCCTGCACTATCCCGCCAGCGACGGCTACTGCGCCTATCGCTGGACCCATGACAAGCGGAAGCGGCAGCTGACCGTCGACGTCACCGGTTCATTCAGCCAGGCCACCCTCCGCGTCCTGCTCCCAGCCGGTCTGCGCCCGCGGCGCGCGACCTGCGGCGGCACGGCCTTGGCGCTGCGCATCGAGACGGTCGAGCGCTCGCGCTACGCCGTAATCGCCCTGGAAGGGTGCCCCGGAGCCGCGGTGGTCCTGGACGGCTGACTGGCAACCTCCGCACCCGGCAATGTTGCGCCCTGCGACCTTGCGTGGCGCCCGGCAGATGGCCATATCCGGTCATGATCGAGTGGTATCCCTGCTTCATCGACATCGAGGCCTCCGGCTTCGGTCCGGAGTCGTGGCCGGCGTCGGTGGCCTGGTCCGATCACACCGGCGAGATCCGCAAACTGCTGGTGCGACCGCTTCCCGGATGGACGCACTGGGATCCCGCGGCCGAGCGTATCCATGGCCTCACCCGCGAGCGGCTGCAGGCTGAGGGATGCGCGCCGGCCGAGGTGGCCACGCGGCTCGAGGCCGACCTCAAGGGCATGCTGGCGTTTTCCGACGCCCCCGACTTCGACCGCGGCTGGCTGGCGGCGCTCTACCGCGGGATCGGCCGCCAGACGCCCTTCAATCTGGACAATGCGGATGATCTGCTGGTCGGCGCCATGCTCCGGCCGGACGAGCTGCTGTGGCAGGCCCAGGCCCGCCTCGACCGGGTGAAGGAGGAGTTGCGCGCCACCGCCAGCGGCCGCCACGATGCCGGCTACGACGTCGGCTTCCTGGTCGCCCTGTGGCGCAAGGCCCTGGGCGAGACGGTGAAGATGAACCACGGCCTGGGCCCGGTGCCGGAGGTGACGGCGACGGGGAGTTTCAAGAAGGGGGGCGGGTAGCAGCAGGCGGTGCTGGCTAGTGGCCATGTCGCTGGGCGATGGGCGATGGGCGATGGCCGCTGGCCGCTGGGCGATGGGCGATGGCCGCTGGCCGCTGGCCGCTGGGCGCTGGGCGCTGGCCGCTGGCCAGCCTTCCCCCGCTTCCAGCTTCCCGCCCCGGCCCTCCGGTTAGGGTGCCGCGATGCCCGTCGTCCCCGTATCCCCGACCCGCCAGCGCCTGCCGCCCTGGTTCAAGCGCAGCCTGCCGGCCAATGGCGAGAGCTCCGGTACCGACGCGGTGGTGCGCAAGCACGGCCTGGTCACCGTGTGCGAGGAGGCGGCCTGCCCCAACCGCCAGGAATGTTGGAGCAAAAAGGCGGCGACCTTCATGCTCATGGGCGAGGCCTGCACCCGCACCTGCACCTTCTGCGACGTCGCCTGGGTGAAGACCCCGCCGCCGCTCGACCCCAGCGAACCGGCGCGCACTGCCGCCGCCATCGCCGAGCTCGGCCTGCGCTTCGCCGTCATCACCAGCGTCAACCGCGACGACCTGCCGGACGGCGGGGCGGCGCATTTCGCCGCCACCGTGCGGGCGGTGCGCGAGCGCTGCCCCGGCACCCTGGTCGAGATCCTCACCCCGGACTTCTGCGGCAACTGGGACGCGCTGGCGGTCGCGGCGGCGGCCAGGCCCGACGTCTACAACCACAATCTCGAGACCATCGGCCGGCTCTACCCGACGGTGCGGCCGCAGGCGCGCTACCGCCGCTCGCTCGAGCTGCTCAAGCGGGTCAAGGCGCAGGAGCCGGGCATCCTGACCAAGAGCGGCATCATGGTCGGGCTGGGCGAGACCGACGACGAGGTGCGCCAGATCATGCTCGACCTGCGCGAGCAGGCCTGCGACATCATGACCATCGGCCAGTACCTGCGCCCGACGCTGGAGCACCACGACATCATCCGCTTCGTCCCGCCGGAGACCTTCGCGCAGTACGAGGCCTGGGGGCGCGAGCTCGGCTTCAAGTACGTCGCCGCCGGACCGTACGTGCGCTCGTCCTACTTCGCCGAGGAGGTCATGGCGGGCGCGGTCGGACTGCCGCGCTGAATCACCGCAGCGGAAGCAGCCACGGCAGCGCCAGGAACGCGCCGGTCGCCAGCGCCAGCAACACCGGCAGCACCCAACGACGACCCAGAGGACCGCCATGACCTGCAACCATGCTGCAGGTCTGGGCCAGCCAGTTGAGATGCAGCAGCAGGTGCATGACCACCAGCCCGATCACCACCCACGCCAGGATCAGGTGGACATCGCCCCATTCGTGCCGGTTCCAGCCCAGCAGTGACATGTCCCGCTGTCCGCGACCGGAGGGCAGCCGGTAGGCCAGGATGAGACCGGAGCCTGTCAGTGCGCCGCCAGCCAGCAGGGCCAGCGTATCGATGGCCAGGTTCACGGTCTGGCGACCAGGGATTACCTGCATGACGCACCACGCATCAGGAAGCCGCGCTGGGCCGGCGCAGGCGCGAGCGTCAGCCCGATCTCCTGGATCGGGTCATCGGACATGGCGTGCGTGGGCATGGCGTGTTCCTCTGTCTGGACCGATGGCTGGGCAGCCGGCATACTCTCGTCAACCGTAGGTACGCAGCGCCGCACAGCGGATGGGGTATACCCCCCACGCTCAGGCTCCCTGCCTGAGCGTCTTGCGGAAACGCCCCAGCGCGACAATGAACAGCGCCAGGCCGATGGCGGCCAGAGCCAGGAATTGCGGCCATACCACGCTGAGGCCGGCGCCACGGAACAGGATGGCCTGGCTGGCGGCGACGAAATGCGTGGTCGGCGCGGCCAGCATGATGGATTGCAGGACCGCCGGCATGCTTTCCCGGGGCGTCGAGTTGCCGGACAGCAATTGCAGCGGCAGGAGGATGAGCATGGCGAGCAGGCCGAACTGGGGCATCGAGCTCGCCACCGTGGCCATGAAGATGCCCAGGGCGCAGGTGGCGAACAGGTGGAGGGCCGCACCGAACAGGAACAGGGCCACCGACCCGTCGATCGGCACGCGGAGGATGCCCTGCACAACGAAGACCAAGGACCCGGCGGCGGCCAGCAGCACGACCAGGCCCATCGACCAGACCTTGGCCAGCATGATCTGCATCGGGGTCACCGGCATCGCCAGCAGGTGCTCGATGGTGCCATGCTCGCGCTCGCGGATCAGCGCCGCCCCGGTCAGGATGATCGAGAGCATGGTGACGTTGTTGATCAGCTCCATCAGCGAGCCGAACCAGGATTGCTCGAGGCTGGGGTTGAAGCGCACGCGCAACGCCAGATCGATGGGCGGGGTGACGGCCTCGCGATGACGCCGGACGAACCCGTCGACCTCGCCCAGCACCATCTGCTGGATGTAGCTGCTCCCGGTGAAGGCCTGACTCATGCGCGTGGCATCGACATTGAGCTGGATCGCCGGCGACGATCCGGTCAGCACATCGCGCTGGAAATCCGGTGGGATGTCCAGCACGAAGGTGTAGTCGCCGGCATCCATCCCCGGATCGATCTGCGGGACCGCGATCATCACCGGCCGGTTGAACCGCGGCGGATAGAAGAGGGCGGCGATGCGCGCCGACAGCGGCGAACCGTCCTCGTCGACGATGGCGATCGGCGCCTTGTGCAACGTCTCGGGCATCGCGGTGGCGGAGGTGTAGATCGCCACGGTGAAGGTCCACCCGATCAGCACCAGCATCACCGGGTCGCGGACCAGGCTCCACAGCTCCTTGACGCCCAGGCGGTAGATGTTGGCGAGCAGGGGCACGCTCAGGACTCCTGCTTGCGCAGGAGCAGGATCGAGAGGGTGAGGATGACCGGCACCGCCAGCGCCAGCGGCCATAACGAGGCCTGCAGATCCGTGAAGTCGAGCGCCTTGCTGAACACGCCTCGGCTGATGGTGAGGAAGTGGGAGGCGGGATAGACCTGGCCGATGACGGCCCCGAGGCCTTCGAGCGACGACACCGGATTGAGCATGCCGGCGAACTGGACGGCCGGGATCATCGTGCCGATCATGGTCAGGAACATCGCCGCGATCTGGCTGTGCGTGAAGGTGGACGCGAGCAGGCCGAACCCGGTCGAGAACATGACGAAGAGCAGGGCCGCGGCGGTCAGGGTCAGGATGCTGCCGGTGATCGGCACCTGGAAGACGGTGACCGCCAATACCGCCATCAGCGCGAAGTTCAGCATCGCCAGGGCGATGTAGGGCAGCTGCTTGCCGAGCAGGAACTCGCTGCGGGTGACCGGGGTGGTGTAGAGGTTGAGGATCGAGCCGAGCTCCTTCTCGCGCACCACCGACAGCGCGGTCAGCATGGCCGGGATCATCAGCAGCAGCATCGGGATGACCGCCGGGACCATGGCGGGCAGGCTTGTGACGTCGGGGTTGTAGCGGAAGCGCGTCTCGATCTCGGCCGGGCCGGGCCCGGCCTGCCGACCCGACCGGCGCTGCGCCAGATCCTGCAACCAGCCCTGGTGCATGCCGTGCACATAGCCCAGCACCGTCTCGCCGCGGCGCGGCATCGCCCCGTCCACCCAGGCGCCGATCTGCACCGGGCGGCCGCGGTCGATGTCGCGGGCGAATCCCGAAGGGATCTCGATCGCCAGGGCGAGCTCGCCGGCGCGCATGCGCTGGTCGAGTTCCGCATAGGAGCCGATCGGCGGGCGTTCGACGAAGTAGCGTGAACCAGCCAGGTTGAAGCCGTAGTCCCGGCTGAGGACCGTCCGGTCGCGATCGAGCACGGCAAAGGTCAGATCGTCGACATCCAGACTGATGCCGAATCCGATCACGAACATCAGGATGCCGGTGCCCAGCAGGGCCATGGTCGCCCGTACCGGATCATGCATGAGCTCCTGCGTCTCGCGCAGACTGTAGCTCCAAGCGCGGCCCAGGCTGAATCCTCCGATCGCCGCCGCTCCGGCAGCAGGAACGGAGGGTGGTGCCGCCGCCTCCGGCGGCAGGACCTCGGCCTGGTCCGCCTCCTGCAGATACGCGATGAAGGCCTCCTCCAGGGTCGCGGTGCCACGCGTGCGCACCAGGTCGGCCGGGACGCCGGTGGCGAGCACCCGACCGGCATGCATCAGCGAGACCCGGTCGCAGCGCGCCGCCTCGTTCATGAAATGGGTCGAGATGAAGATCGTCACCCGGTCCTTGCGCGCCAGGTCGGCCATCAACTGCCACAGGCTGTCGCGGGCGATCGGATCGAAGGATCAGCAGCTCCGGCTTGTGCACCATCGCCACCGCCAGCGACAGGCGCTGGCGGATGCCCAGCGGCAGGGTGTCGGGCATCGCGTCGACCACCGGGGCCAGGCCGAACCTGGCGACCATGTCGGCGACCCGCGCCTCGATCTCCGCCGGCGGCACCTGGAACAAGCGCGCGTGCAGCACCAGGTTCTGGCGCACCGACAACTCGGCGTAGAGGGAGAACGACTGCGACATGTAGCCGACCCGCCGGCGCGTGGCCAGGTCCTTCGCATCCACGGCATGGCCGAGCAGCAGGGCGCTGCCGGCGCTGGCCGGCAGCAGGCCGGTCAGCACCTTCATGGTGGTGGACTTGCCGCAGCCGTTGGAGCCGATGAAGCCGAAGATCTCGCCGCGACGGATGCGCAGGCTCACCCGGTCGACGGCGACGAAGCTGCCGAAGCGCATGGTCAGATCCGTCGCCTCGATCGCCATCTCCGCCTCACCATCCGCACCTATGGGCGGGATCACCACCGCGTGATGTTCCCGTCGCTGGGCCTCGGGCAGGAGGGCGATGAAGGCGGCGTCGAGCGAGGCGCACCGCGTGCGCGCCAGCAGTTCGGCCGGGGTGCCGGTGGCGAGGATCCGTCCCGCATCCATCGCCACCAGCCAGTCGAAGCGCTGCGCCTCGTCCATGTAGGCGGTGGCCACGATCACGCTCATGCCGGCGCGTCCGCCGCGGATGTGCGCGATCAGTTCCCAGAACTGGGCACGGGCCAGCGGATCGACCCCGGTGGTCGGCTCGTCGAGGATGAGCAGTTCCGGATCGTGGATCAGCGCGCAGCACAGGCCCAGCTTCTGCTTCATGCCGCCCGACAGCGTGCCGACCGGTCGGGCCAGGAACGCGGCCAGCCCGGTACGGCGCGTCAGCGCATCGATGCGCCGGCGACGCTCGCCGGCGGCATGACCGAACAGCCGGCCGAAGAACTGCAGGTTCTCCTCGACCGACAGGGTCGGATAGAGGTTCCGGCCCAGGCCTTGCGGCATGTAGGCGATGTGCGGGCAGACCCGCGCCCGGTGGCGCGCGCTGGCCATGTCGCCGTCCAGCGCCCGCACGCTGCCCGTCTGCACCGCCCGTGCGCCGGCCAGCAGGGCGAGCAGGCTGGACTTGCCCACCCCATCCGGACCGAGCAGCCCGACCATGCGACCGGCCGGGATGTCCACGGTGATGCCGTCCAGCGCCGTGATCCGGCCATAGCGCAGGCCGACCCCGACCAGGCTGGCGACCGATGCCCCTGCCGTCACTCCGGCACCTGGATCTCCAGGTCGGCTGGCCAGGCGGCCTGCGCATCCAGCTTGAGCCAGGCCACGCCCGGCAGGCCGGTCTTGACCAGGGCGAGGTGCTGCTGCAGCAGTTCGCGGCTGATCTGCGCCTTGACGCGGAACATCAGCTTCTGCCGTTCGCTGGCGGTCTCGACCGTCTTGGGGGTGAACTGCGCCGTGCTGGCGACGAAGGATACCGTCGCCGGGATCACATACTGCGACGCAGCGTCGAGCACGATGCGGACTTCGCTGCCCAGGGCCACCTTGCCCGCCGCCATTTCTGGCACGAAGAAGGTCATGTAGACATCGCCGAGGTCGACCAGGCTGAGGACCTTGCCGCCTCCGGCGAGGACTTCACCGGCCTGCGCGATCAGGTACTGCACGCGTCCGGCCCGTGGCGAGAGCAAGCGGCAGTCGGCGATATCGGATTGGACGCGGGCGATGGTCGCCTCGCTGGCCGTCACGTTCGACTCGGCCCCGACCACCTCCGCCTGCGCGGCCGTGACCGCGGCCTGCGCGGCCTCGACCTGGGCCTTCGCCCCGATGACGGCCGCCTCGGCGCCGCTGACCCTGGCCCGGTCGTCGTCCAGCTCCTGGACCGGGGTCAAACCATCCTTGGTCAGGGTTTCCGTCCTGGCGAGGCGTCGTTGGGCCGCATCCAGGTCGCTGGCGCGCTGGCCGACGGCAGCCCGGGCGACCGCCACGTCGCTGACCCGCATGGCGACCTGGGCCGTGGCGCTGGCCACGGCGTGCACGGCATGCTGCGACTGGGCCTGGGCCTCGTCCCGCTGCGCCTCGAGCGCCGTGCTCTGCATCTGCGCCAAGGGTTGCCCAAGCTGCACGGAGTCGCCTTCGCGGATCATGATCTCCTGCACCCGTCCCGCGAGCTTGGCTGCGACATCGACCTCGGTCGCCTCGATCCGTCCGTTGCCGCTGATGAAACCCTCGCCTGGACCGGACCGGGGCATGCTCAGCCAGACTGCCCCGCCGGCGACGGCGAGGGCGACAAGAATGCCGGAAACCATCAGGATCCTGGATGTCGACGTCATGGCTGGCTCTGCCTCCGGTGCAGCAAGGTATGCGCGCGCGGCACAGCCCGCCGCTGGGGTGAATACCCCTGCGGCGGGCCGGACGACCGCCGCACACTCCTGGCGCGGAGCGTCAGCCGATCCGCCCGGAGACGCCGCCATGCAGCGCAACGACATCACCTGCCTCTTCGTCGATATCGGCGGGGTCCTGCTCACCGATGGCTGGGGCCATGCCTTCAGGTCGCGCGCCGCCCTCGAGTTCCACCTGGATCTCCACGATCTCGAGCACCGGCACGAGCAGGCCTGGGCGACCCATGAACTGGGTCTGATCACGATGGATGAGTACCTGGGCCTGGTCGTCTTCCACTGCGACCGGCCTTTCACCAGGACGCAGTTCACCGACTTCGTCTATGCGCAGTCCCAGCCGGACCAGCCGATGCTGGATCTCGTCCGGACCATCAAATGGAACCACGGGGTCAAGGTCGTCGTCGTCAGCAATGAGGGCCGCGAGTTGAATGACTACCGCATATGGAAGTTCAACCTGGCGCAGCTCGTCGACATCTTCATCTCCTCATGCCACGTCCATCTGCGCAAACCCGACGCCGCCATGCTCCGGCTCGCCCTCGATGTCAGCCAGGTGCCGCCCGAAAACGTCGTCTACATCGATAATACGGCGATGCACATCCAGGTCGCCGAAAGGGTCGGCGTGCACAGCATCCTGCATACGGATCTCCGAGGCACCACCGATCAGCTCGCCGCGTTCGGCCTGCACTGCACGCCGGGTTCCAGCCATGCCAACCCATCAGGAGCTTGATACCATGCCCAGCAACGCCCAGGAATCCGAACTGCTGCAGCGGATGGACGCCTACTGGCGCGCCGCCAACTACCTGTCGGTGGGTCAGATCTACCTGGCGGACAATCCCCTGCTGAAGCGCCCCTTGGTGCTCAGCGACATCAAACGCATGCTGCTGGGGCATTGGGGGACGACGCCAGGGCAGAACTTCATCTATGTGCACCTGAACCGGGTGATCACCAAGTACGACCTCAGCATGATCTATGTTTCCGGTCCAGGTCACGGTGGGCCGGCCGTCGTCGGCAACACCTATCTGGAAGGCACCTACAGCGAGATCTACCCGGACATCAGCCAGGACGAGCAGGGCTTGCAGAAGCTGTTCCTGCAATTCTCGTTCCCCGGCGGGATCCCCAGCCATGCCTCCCCGGAATGTCCGGGATCGATCCACGAAGGCGGCGAACTCGGCTACTCCCTGAGCCATTCCTTCGGCGCCGTCTTCGACAATCCCGACCTCATCGCTGCGTGCGTCATCGGCGATGGCGAGGCGGAGACCGGCCCACTCGCCACCTCCTGGCATGCGAACAAGTTCCTCAATCCGATCACGGATGGCGTGGTGCTGCCGATCCTGCACCTCAATGGGTTCAAGATCGCCAACCCGGCGGTGCTGGCGCGCATCACCCACGAGGAGCTGGAGCAACTGCTGCGGGGCTACGGCTGGACGCCGTATTTCGTCGAGGGCGACGACCCGATGGTGATGCACCAGATCATGGCCGCCACCCTGGACCGGGTGGTCAAGGAGATCCAACGGATCCGCGGCAACGCCCGCGCCAACCATGACACCACCCGTCCGCGCTGGCCGATGATCGTCCTCCGGTCGCCCAAGGGCTGGACTGGCCCGAAGATGGTCGAAGGCCGGCAGATCGAAGGCTCCTTCCGGGCGCATCAGGTCCCCCTGTCCGATCCCGCAGCCCACCCCGAGCATCTCGTGATGCTGGAGTCGTGGCTCAGGAGCTACCGGCCGGAGGAGCTGTTCGACGATCGGGGCCGCCTGAAACCGGAGTTGGCCGCACTCGCCCCGGTCGGCGCGCGGCGCATGGGGGCCAATCCCCACGCCAACGGCGGCAAGCTGCTGCGCGCCCTGCAGATGCCCGACTTCCGGAGCTACGCCGAACCGGTGACCACGCCTGGCGGGCGGGGCATGGGCGACATGCATGTGTTCGGCATCTTCCTGCGCGATGTGCTGCGGATGAACACGGAGCAGCGGAACTTCCGCGTGTTCGGACCGGACGAGGCGATCTCGAATGGCCTGGAAGCGGTCTTTGAAACGACCGGGCGGCAGTGGGATGCGGCCATCGCCCCAGGTGATGAGTTCCTGGCGCCGGACGGCCTGGTCCTGGATTCCATGCTCAGCGAGCACCAGTGCGAAGGCTGGCTGGAGGGCTACCTACTGACTGGAAGGCACGGTCTGTTCCACTGCTACGAAGCGTTCATCCGCATCATCGACTCGATGTTCCTCCAGCACGCGAAGTGGCTGAAGATCACCAAGCACCTGCCGTGGAGGCCGGAGATCGCCTCGCTGAACTACCTCCTCACCTCGCATGTCTGGAGGCAGACCAGCAACGGATTCACCCATCAGGATCCAGGCTTCATCGACCATGTGATCAGCAAGAAGGCCGAGATCGTGCGGGTGTACCTGCCGCCGGACGCCAACTGCCTGCTCTCGGTGATGGATCACTGCCTGCGCAGCCGGCACTACGTCAACCTGGTCATCGCCGGCAAGCATCCGGCCCCGCAATGGCTGGACATGGACGCCGCCGTCGCGCATTGCGCTGCCGGCCTGGGCGTCTGGTCCTGGGCCAGCAACGACGCTGACGCCGCACCGGATGTGGTGATGGCCTGCTGCGGCGATGTGCCGACCCTGGAGACGCTCGCCGCGGTCACGATCCTGCGCCAGCACCTGCCGGAGCTGCGCATCCGGGTCGTGAATGTGATCGACCTGATGAAGCTGCAGCCGCCGACGGAGCATCCGCACGGCCTCGGGGACGCGGAGTTCGACACGGTGTTCACCACCGACCGGCCGGTGATCTTCGCCTTCCACGGCTATCCCTGGCTGATCCATCGGCTGACCTACCGGCGGACCAATCACCGCAACATCCATGTCCGCGGCTACAAGGAGGAAGGCACGATCACCACGCCGTTCGACATGACCGTGCTCAACGACCTGGATCGCTTCCATCTGGCGATGGACGTCATCGACCGCCTGCCCCAGACCGGGGAGCGGGGTGCCGAGCTGAAACGACAGCTCGCAGACAAGCTGGTCGAGCACCGGCAGTACATCAACCTCCATGGAGAGGACATGCCGATGATCCGTGATTGGACCTGGAGCGGGCGGGCATGAGCGTGGACGCGGCGGTGGCGGACCCGACGGCGACCGGGGTGAAATCCAAAGGACATCAAGGCGCCAAGTTCGCCAAGTCAGCCGGAGGAATCCGATGCCTCCGACCCTTGGCGTACTTGGCGCCTTGGCGGCTCACCGCATCAGTCACGTCTGCCTGTTTGTGAATCCTCATTAATATCGCCTACGGCAAGGCGGGATCGACGAGGAACTGTTCGATGTCATCGCCGGCATCGGGTCGCTGACGGATGCGCAGCGTCCGCCTTCCAGCCGATGACGCTCAACCGTGCTGCGCAGCACCCAGCCTGGACCGTCGGGCCACGACCTCCAGCAGCGCATCGAAGGGAGCTATGAACTTGGCGACGCCCTCATCCTCGAGGCGTTGGGTCAGGGCTCCGAGGTCGAGGCCCAGTTCCGGCAGATGGTCCAAGATCGAGCGTGCTGCGGCCAGGCCCTCGCCGAGACGGGCGGTCGGCGTCCCATGATCGCGGAAGGCGCTCAGGGTCGCCGGCGGGATGGTGATGACCGTATCAGGACCGATGAGGGCATCGATATATTTCACATCACTGTCGGCTGCGTTCCTGCTGCCGGTACTGGCCCAGAGCAGACGCTGGCTGCGTGCGCCGCGAGCGGCCAAGGTCCTGAACCGCTCGCCCGTGAATACCGTCTGGAAGACCTGGTAGGCCAGCTTCGCGCTTGCGATGGCTGTCTGGCCATGCGCCTGCCTGGCCAACACCGCCTGGGGTCCATCGTTCGCGATGAAGGCGTCCAGCATCGGATCGATCAGCGCGTCGATGCGGCCGACGAAGAAACTGGCCACCGAAGCCACCTGCGCGATCGAGTGCCCTTCCGCCGCCCGCGCCTCGATCCCGCTCAGGTAGGCCTCGGCCACCTGCTGGTACCGGGGCAACGCGAAGAGCAGGGTGACATTGATGTTGATACCGTCCTGAATGAGCTGCCGGATGGCCGGCAGACCTGCGCTGGTGGCCGGCACCTTGATCAGCACATTGGGACGGTCGAGGGCCTTCCAGAGCCGGCGCGCTTCGCCGAGCGTTCCCTGCGTATCATGCGCCAGGCGGGGATCGACCTCAAGGCTGGCATAGCCATCGACGCCCGACGACGCCTCATAGACGGAGCGGAATGCATCGGCCGCGCCCTGGACATCCCGCTGGCTGATGGCCTCGTAGATCTCCGTGCTGCCCTTCCCCTGCCGCGCCAGGGCGAGAATGTCGGCGTCGTAGGCCGTGCTGTCCGCTATGGACTTGGCGAAGATCGCCGGATTGGACGTCAGACCCCGTAGTCCATCATCCGCGATCAGACGTTGGAGTCCGCCACCGGTGATCAGATCGCGCCGGATATCGTCCAGCCAGACCGACTGGCCGAGATTCCCGAGCAGGTGGAGGCGGTTGGGCTGCATGTGGCTGTCCCGGGTATGGCCATGGTGGGCATGTCTCCCACAGGATGGCCGACCGGCGCGCGCGTGCCCATGGGGTGTTCACCCCCGGCCTGCTCAGATGACCGTCATCTGCACCGCGTTCTCGATCACGCCGGAGGCGATGGCGTAGCGCGTGAGGCCTGCGGTGTCGTGGATGTCGAGCTTGGCCATGAGGTGCTCGCGATGCTTCTCCACCGTCTTGATGCCGATGCCGAGGACCACCGCCATGGTCTTGTTGGCCTTGCCCTCGGCGACCAGTTGCAGCACCTCCGCCTCGCGGGGGGTGAGATGCACCGCGAGGTGCGCCGGGTGGCCGGCCTGCGGCTTGGGATCGATGCGCTCGAACCGGCGGGTGATCGCCTGGCTGAACCAGGTCTTGCCGGCCGCCACGGCGCGGATCGCCTCGTACACCTCATGCACCGACGACTGCTTGAGCAGGAAGCCGACCGCGCCAGCCTCGGTGGCGCTGGTGACGTAGGCGTCCTCGCTGTGGGCCGAGAGCATGAGCACGCGCACCTGCGGCTGCGCCTTGGCGATCTGCCGGGTCGCGTCGAGGCCGTTGAGCAGGGGCATGGCGATGTCCATCAGCACCACCGCTGGCCGCAGCCGTCCGGCCAGGGCCACTGCCTGGCGGCCGTCCTGGGCCTCGCCGACGACCTGCAGGCCCGGGTCGAAATCAAGAAGCTTCCGCAGGCCTTCGCGCACGATCTGGTGATCCTCCGCCAGCAGGATGGTGATCGGGCTCACCGCCTGCCCCTTCCGGGTCCGGTGGTGGGGACCGTGGCGATGACCGTGGTGCCCTGACCAGCGACCGAGATGATGTCGAAGGTGCCTCCGACCATGGCCAGGCGTTCGCGCATGCCGAGCAGGCCGAGCCGCCGGCCACCGCGCGCGTGCAGCACCCGTTCCACCTCGAAGGCGCGTCCATCGTCGCGGATGGTCATGCGATAGCCGCCGCGTTGCTTGCTGATGCGGATGCCGGCGTGCCCAGCCTTGGCGTGCCGGACGACGTTGGTCATCGCCTCTTGGGCGACGCGGAACAGCACCGTGCGCTTGGCCATGTCGAGGCGCTCGACCCCGGGATCCGCCTCGAGGGCGGTGCGCAGGCCGGTGCGGGCGGCAAGACCCTTGAGCAGGGCCTGCAGCGCCGGGATCAGGCCGAGGTCATCAAGCAGCGCCGGCCGCAGCTCGCGGGCGAAACGGTGGACGATGTTCACCGCGCGTTCGACCAGCTTCTGGGTCCGGCCGATATTGCGTTCCAGGTCCTTGGTGTCGACCTCGGCATCGCGCTTGAGCGTGGTCAGGCGGATGTTGATGCCGGTGAGGGTCTGGGCGATGACATCGTGCAGGTCGCGGCTGATCTTCTTGCGCTCGTCCTCCTGGGCCGACAGCAGTTCGCGCGCCAGGCGGCGAGCCTGGACCTGCTGGCGGTCGGACAGCTCGAGCAGTTGATGGTAGCGCAGTTCGCCGACGCGCAGGGCCGCCTCCGCCGTCTTGCGCTGGGCCACCTCCTGGCTGAGCTCGAGGTTCGAGGCGGCCAGTTCGACAGTGCGCTGGCTGAGCGTCTCGATCACGGTGCCGATGCGCACCGTCTGGGTGCTGGCCGCGTGTCGCCCCTTCCGGACCGGAGTGATGGCTGTGGAAAAGAAGATGGCGGCCTGGCGGATCAGCGCCGCCCGCCGGGCGGCAGGGATCCCCGGCAGCATGTCGGCGACCAGGATCTGCTCATGCAGCCTAGCCAGGCCGAGGATCGGCATGCCGGCGGCAAGCGAGCGGATGCCGAGTCCGCGCACCGCGGCCAGACTGGCCTGGGGTCCGGCCTTGAGGTGGGCACGCAGCGCCGAGCGATAGCGCTTTGAGGTGATCGATACGGTGGTCATGGGTGCCTGGTCCGACGGTTGATCTGGAGGTGGGCCGAGCCGGCCGAACGGGCGACCAGCCGCCGCGTGGCGGCGAGATCGGCGTCGAGGCGCACGGCCCTCACCCGGAGCGCCTGCTTGAGCTGCAGCAGGTGGAGGTTGATGGCCACGAGCAGCTGGCAGACCTCGTCCTGCAGCGTGCGGCCCAGGCTGCTGCGCTGCTGATCCTGCATCGCCAGGGCGTGGTGGGCCAGGCGGCGGAGCCCGTCCTGCAGTCCATGCGCCGAATCCATCAGCCGCTGCCGACTGCCGCCTGTCGACCCGCAAACGGTCCGGGCGGCATGTCGGCGCCCGGGGCGGGCTGTGGCGTTGTGGAGGACCATGACGGCAGATGGTCACTGTCGGCCGTGGCCCGGCGAATGATATGGGGAGTACACCCCATTTCGCGCGCCGCTGGGGTGATCACCCCAGCGGCGTCGGCAGACGGTGCGGTACGCTGGCGCCAGCACAGCCGACCGGCCCTGCCGTCTCACGACGCCACTGATTACCGAAAGCGATGTCTACCATGAGCCACGATACACACGAAGGCGGCAACTCCCTGGGCACCCTGGCCGAGGATGCGCTCGCCCTGTTGAGCGCGACCGCGGATGTGGGCGGCGAGAAGGTCGTCGAGGCGCGCAAGCGGCTCGCCACCGCCCTGGAAAGCGGCAAGAAGTTCTATGGACAGGTGAAGGACAAGGTGGTCGAGGGCGCCAAGGCCACCGACAGCGCCGTGCACCAGCACCCCTACACCGCCATCGGCATCGCTGTCGGCGTCGGTGCGCTCGTCGGATTCCTGCTCGCCCGCCGCTGCACACGTTCCTGCGGTTGAGCGCGGCATGCCGGAGGCCATCGGCGGCGGCCAGGAGATCCTCGCGACCTCGCGTGGCCTCGCCCTGCAATTCCTGACCATCGCGGAGAACCGCTTGGCCCTGGTGTCGGTGGAAGTGCAGGAGGAGCGGAACCGCCTCCTGCACGCCAGCTTCCTCGCCCTGGGCATCGCCGGCAGCGTCCTGCTCGCCGGCATGACCATCACCGCCGCCATCGTGGTGGCGGGATGGGCCTGGTCGCCGCTGGGCAGCCTGCTCATCCTGGCGACCGTCTACACATTCACCGCCGCGTCGCTGGGCTGGCTGCTGGCCAGGCGTCTGCGCCAGTGGCGCTCGTTCGCGGCCTCGCTCGACCAGTTGCGCAAGGACCGCATCTGCATCGCGGAGATCCTGGCATGAATGCCCTCGAAGCGCGGAAGCGCCTGCTCATCGCGGAAAGCGAACTCAACCGCGCCCGGCTGGCCAGTTCGCTGGCCAGCCGGGGCAGCGGTGTGGCCGACATCGCGACTGGCGCCACGCGGGTCGGGACGCTGCTCTCCTCGCTCGCTGCCGTGTTCGGATCCGGCCGATCGCCGCCTCCGGCTGGAGGCAGCCTGGCCCTGTTCGGCAGCGCGCTCTCGCTGGGCACCACGCTCTGGCAGATGTTCAGCCGCCGTCGCTGACGGCGCCCAGTTCGAGCTCGACGCGATGCTCCTGGCCGTCGTCGACCAGCGGGACCGAACCGGGAGGAGCGTCGTGCCCATCGATCCGCATACGGCGCATGACGCTGCCGCCGACGCAGCTCACCACGAGGTGGTAGACGGTGCGGTAATGGCGGTAATGCACGGTGTAGCCAGCCCATCCGGGAGGCGGCCGCGGGGTCAGCAGCAGGCGGTCGCCTTCGCGCCGCACGCCGAGCAGATCCTCGATGAGCAGCCGGTGCAGCCACCCCGCCGACCCGGTGTACCAGCTCCAGCCGCCCTGTCCGAGGTGCGGCGCGGCGCCATAGATGTCGGCCGACACGACGTATGGCTCGACGCGGTAGAGCGCGGCGGCGGCCGCGAAACGGCCATGGTTCACCGGATTGAGCAGGGCGAAGAGCTCCCAGGCCTTGGCCGACTGGCCGGCACGGGCGAAGGCCATGGCGACCCAGACGGCGGCGTGGGTGTATTGCCCGCCATTCTCGCGCACCCCCGGGGGGTAGCCCTTGATGTAGCCCGGTTCGAGCTCCGGCCCGTCGAAGGGCGGATCGAACAGGCGGATCAGGCGCGCCTGGCGGTCGACCAGCCGGGCATCGACCTGGTCCAGGGCGTGCCGCGCCCGCGCCGCATCCCCGGCGCCGGATAGCACCGCCCAGCTCTGCGGCAGCGAGTCGATGCGGCAGGCCGGCGAGGACGCCGAACCGAGGACACGACCATCGTCGAACCAGGCGCGCCGGTACCAGTCGCCGTCCCAGGCTTCCGTTTCGATCGCCGCCGCCAGCGCGGTCGCGGCCACCAGCCAGCGCCCGGCGGCGGCGGCATCGCCGCGCGCCTGCGCCACCGGGGCGAACCGCCGCAGGCAGTCGGCGAGGAACCAGCCCAGCCAGACGCTCTCGCCCCGGCCGTGCTCGCCGACCAGGTTCATGCCGTCGTTCCAGTCGCCGCCGCCGATCAGCGGCAGGCCGTGCGCCCCGAGCAGGCCGCAGGCCCGGTCGAGGGCCAGGCGGCAATGCTCATACAGCGGGGCGCGGTCGCCGGTGACCATCGGCAGATCGAAGCATGACTCCTCGTCGGGCCGCAGCTGGCGGCCTTCGATGAACGGCACGGGTTCGTCGAACACGCCGGTGTCGGCGGTAACCAGCGCGTAATGGGCCGCGGCATAGGGCAGCCAGAGGTAGTCATCGCTGATCCGCGTGCGCACCCCGCGGTTTGCCGGGGGGTGCCACCAGTGCTGGACATCGCCTTCACGGAACTGGCGGGCAGCGGCGCGCAGCAGATGCGCCCTGACCAGACCGGGCGCGGCAGGCAGCAGCGCCATGGCGTCCTGCAACTGGTCGCGGAAGCCGTAGGCGCCGCCGGATTGGTAGAACCCGGTGCGCGCCCACATGCGGCAGGCGAGGACCTGGTAGGGCAGCCAGCCGTTGGCGAGCACGTCCACCGAGGGGTCGGGCGTCTCGACCTGGATCGCCCCGACGTGGCGCTTCCAATGCTCCCAGACCTGCTCCAGGGCGCGCCTCGCGCTGCCGACCCCGCGGAACCGCTGGATCAGCTGCTGCACATCGTCGGCGTCGCTGCCGACGCCGAGCACGAAGACGATCTCGCGCTCCTCGCCGGGCGGCAGCTCGATCGGCACGAGCAGGGCGGCGCAGGGATCGAGCCCGGCGCCGACGCGGTCCGACAGGCGGGTCAGCGCCAGTCCGCGCGGCCGCTCCAGCGAGCCGCCGCGTCCGAGCATCTCGGCCCGATCGCCGGTGCACGAGCGCTGCGGCTCGCTGCAGTCGGCGAAGGCGATGCGGCCGGGGAAGTCGGGATGGTACGGATTGCGCGCCAGCAGGGCGCCGCTGCGGCCATCGATCTCGGTGACGATGTGCATCAGGTTGCGTCCGCGCAGCTCGCCCAGCACCCACTCCCAGTAGCCGGCGACCGCCAGCCGCCGGGTGCGGGAACCGAGGTTGCGCAGGCGGATCGAAACGAGCTTCACCGGGGCGTCGGCGGCGACGTAGTGCCAGCACTCGCTGGCGATGCCTTCCTCGCGGTGCTCGAAGACGCTGTAGCCGAGGCCATGGCGGACGATCCAGCCCCCCGTCCCGCCCGCCGGCCCGTGGGTTGGCGACCAGTAGCGGCCGCTGTCCTCATCGCGGATCCAGAACGCCTCGCCGCCGCCGTCGCCGACCGGATCATTGCGCCATGGGGTCAACCGGTACTCGTGGCTGTTCTCCAGCCAAGTGTAGGCCGAGCCGCGTTCGCTGACCAGGGTGCCGAAGTGCTCGTTCGCCAGCACGTTGACCCAGGGCGCCGGGGTGGTG
Source organism: bacterium (assembly GCA_020049615.1). The sequence goes on along the minus strand of JAIFKN010000223.1, from coordinate 23,248 downwards.
GCGCCGGCATTCAGCACCACGACGTACTCGCGGCCGTCGCCGGTGAAGCCCCCATGCGCGTTGCGGAAGATCAGGTCGTCTCGCTGCACCGGCGGCGCGGCATCGGCGGCGCGGACCGGACGCCTGGCGAGGCCAGGCACGGGCGCAGGACCGCGCGGGCGGCGCTCGGCCTGCTCGGCGAAGGTGCCGGCCTGGTCGCTCATCACCACCCGGGCCATGGCCTGGAAGAGGATCCGGTCGTCCTCGGGCATCTGGTCGCCGCGGCGGACGAAGATCCCGCCCGGTCGGTCGATCTGGGTCGCCTCGTGGCCGGAGGCGATCAGCCCCATGACCGCGTCGAACAGCGCCTGGCGGTACGAGGAGGGATCCTCGATCAGCACCACCAGCTCGACCGCGAGGCCCTTGGCGCGGAACCAGGCATGAGCCTGCACCGCGTCGCGAACCAGGTCGATGCGCTCGGCGTCGGCGATGCGGACCAGGAGGATCGGCAGATCCCCGGAGATGCCGTAGACCCACAGGGCGGCCTGTCCACGGCGGTTGCGGGCGAGCACGGCGGCCGCGGCCCGGCGGTGCTGCGCCGCATGGACGATGCCGCCGGCCAGCCGGGCGTAGACCTGCGCATCGCGTTCGCTGACGTTGAGCAGGCGCAGGGCGACCTGGGCCTGGGTCCAGGCGAGCTGGAACACGCGCTCGGCGAAGCGTGTTTCGCGGTAGCGCGTCGCCAGGGCCCCGGCCGCCTCGCGCGTCTCGGCGACCCCGAGCACGACATCGACGGTGGCCTCGCCTTCGCCGGGGATGCGCAGGACGCGGCGGATGGCGACGATCGGGTCGAGCACGGCGCCGACCCCGCCGGCCAGCCGGCCGGCCGTGGCCAGGGCCGCCGGATCGGCGACGCTGCGGCCGCGGCCGATGAAGGCGGCCCGGTCGGTCTCGAACGACGGCGAAGCCTCCTCGGGGCAGGCCGTGTTGACCAGATGCACCAGCCAGGGAGGGCGCTCATCGCTCCGGCGCGGCCGGCGCGTAGCGAGCAGGACGCCGTCGCCGGCCGCCTCGGTATGGACGAACAGGCTGGAGAAGGCCGGATGGCCGGCGTCGGCGGCCTGCGGCGCGAGCACCACCTCGGCATAGGTGGTGAGCTCGATGATGCGCTCGAAGCGCGAGCGGTTGCGCAGCACCACGCGGCGGACCTCGACATCGTCCTCGGGCGACACCGCGATCTCGGTATGCGTCTCGATGTCGCCATCGACGCGGTGGAACTCGGCCTTGGCCTGGGTGAAGACCGCCTGGTGGCCGTCCGGTTCGAGCTGGGTAGGCTGCCAGGTGGTGGACCAGCAGCGGCCGCTCGCGACATCGCGGAGGTAGCAGAAGAGGCCGTGGTCCTCGAGGGTCGGATCCTCGCGCCAGCGGGTCACCGCCAGGTCGCGCCAGCGCGACCAGCCGCCGCCGCCGGCGCCGACCATCACCTGATAGCGGCCATTGGACAGCAGGTTGACCTCGCCTGCGGCGCGGGGCGAATCCAGCACGCGCAGCGGCGCGGCCGCCTCCCCAGGTGGACGCTGCGCGGACTCGACGTCGCCCTCGTGCAGCCGGATGGAACCGGCGAGATGCGGCACGCGCTCGTGCAGCAGCAGATCGGCGGCGCGCAGCCGGAGGTCGGCGCGGAAGCGCCGCTGCATCGGCGCCCCGAGCAGGACCTTGGCCAGGGCGAGCAGCGACATGCCCTGGTGGTGGGCCATGTACTGCCGCACGGTTGCCGAATCCTGGCCATGCGGCAGGCGGCTGGGCGTGCAGTCGATCGCTTCGTAGAGGCCGTAAGGCCCATCGCGGCCTTCGGCCACCAGGCGCGCCAGGTTGGCGCAGGCCTCGACCGGCGCGACCATCAGGGCCAGGACCGAGGCGTAGGGAGCGATGACCAGATCATCGCCCAGGCCGCGCTTGAGCCCGAGGCCGGGCACGCCGAAGGCGCGGTACTGGTAATTCTGATGCTGATCGATCAGCAGGTAGCCCGATTCCGAGACGCCCCACGGCACGCCGCGCGCGCGGCCGTAGGCGATCTGGCTGCGCACCACAGCGCGGTTGGTCGCCTCGAGCAGCGTCCCCGGATGGTCGGGCATCACCAGGCTGGGCATCAGGTATTCGAACATCGATCCCGACCACGAGACCAGAGCCCGGCCGCCTTCGCAGTCGGCGATCAGTCGGCCGAGCCGGAACCAGTGCCGCTGCGGCAACTGGCCCACGGCGATGCCGACATAGCTGACCAGCCGGGCTTCGCTCGCCAGCAGGTCATAGGTACCGCTGTCGCGGCGCTGCTCGCCGACATTGCAGCCGATGATCAGGAGCTCGCGCTCGGCGTCGAAGAGGAAGGAGAAGTCGGCGTCGGCGATATCCTCGCAGCGCGCCGCCAGGACGGCGGCACGCTCGAGCAGCAGCGCGGCGCTGCGCGATCCGCCCTCGACCGCGGCGTGCAGCCCGGCGATCCACGCGTCCGGGTCCCCCGCCAGTTCCGGGATGAGATCCTGGCGCAGGCCGGCGATCAGGCGCAGGCTCGCAGCCTGGTCGACGCGGGTGAGCAGGGCCTCGCCAGCGGCCCCGGGCGGCTTCCCCAGCAGCAGCCACGGCGCGAGCTGGATCAGGAAGGCATGCCAGGCCGCGCTGCCGCTGGCCAGGGCTGCCGTCCAGCGACGGGCCTCGCCGGCGCCGGCTGCCGGATCGGCAGCCAGGGCGCTGGCCGCGTCGCGCAGGGCGGCCAGGGGTCCGAGGATCCCGGACAGCCGCGTACCGGCCGCGATCAGGCCGGCGCAGGCGGTCTTCACGCGTCGTCGGCCGTCGGCTGCGGCTCCATCCAGGGCCTCCTCGGCCAGCACGGCGGTGTCGCGCAGGCCTTCGGCCATCGCCGCCAGCGGCAGGGGACGATCGCCCAGTTCGAGCAGGCCGCGGCGCAGCACCAGCACATGGCCGACGAGATTGCCGCTGTCGACGGTGGAGACGTAGCGCGGCGCCATCACGCTGAGATCGCGGGTGTCGTACCAGTTGTAGAAGTGGCCGCGATGGCGTTCGAGCCGCTCCATCGTCGCGATGGCGGCCTCGAGCCGTCCGAGCATGCCGGGGGTGGTGGCCCAGCCGAAGTCGGCGGCGGCCAGGTCGGCGAGCAGCGACAGGCCCATGTTGGTCGGCGAGGTGCGGTGGGCGACGGGATCGCCACTGCGCTCCTGGGTGTTGTCCGGCGGCAGGTGGCCGTCCCCGGCGACGACATGGTCCTCGAACCACGACCAGGTCCGCCGGCCCATGAGGCGGAGCCAGAGCCCCTGCCCGGTGGTGAGGACGGGGCCGTCGCGGCCGCGCGGCCGCCCGGCCATCCAGGCGGCGAACGGCGCCAGCAGCCAGGGCAGGCAGACGGCGGTCCAGCCCCATCCGCTGCCCAGGACGGCGGCGAGGGCAGCGATGGCCAGGCCCAGGAACCATCCGGGCCAGGTCGCCGCGAACAGGCCGGAGGGATCGGTACGCGCGGCGCGCTCGGCATCGGCCGCGGTCATCCATTCCAGCTGCAGGCGATGGCTGAACAGCAGCCGCCAACCCGATCGTGCGGCGGCCTCCACGCTCCATACCGCCTCGTATGGCAGGGTGGCGAAGGCGAAGAGCCATCCGGCGAGGCTGCGCCCCGCCACCCGCGCGATCTGCCGCAGCCAGGCTGCCAGCCCGGCCCGACCCGGCAGGGCCAGCAGCGCGCCGAGCACGGGCAGCAGCGGCGGCAGCAACTGCAGGCCGAACAGCATGGCCAGCGCCGGCCAGCCCATCCAGCCGATGGCGGCGGCACCGAACAGCAGCGTCCAGGCGAGAGGCGCGAGGCCGCGGCGCAGGTTGTCGGCCAGCTTCCAGCGCGACAGGGCCGACAGCGGGTTGGCGACCGGGCCTGCCGCACCCGGCGGGCGCGGCAGGATCCAGCGCGCCACCTGCCAGTCGCCGCGCGTCCAGCGCTGGCGCCGCGCCACATCGGCGAGATAGCCGGCGGGGACGTCCTCGAAGAGCAGCGTCTCGCTGTCGCCAGCCGAGCGCAGGTAGCAGCCCTCGAGCAGATCGTGCGAAAGGATGCGGTTGCCCGGCATGCGGGCGGCGAGGACGGTCTCGAAGGCGGCCACGTCGTAGATGCCCTTGCCGACGAACGAACCCTCGTCGAAGAGGTCCTGGTAGAGATCCGAGACCGATCGCGCGTAGGGATCGATGCCGGCATCTCCGGCTCCAAGCCAGGCGTACCACGAGCAACCCGCGCTGGTCAGCGACGCCATGACGCGCGGCTGGATCAGGCCGTGCCCGGCGACCACCAGGCCGCGGCGCGGATCGATGACCGGCCGGTTGAGCGGGTGGGCCATGGCCCCGACCAGCTCGGCGGCGGCGCCTCCCGGGAGCTGGGTGTCGGCATCGAGGACCAGCACATAGCTTGCGCCGCGCAGGCCCTCGACGTCGCCCTCGGTCTGTGAGAAGGCGCCGCGATCCCCGCTCAGGATCAGGCGGTTGAGCTCAGCCAGCTTGCCCCGCTTGCGCTCCGGGCCCATCCAGGTCCCGGCCTGCGGGTTCCAGGCCCGCTCACGATGCAGCAGGACGAAGTGCGCGCCGTGGTCGGCGTTGGCGGCCTGCAGGCCGGTGCGCGCGCGTTCGAGGAGCGCCGCATCGCCGGGCTGCGTCCGGCTTGCGGCGTCACGCAAGTCGGAGAGCAGGACGAAGGTCAGCGATGCATCCCGGTTGGAGAGCCAGCGCACTTCGAGCTGCTCGATCAGCCGGTCGATGCCCGCGGCGTCGCCCAGCAGGCAAGGCACCGCCACCACCGTGCGGTGCTGCGACGGTATGCCGTCGCTGAAGTCGAGCCGCGGCACCGGCCAGGGCGGCACAACATCGGCGATCAGGCGGTTGACCAGGGCCAGCGCAGGCCCGCTGGCGGCCAGGGCGCCGAGCACGGCCACGGCCAGGCGTGGCCACCACGCGAGGCTGCCGGCCGTCGTGTCGAGCAGGACGACCGCTCCGAAGGTGGACAGCAGCACCAGGCCGAGATAGGCGGTCAGAGGCGCTGCGCGCAGCAGGTCGCGGAGCAGCCGCCGCCAGGGGCGGCGTGCGCCCGCCGCCCGCTCCAGCAACGCCAGGCCGGCAGGGGCGACCAGCCAGGCCCCGACATGCCCGCCCCGAAGGTCCCCCGCGGCATGGGCGGCGCACGCCAGCCCGATGGCCAGGCCGGCGACCTCCACCTCGCTGCGCGGCGAGCGCCGCGCCACATCCTCGACCGCATGCCGGTAGCGGTCGCGGCTGGTGAAGGCCATGCCGGCATAGGCCCCGACTGGATCGCCGCGCAGGACTCGTTCGACCGCGCTCTGGTCCTCGACGAAATCGTCCCAGTCGATCGCGTCGAGCTGGCGCAGACTGCCGATGGCGTGGGCGATCGAGATCTGGTCCGAAGCCTGCTGCGAGCTTTCGCGCAGGACCACCGCCTCGGTGGTGAGGCCGCGCGACACCAGACTGCTCTCGATCCACGACAGGGCGGGGGCCACCGCCGGGTTCTGGCCCTGCAGCCGGCGCAGCAGCTCGGCGACGAACGGGCTGCTCAGCTCGTGCCCCGAGCGGGCGAGATCGGCGACCGCGAGGATGACCTCGTGCGGGGCGCGCTCGGCCTCGCCGACCAGGCGATCGGCCCAGGCGCCCGCCGCGATGTGGTCGCTGACGAAGCGGAGCAGGCGCGCGGCGACCCGGCGCATGCTCTCCAGCAGCGCGAGCCGCAGCATGATGGGCAGGCCCCACAGCTCGCCGAGGGACAGCGGACGCCGCTCCTGGTAGGTGGCGAGGAAGGCCCGCAGCATGCCACTGTCGATGCAGCCATCGACATGGGTGATGAATTCCAGCGCGATGACGTAGACCCGCGGCAGCCCGGCGCCCGCTCCCCGGGTCAGCAGCGGCAGTTCGCGGCTGTACGAACGCGGCAGGTGGTGGCGGGCGATGCGGGCCTGCTCCTCGACCAGGGGGTGGTTGTCGAGCAGCCACTCCCCGGCCGGCGGCACCCGGCCACCGGACGCGGCGAGTTCGGACAGCGCCCCGTGCGCGCCGGCGATGAAGCGCGCATTGTCCGCCAACCGCGGCAGCAGCCGGTTGCGTCCGCCGCTGCGCACCTCGCCATGCGCCTGACCGAGGTCGCTGGCGTGCTGTTCGAGCTGTTCGCGCCCGAACAGCTCATGGACCAGGGGCGGGAGCTCCACCGCCGGCGGCCGCAGCAGCGCGGTCGCCGGCCGCAGCCAGTCGGACAGGTCGTATACGGAGAACGGCACGCCTCGGTCTTCCTCGCGGCGCATCCGCAGGTTCGTCCGGAATGATCGATCCCAACCGTCGGGCCTTCATCCGGATGGCAGGTGAGCCTGGCGGCGACGCCCCGCGGCGGCCATGGGGTGAACACCCCATGGCATGCGGCTGGGGCGTTCACCCCATGGCGGCGGGGCGTGGCGGCGGCGATCCTGCCGGGCATGGATTATCCACCTGAACCAGCGCCGCCCTGCCGCTCCACCCGGCACGCGGAGGTCGCGTGCGCCGCCTACGCCATCTTCACCAGGCATGGTTCGCGGGACGGCGACGACGTCCGGAACTGGCTGGACGCCGAATGGCGCATCCAGGCCCAGCATGCGACTACCGTGCATGGCCGGCCGACCAGCGCCCTGGGGTCAGGCCACGCCTCCTCCTGACGCCGGGACCTCAGGCCCGTTATGCGGAACAGGAGCGCCGGTCTGCGGGATGGCTCAGGGCTTCCTCCCGGACCCGGCCCGCCGCCGGAGCAGGACCGCGCCGATGGCAAGGATGAGGCAGAGGATCGCGATGTAGAGGCCCAGGTGCATGGCGCCACCGGAACGGTCGCTGAAGGCCGCGAGCGCGGCGGCCGCGGCGATGGCGAGGAAGACGAAGCTCCAGCGGAACATGGTACGCGCTCCATGGATCAGATCGGGCCTGGACATGCTTGCGGCCACCGCCCCCTGGGCGACGCCGTTCACACGCGTGGAGCCCGGCGGTGGAGGAAGAACGTGATCAGGGCCAGGATCAGGCCGACGACCGCCAGGATCTTGCCGATGTAGGCGGAATCCTGGGCAATGCCCCCGAAACCGAAGATGGCGGCGACGATGGCGATGATGAAGAAGACGATGGCCCAGTAGAACATGCTGTCCCTTATTGGAGATGGTGGTTGCAGCCGGCGGAGCGCCGGCCTGATGCGGATGACGGTGTCGCCGGCCGGCCATGGCGGTCACGGGATGGGCGCCGGCCTCGATCTGGCCCAGGGGCGGGCATGGCGGACGCCCTCATGGAGCTCGCCATGCTCCTTGCTGAATCCCGACTTGACCTGGTCCCAGGTCGCCTCGGTGGCGCCATGCGAGGCGGCCAGCTGGTTGCGCAGGTTCACCACATGGGTGCGCAGCGTCAGCAGCTTGGCATCCAGGTCATCGAGCACGCGGGAGCTGTCGTCGAGCTGCTCGTTCATCTGCTGGTTGAAGACTGCACGGTGGGCGAACGGCAGGTTCATCAGCCCGCCGGCGGCTGCGGATCCGGCGCGGGTCTCCTCCGGGGTCGGACGCAGGCGTGAACGCAGGCTGGTGATGGCGGAGCGGACGACGCGGAACAGGGGTGGCATCGCTGCCTCCTTCATCGGGATGGTTGGGCGCCCGGCAGCATCCGCTCCGGGCCTCCGTCGGTCATGGGGTGTTGACCCCTGGCGCGCTGGCGCCTGCGGCGCACTCGTTTGATGATCTCGAACCAGCCCACGCACAGCACGCCGGCGCCGATGCTGAGCAGGAGTTCGGTGGCCTGCACCGGGGCGAAGTGGAACAGGCTGCGCGCCATCGGCACCAGCAGGATCACCGCGAGCAACCCCACCGTGCCGAGCACCACCCACCATTGGGCCGTATTCGGCGTGCGCAGGATGGCCGGCAGGTCGCGCGACCAGGAGCGGTTGGTGACGATGATGGCGATGAACGAGGCGACCAGGGCGACGAAGGTCAGGGTGCGGGCGGCGTCGACCCCATGCGCGTCCTTGGCGTAGAGGAACACGCCGACGCACACGGCCAGGGCGCTAGCGCCCTGCAGCAGGCTGAGGCCGATGCTGCGCCAGGAGAACAGGCGCTCCTCGGGATTGCGCGGCGGCCGCTGCATGATGTCGCTCTCGGCCTCCTCGGCCTCGAAGATCAGGGTGCACGACGGATCGATCACCAGTTCGAGGAAGACGATGTGCACCGGCAGGAGCAGGAGCGGCCAGCCGGGGATGAACACCGGCAGGATCGACAGCCCGGCGATCGGCACATGCACCGCGAAGGTGAAGGCGATGGCCTTCTTGATGTTGTCGAAGATGCGGCGTCCCATCCGCACCGCGGCGACGATCGAGGCGAAATCGTCATCGAGCAGCACCAGTGCAGCCGCCTCCCGGGCGACGTCGGTGCCGCGCCCCCCCATGGCGATGCCGATGTGCGCCGCCTTCAGTGCCGGCGCGTCGTTCACCCCGTCGCCGGTCATCGCCACCACCTCGTGGTTGGCCTTCAGCGCCCGGACGATGCGCAGCTTCTGCTCCGGCATCACCCGGGCGAAGATGTGGCTGGTGCCGATGCGACGGGCCAGTTCGTCCTCCGGCATGGCCTCCAGCTCGGGGCCGGTGATGACGGAGCCGTCGCCGGCGAGTCCCGCCTTCTCGGCGATGCTCTGCGCCGTGGCAGGATAGTCGCCGGTGATCATGACCACGCGGATGCCGGCGCTGCGGCATTCGGCGACTGCGGCCGGCACGTCCGGACGCAGAGGATCCTCCAGACCGATCAGTCCGAGATACGCCAGATCGAGGTCGTGGTGGCTGGCGGGCAGCCGGTCCACCGGCATGCGGGCGCTGGCCACGGCGAGCACGCGCAGGCCTTCCCCGGCCAGGGCGGCGGCCTGGCGGGCGAGGATCTCGCTGCGCTCCGGCGACAGGCCGCACAGTCCGGCGATGGCCTCGGGCGCGCCCTTGGCGGCGAGCAGCAGCGGCCCGTCACCGGTCCGCCAGGCCTGGGTGAAGGCAAGCAGGTCCGGGGCGAGGGGATATTCCCGCTCCAGCGACCAGCTGGCGTGCCGCTCCAGCAGCGCCGGGGCCGCCAGCTTGCCAGCGGCATGGATGGCGCGCTCCATCGGGTCGAAGGGATCCGGGTGGCTGGCCAGGACGGCGATCTCGAGCAGGGCCTGCACGTCGGCGTCGTCGGTCGCACCGCTCAGGGCGACGCTGCGCTCGACGAAGGCGACCCGGCTCACCGACATGCGGTTGAGCGTCAGTGTGCCGGTCTTGTCCGTGCACAGCACGGTGGCTGCTCCCAGAGTCTCGATCGCCGGCATGCGCCGGGTCAGCACCCGGCGGCGCGAGATGCGCCAGGCGCCGAGGGCGAGGAAGATGGTCAGGATGACCGGGAACTCCTCGGGCAGCACCGCCATGGCCATGGTGATGCCGGCGAGCAGCCCCTGCCGCCAGCTGTCCTGGTCGCCGCCGCGGGTCAGGGCGTAGGCCACCACCACCACGCAGCACAGTCCGCCGCCGATCAGCGCGAGGTTGCGGACCATCCGCCCGGTCTCCTGCTGCAGCCTGGTGCGCATCGGGCGGACCTGGACGAGCGATGCGCCGATGCGGCCGAACTCGCTGCGGGCACCGGTCGCCAACACCTCGGCGATGCCCTGGCCGGTGGTCACCAGGGTGCCGGAGAAGAGCGATGGAAGATCGTCGCCACCCGGGCGATCGAGGCTGCGGGCGGTGGCCGAGGGGGTCTTGCTCACGGCCACGGATTCGCCGCTGAGCATCGACTCGTCGGCCGTCACGTTCACGCCTTCGCGCAGCACGGCATCGGCCGGCACGCGGTCGCCCTCGGCCAAGACGATGAGGTCGCCGCGCACCAGTCTGGCCGCCGGGATGCGCTGGCGCCGCCCGTCGCGGATGACCAGGGCCTGCGGGCTCGCCAGCACGCGCAACGCGTCGAGGGCGTGCTCGGTACGTCGCTCCTGGGCGATGGTGATGCCCATGACCACGCCGACGAAGCCGAGCAGCATGGCGGCGTCGCCTGGCGAGCCCATGACCAGGTACAGTGCGCCGGCGGCGAGCAGCAGGAGGAACATCGGCTCGCGTACGACCTCCCAGGCGATGGTGAGCAGCCCGCTCCGCGCCTGGATGGGCAGGCTGTTGGATCCGTCGGCCTGCAACCGCAGGTCGGCGGCATCGGCGCTGAGCCCCCCCGGCGCCTGGGAGATGCCGGGATTGGGGGCCAGGGCGGCCATCTAGACCCGGTTCAGCTGTTCAGCGCGGATCCCCGCCTCGGCCTGCAGCCAGTCGCGCACGTCGTGGCCCGGTCGGGAGCCCTGGTCGACATAGCGGAAGTAGGCCTTGCGGGCGATCTCTTCGCAGCATGGCTGGCCGTCGGATGCTGCCGCCTGGATGATGGGGCCGGGAACCACGCGGGGCGGGTTCTGGTGCTGGGACAGGGAGTGGTGTTTCATGGCGGCCAGCTAGCCAGCCCATCCCGCCATCCGCCATGGGGTGTAGTCCCCTGGCTCAGCCGCCGAGGAGGGCGCGCGGATCCCAGACCGACTCCGCGGCCAGCTCGCGGTACAGGGTCCTGGCCTTGTCGCTCGCAGCGGGCGGCAGGGCGATTTCCAGGCGGAGATACTGGTCGCCGGGCGGTTCTCCGGGCAGCCCGCGCCCCTTGAGCCGCAGCTGCTGACCGCCCCGCGAGCCCGCCGGGATGGTGGCGGTGACCATGCCGCCGAGGGTCGGGACGGCGACCTCGGCGCCGAGCACGGCCTCCCACGGCGCAACCGGCAGGACCAGTGTCAGGTCGCGACCGTCCACCTGGTAGAGCCGGTGCTGGGCGAGCGCGACGTCGAGAAACAAGTCGCCAGCCGGCTGCGTACCGCCACCCGGCCGGCCCTGGCCGGCCAGGCGGATCCTGGTGCCGCTCACTACGCCCTTGGGGATCTGCACCGTGATGGAACGGTCATCGCCGCCGGGGGCCTGCAGCCGGAGCTCGCGCACGCCGCCGCCGAACGACTCCTCCAGGCCGACCACCAGGGCATAGTGGACGTCCTCGCCGCGCTCGTCGAACAGGCTCTCGGCGAAGGCGCCGCGCTGCGGACCGCCCTGGCGCCTGGCGAACTGGGCGCGGAAGAATTCACGCAAGCGGTCCCCGACGTCGTCGCCGCCAGCGTAGGCCGCGCCAGCCTGACGTGGCGCGTTGGTCTCCTCGCCCTCCTTCCAGCCGGCGGCGCGCACGGCATCGTAGGCCTCCCGGCGCTTCGGGTCGTGGAGGGTCTCGTAGGCCTCGGCGACAGCCTTGAAGCGCTGCTCGGCGCCGCTGGCCTTGCTGATGTCCGGATGGTGGATGCGCGCCAGCGCGCGGTAGGCGGCCTTGATGGCCGCGGGGCTGGCATCAGCCGTGACGCCGAGGGCGCGGTAATGGTCGGTGAAGATCATGCAGGTCGCCGGATCCTTCGCCGACGCACCTTCCCCCGCCTGCGGGCCAGGGTCGATAGGGTGATCACCCCATGGCTGCAACCGACTCGGCCGGCTATCCCCTGCCGCATGAAGCACCATACCCTCCCCCGCACCTTCGCCCTGACCGTGGTCACGCTGCTCGCCAGCGGTACGGCAGGCGCTTCCGAGACCGACGAGCGCATCGTCTCGACCTTCCCCAGGACCTACGTCTACAAGACCTACCTGAAGGACGACTCGGTCACCGTCCGTTCCAAGGATGGCGTCGTCACCCTGACCGGCTCGGTCGCCGATGCCGCGCACAGATCCCTGGCCCAGGAGACGGTGGCGAGCCTGCCCGGCGTCACCCGGGTGGACAACCAGCTCCAGACCACGGAGCAGGTCGCCAGCGGCAGCGCCGACACCTGGATCGGCCGCAAGGTGTCGCTCGCCCTGCTGCTGCACCGCAATGTCAGCTCGGGCAAGACCACCGTGGCGGTGAAGGACGGGATCGTGACCCTGACCGGCGAGGCGGCCAGCGCCGGCCAGCGCGACCTGACCAGCGAGTACGCCAAGGACATCGATGGGGTGAAGGCGGTGAAGAACGAGATGACGGTGCTGGCGGCGGCCGAGCCGACGGCGCGCACCACCGGCGAGAAGATCGACGACGCGTCGATCACCAGCCAGGTCCGCTTCGCCCTGATGACGCACCGCTCGACCAATGCCCTGAAGATCAAGGTCGAGGTCAGGAACGGCGAGGTCGGCCTGACCGGCATCGCCAACAACGAAGCCGAGAAGGCGCTGATCACCAAGCTCGTGACCGACCTCCAAGGCGTGAACAGCGTGAGCAACCAGATGACCATCGGCACCGTGCTGACCAAGTAGCCTGGCTGGCCGAGGCCGCTCATCCGGCGGCGCCGGCCCCGGCTGGGGGCGGTGCCGGGTCCCGGCACCGCTCCTTCCGCCTTCCTGCATACGAACGGAATCCCATGTCCCTCGGCGCCATCCTCCTCATCGTCCTCGTCCTCATCCTGGTGGGCGCGCTGCCCACCTGGCCGCACAGCCAGGCCTGGGGCTACTATCCCAGCGGCGGCATCGCCGTCGTCCTGGTCATCCTGTTCGTGCTGGTGCTGCTCAAGCGCATCTAGCGCGCGGACCGGGCGCCCTAACCTGCGTCCATGCCAGATGCCCTGCTGTCCGTGGCCGGCCTGGCCAAGCGCTACGGCGACTTCGCTGCCGTCACCGACCTCTCGCTGGAGGTGCCGGCTGGGACGATCCTGGCCCTGCTCGGGCCCAACGGCGCGGGCAAGACCACCACCATCCGCATGCTCATCGGCCAGCTGCGGCCGAGCGCCGGATCAGCCACCGTCGCCGGCCTCGACTGCTTCGCCGCCCGCGACCAGGTCATGCGCCTGACCGGCTACCTGCCCGATGAGCCGGTGTTCCACGACTACCTCACCGGGCGCGAGCTGCTCGGCTTCGTCGGCGGCCTGCACGGCCTGACCGCCGCCGGGATCCGCGCCCGCGCCGAGCCGCTCGTCGCGCGGCTCGGGCTGGCTTCGGCGCTGGACGACTACGCGGTGAACTACTCGCGCGGGATGAAGAAGAAGCTCGCCCTGGCCATGGCCCTGCTGCACCGGCCGCGCCTGCTCATCCTCGACGAGCCGGCCAACGGCCTCGACCCCTACGCCGCGCGCGAGCTGCTCGCCCTGGTGCGCGAACAGGCCGCCGAGGGCGCCACCGTGGTGTTCAGCACGCACCTGCTCGAGCAGGCCGAGCGCATCAGCGACCGCGCCGCCATCCTGGCCCATGGCCGGCTGGTGGCCGAGGGCGCGATCGCCGAATTGCGCCAGCGCGCTGCCGCCGGCGGCAGCCTCGAGGAGGTGTTCTTCGCCGTCACCAGGGACGCCGCCGCCGCGGAGCCGGCGCCGTGACGCCCGGGCCGCTGCGCCAGGTCCGCCTGGTGCTGGGCCTGGGCGTGCGGCGCTGGATCAACTGCCTGCTCAGCGGCGTCGCCGCCAAGCGCGCAGCCCGGGATGGCGGGGTGGCGCACATCCGACCGCCGACGCCCCGCCGGCGGGTCGGCATGGGGCTGCTGATGGTCGTGGCGGTTGTAGGCATCCTCGGCCAGGTGGTGTTCTCGATGTGGCAGTTCACGCAGCGCGCGAGCGCCGCGGCCGCAGGCAGCCCACCAGTGCAGACCAGGAGCTGGCGGGTCGCCACGGCCGAGGCAGCGGAAGGCAAGCCAGGCTGGCAGGACCGGGTGCGTACGCACTTGGCCAAGGACCACGACCTGGCCGAACTGCCAGGCGAGGAGCGCGATCGGCTCATCAGCCAGTCGGTCGCCTGGCTGGCCAGCCCGCACGGCCCTGACGAAGCCGAGCAGCGCCGGCAGGTCACCCAGCTCGCAGCCGCCCTGCTCGCCATCGTCGCGTTCTGCTCGCTCGCCCTGGCCCTGGGCATGAGCAACACCGATCTCGCCAGGCCCGACTGGGATGAGCTGTGGCTGGCGGCCCAGCCGCTCTCCCACCGCGTGCTGTTCACCGCCCGGCTGGTGCAATACATGCTGCTCAATCCGCTGGTCTGGCTGCTGGTGCCGGCCGCCACCGCCGTGCTCGCGATCACCTTCGGCATGGGCTGGCCAGCCGGCATCGCCCTCGGGCTGGCCGCCGGCCTGGCCTGGTCGATCACCGCAGGGTCGTTGCGCCTGCTGCTCGAAACCTGGCTGCGCCAGCATCTGGCGCATGCCCGGATCAAGAATCTGCAGGCCGGCTGCACGGTGCTGGGCATGGCCTCGATGGTCGCGCTGTACGCCGTCGCCCTGGGCTTCGGCGCCTTGCCGGCCTGGTTCGTCCATGCCGGCATGGCGCTGCCGTGGACCTGGCTGCCGACCGGGTGGGCCGCCGTCGCCGCGCTGCAGCCGCAACTCACCTGGCTGATGGTGGCGGCCGGCCTCGCCCTCGCCGGGGCGGTCGCGGTCGGCGCGGTGGGTCTGTGCGCCGGCTGGTCGCGGGGCGGCGTGATCGTCCACGACGGCACGCTGGCCGGAGGGCGCGGGTCCCCGGCCAGGAGCTGGCGGGCGATGCGCGTGCTGGGCAAGGACCTCCTGCTGCTGCGTCGCGACCGCGCCCTGCTGGTCCAGGCCCTGATCATGCCGCTCTTCATGATCGGACTGCAGCTGGCGCTCAACCCGCAGCTCGGGCAGGCCGCCGTCAGCGGCTTCCACGCCGCCGCCACCTTCGTCGTCGCGCTCGGCGGCTGGGTGCTGATGAGCGCGACGATGGCCCTGGCCTTCGAGGGGCAGGCGCTGTGGATCCTCGCCGGGGCGCCGCAGCCGCTGGCCGACGCGATCCGCGGCAAGGTGGCGATGTGGGCGGCCTTCGCCACCGCCTATGCCGTCTTCGGCCTGGGCGTCATCACCAGCCTGCTGCCCTGGCCGGGACCGTCGGCGCTCGCGGACATGGCGATGATCCTCGCCGGCCTGCCGCTGCTGGCCGCCATCGCCATCGGCATCGGGGCGGCCGCGACCGATCCGCAGACCACGGTGCCCAACCGCCGCGTCGGCGTCGGCTCGGTCTATCTCTACATGCTGGTGATGGGCCTGTTCTCGCTGACCGTCAGCCGCGGCGACGCCCACCAGCGCCTCGCCATGCTGGCCATCCTCGCCTTGATCGCCTGGGCCTTGTGGCAGCGCCTGCGCGACCGTCTGCCGTACCTGTTCGAGCCGATCGACCGGCCCCCGCGCACCGTCGATCTCGCCGATGGCGCCTGGGCGGCCTTCGTCTTCCTCGTCCTGCAGGGACTGATCGCGGCGCTGCTGCTGGGCGCCGGCTGCGCAGCGGAGCTGGCCATCGTCCTGGCCTTCGGCCTCGCGGGAGCCATCACCGCCGTCGGCACCCTGCTGGTGCTGTGGCGGGCGCGGGTCGGCGGCCTGCTGCGTGCGGTCGGACTGCTGCCGGCGCTTGGCGTCCCGCTGCTGCGCACGCTGACGGTCGGCGCGCTCTGCGGCCTCGCCGCGGTGGCGGGGATGGCGGGATACCTCGGCGTCCTCGCCTGGCTGGCCCCGCACCTTCCGACGCTGCAGGAGGCGGTCGACGGGGCGCGGACGCAGCCGGCGGTCTTCGCCGGCTGGCACCTCATCGTGCTGGCCGTGGTCCTCGCCCCGCTGTGCGAGGAGTTCATCTTCCGCGGCCTGCTCTTCCGCGGCCTGCGTCGCGACCTCACCCTGCCCTGGGCTGCCGCAGCCTCGGCCGCGGTGTTCGCCATCATCCATCCCAGCCTGGGCGTCATCCCGGTGTTCGGCCTCGGTCTGGCCGCCGCCCTCGCCTATGAACGCACCGGCTGGCTGCTCGCCCCGGTGCTGGCGCACGCGACCTACAACGGCGTGGTGGTGCTGGCCGGGAGTTGAGCTCGCCCGGCCGTCAGGTCACGGGCTTCCGGGTTCGAGCAGCCTGCGCACCCGGAGCGTCGCGGCCGGCGGCAACCCGGCGGTGAGCAGCCCGCGCAGCTTGGCGGCGCGTTCGTCGGCGCGCACCGCTCCTCCGATCCAGCCATTGCGTCCATCGCGGGAGACCCGGCTGGCGGTGGCCTGGTCCCAGGCGCGATCGGGGCCGACGACGAGATGCGCAGACAGCGAGCCACCGAGGGGCCGGTCCGCATTCTCCAGCAGGCCGGCCACCGGCAGGTGGAGCTGCGCCGCGGTGGCGCCCTTGCCCGCCAGATCGGCGAGCGGGAAGCGCATCAGCGTCCAGCGCCGCCTGCCCTGGCCGCCGGCGACCATGGCCATGAAGCGCTCCTTGCCCTGGTTGATTTTGAAGCGGTTGGTCGGCAGGGCGCGCGCCGGCTGCTCCTCGTCCAGCACCTGCCAGTCGGTGCGCGAGGCCATGATCTCCACCGGTCCGGCAGGCGTGGCCTACAGCCCGGTGGCGGCGTCGCGCTGGCCCTGGCTGGCTGCGCTGACGCCGTCGGCGAGGCGACGGTGCAGCGCGCCGAAGCGTTCGGCCAGGGCCGAGAGGCGGTCCTCGCCGAGGTCGGTCAGACCGTGACGGACACGATCGGCGAAGGGCGCCAGCCAGGCGCGGTCGAGGCTGCCCGGGCCGAAACGCACGCCGCTGATCGAACCCATCGAGCAGCCGAAGGAGTCTGTGTCCATGCCCTGCGCCACCTGCAGGGCGATCGCCTCGGCCGGCGTGGCGCTGAAGCGCAGGGTGTTGACCATGCTCGCCATCTCCTGATGGACCAGGCAGTGGCGGTATTCGCCGAGCCGGGCGTGGATGCGCGCGTTGGCTTCGCGCCAGTCGGCACTGGCCGCGACCTCCCCGACCGCCCAGGCGAGGTGCTCGTACAGCCGCGAGCCGGCCGGGACGACGGCGAGGCCGGCCTCGGCCAGTCGTCGCCAATCGCGCTCGACGAAGGCGGCGGCGATCCACGCCGCGATGCACATCGTCGCATAGACGCCGGTGCGGCGGTGGGTCAGGGTGGCGTCGCGCCAGGCGAGGTCGGCGGCGCGGCCAGGATCGCCGGGGCAGGCGAAGCCGTAGGCATCGGCGCGGATGGCGGCGCCACAGCCCTCCTCGCGCGGATTCCACTGCCCGGAGAAGCTGGCGATGTCCGGCACATGCGGCTTGGCGTCCTTGCTCCACGGACGGAAGGAGTCGAGCAGGGCGCAGGCGTAGACCAGGCGCTCCGAGCCAAAGGTGTGGCCGGCGGGCAGGTTCAGATGCCACAGCTGCAGCAGTTGCTGCTGGGTGAACCCGCCGCCATGCCGTTCGAGCACCAGCAGGCCCATCAGGCTGTAGTTGAGGTCGTCATCCTGGGCGGCGTAGCGGATGCGGCTGCGCTCGGTCTCGACCCAGGAATGGTGCCGGCGGCCGAGGGCGGCGAGGTAGGCGTCGGTGATGTAGCCGGTGAAGGGGAAAGGCGTGCCGCTGGCCTTGGCCGCCTGCTCCAGTTCCATACTGGTCGGATCGACCTCCAGCGGCTTGCCCAGGATGCAGCCGCAGGCCGAGGCGAGGAAGCCCTCGGCAGCGCGCCCCGCGGCGTCCTGCGGCGCGGCGGCAGACGATGGCCAGCGCGGGCAGGCGGCGTGGATGTCGGCGAGGGAGTCCGGCTCGCGCCAGCGCCAGTCGGGCCGCAACGGCAAAGCAGTGAGCCCGCGGCTGAACGCGGCCAGAGCGTCGTAGCTGTCGGGCAGGGCGTCGAGGCGTTCCTGCAGGCCATCGACGACATGCCCCTGCCGGCCCTTGGCGACGATGACCCCGGCGAGCAGGAAGCGGAGCGGGGCGAACTCGGGCAGCATGGCCGCAACGTTACCGAGCATTCACAAACTGGTAGACGCGACTGATGCGGTGAGCCGCCAAGGCGCCAAGTACGCCAAGGTCGGAGGCATCGGATTCCACCGGCTGACTTGACGCACTTGGCGCCTTTGGCGTCCATAGATCGCCTAGTCAACCTGAAAGCGAATCCTCTGTAAGCCTCGAACTTCAGCCGGGCCTTCCGGCGCGAAACCGGCCGCACGCCGCTCGAAGCGCGGCACAGCAGTGCCGGCTGAGCGCTTGGCGCACCTGCCGGCGGCACCATGCTGCCGCGACGGAGCGCATATGACCGAGGCCATCACCGGAGAGGAATGGAAGCTGCTGGACGGGTCAGGATCGGGCTACGACGCCGCCGGGCACGCCACTGCGATCGACGAGGCCCGGAGCCGCATCCGCCGCATCCGCATGTGCGACGTCGAACTGGTCGTGCGCGACCGGGAGGGTCAGCCGGTTCCCGGTCTGCGCCTCGAGGTCACACAGACGCGCTCGGCCTTCCCGTGGGGCGACCAGCAATGGGAGCTGTCGACACTGCAGCGCTACGGCCAGGGCGGCAGCGACCGGGTGCGCCACTACACACGGCGCTTCACCGACTGCCTCAACGCCGCCAACTGCCTGTGCTACTGGAGCGAGCGCCATCAGAACGACGGCCCCAAGAGCGAGGAGTTCCAGGGCCAGCCGCAACCCGAGGTCTTCGCCGACCAGGTCGACTGGGCCCGGGCCAACGGCCTCATCGCCAAGGGCCATCCGCTCTTCTGGCCGGTGCCCAAGGGGATTCCCGACTGGGTGAAGCGCTATCCGTATGAGACCCAACTGGTCTTCCTCGAGGCCCGGGTGCGCTCGCTGGTCGCCCGCTTCAAGGGCCGGGTGCAGATCTGGGATGTGGTCAACGAGCCGATGTGGGAACCTGCCCTGAAGAACCTCGCCAGCCGGCACTGGCCGCATCTCGAGGATCTCGCCGCGATCACCGACTACATCGTCCCGGTGCTGCGCTGGGCGCGCGACGAGGATCCGGACGCCTGCTATGTCATCAACGACTACGGCATGGAGACCGATGCGCCGGATGCCGACATGCGCAGCAAGGACGGCCTCCAGGTGACGGCGCGCAGCCAGCGCGAGCGATTCAAGGAACTGTTCCGCCGCCTGCGCGACTTGGGCGCGCCCGCCGACGCGCTCGGCATGCAGTCGCATACCGGCGGATGGATCAGCCCTGCCCAGCAGAACGGCATCCTCGATTCCTTCGCCGAGGCCGGTACGCCCCTGCACTACACCGAATTCTGGGCCTCGACCGGCCACCTCGAGAAGTCGGGCCTGGAGGCCAAGCGCATCGCCCAGCTGAAGGCCGAGTACGTCGCCAACATCATCACCGTCGCCTACGCGCATCCCGCCGTCGAAGCGTTCTTCTTCTGGGGCGGCGTCACTGGCGAGTTCGGCTTCCGCAGCGACCACAACGCCGGCGGCCTGCCGACCTCGAGCCATCAGCCATCCCCGACCTACGAGCGCGTCCGCCAGCTCCTGCGCGGCGACTGGTGGACGAACGAGACGGTGACGACCGACGGGGAGGGCCGCGCCCGGCTGCGCTGCTTCCATGGCGACCATGCCGCGCGCTACCGCCTCGCCGGCGGAGCGCCCGCCTCGGCCGCCTTCTGCGCCGACCCACGGCACGGCGGCCCGATCGCCATCACGGTGCACCGCCCGACGCTGGCCTGATATGGCGCTTCACCATCCGCCAGATCCGCCTTGGCCGGATCTTGGAAAAGGGTGGGTTGCCGCTTGGCCGCGGACCTCCGCGTTGGTAGGATGGCGCCATGGATATCCGCCTCCCTGCCGTCCTCATGCTCTGCGCCACCCTCTGCAGCGGAGAAGGCGACTTCACCGCCGCAGTCACGCCTGGCACGCGCTGGGAGCG
The DNA here is from genome assembly GCA_020049615.1 of bacterium. The sequence continues at coordinate 3,552 of JAIFKN010000223.1, read as the reverse complement.
CGGCGACCAGGTGCTGTTCTTCGGCGACCACCGCTGGTCCGCCGGATCGACCGTGTGGGCCGAGCAACTCGGCCAGGCCCTGCCCAGGCTGCGCGACGATCTCGAATTGTCCGGCAGATGGATGGGCTGCGACTGGATGACCGGCCTGCCCGCCTGGGTCGACAACTGGTACGCCGGCTCCTCCATCGACGTGGCGGTGATCCTGGCCGGAGCGACCGACGCGCAGGCCGAGAAGCCGCCGGAGCCGGCGGCGTTCGAGCAGTACCTGCTGAGCGGGATCAAGACCATGCTCGGCCATGGGACCATCGTCATCCTCGCCACGCCGATGCCGTGCGGCGACAAGAAGGCAGGAAACCCCCTCGACGAGCGTCTGGAGGCCTATGCCGCTGCGGTCAGGAGCGTCGCCTCCGCCACCGGCGCACGGCTCTGCGACCTGCGCACGCTGGCCGCCACCGAACTGCTCCAGGTCAACGCCGACGACAAGGCGGATGGCGTATTCAGCACGCAGACGCCCGAGAAGCGCTGGGTGCTGACCGCAGCCGGCCATCGCTTCGCCGCCGAGCGCATCGCCGCAGCGTTGGGCGAGGCGATGGTGGCGGCCCCGCTGCAGATCGAGGTCCGCGGCGGCAGCTTCGCCGGCGAGACCAAGCTGCCCGTCGCCTTGCGCCGGCTCGAGCGCACCGCCGCGACGGAGATCAAATACACCATCGACGGCAAGGATCCCTCGGGCAAGGACGGGAAACCCTACAAGGGGCCGATCCTCGTACGCGACCGCTGCACCCTGAAGGTGTGGGCCACCGACAAGTCGACCAACCGGACCGCCACTCTCGAGCGCCGCATCGAGGAGATGAAGCTGCGTGCCGCCGACAAGCCGATCAAACGCGAACACGGCCTGCGCTTCGAGATGTTCCAATGCAGCCGACCCGCCGCCCTGCCCGACTTCGACACGTTGACGCCGGCTTTCAAGGGGGTGTGGAACGCCCCCGATCTGGGGATGGGACCGGATCATCCCGAGATGCCGGCGATCAAGGAGAACTACGCCCTGCGCTTCACCGGCCTGGTCGAGGTGCCCTGCGATGGGATCTACACCTTCTATCTCGGCAGCGATGACGGCAGCCGCCTGCTCATCGGCGACAGCACCCTGATCAACCATGACGGGCCGCACCCGGTGACCTACCGCTCGGGCGAGATCGGCCTGCGTGAAGGCCTGCACGAGGCGACTGTGCTCTACTACCAGGGCAACGGCACCCTCCGCCGCTCCACCGTCCCCGATGCCGCCTGGTGGCACGATGGCAAGGAGAAGCCGAAGCCGAAGAAGCCCGAGACGCCCGCGCCCGCCAAACCCAAGTGAGGCAGGCTATTCGCCAACCAATCCATGTCGAGCTTGCGCGATCGGCGCTACGGGCGCCGAAACGTGGTTATGGTGTTCCATGGGGATTCGAACCGGAGCGCGGCGGGGCAATGGGATTGCGGCTCCACCTGCGTGGAGACGCACCGCGCGACCGCCCGAGCTCCGCCGAGGGCGGGGGGCCCCGCATCCCTGTGGCCCAAGCAAAGAAATACCCCGGCGCGCATGCGCCGGGGTATTTCTTTGGTTGGGCCACAGGGATTCGAACCCCGATAAACAGATTCAGAGTCTGCTGTCCTACCGTTGGACGATGGCCCAGTCGAACTGGCGGGCGGGAGCCTAGCGTCGGTCCCCTCAGGTCAAGATCAGGCCAGTTCGCGGCCTAAATTATAACGATGCGCCTCGGCATGCCGGCGGCTGCGCCATTCCATCACCGGGTCTGGGCTGGCGCAGAGGTCCATCTCCAGGTGGGCCCCGCTCAGCTGCGGCAGGTCGAGGCCGCGCCAATCGAAGGGGTTGGACGGACGCAGGGCGACCACCGGACCCTCCTGGCGGGGGCTGATGATGATGCTCTCGCGGGCGTCCGTCATCTCCCACGGCGGGGCCTTCGACCAGGCGCGGGTCAGCATCAGCGCCGGCCGGCCGAAGACCGGCAGGACCAGCGGCACGTCGCAGCCGCCGCACAGGTCGCCGAGCTTGCCGTCGTCGCCCTCGGCGCTGGCGTGGACCGACAGGCAGCCACGGGCGGCCAGGGCGCGGGCGGCCAGCGGATTGAGCACCGCCAGGCCGGGGCCGCCGTGCAGCTGGGTGCAGCCGGCCTCGCGCGCCAGCTGCCAGCCGTCCCAGCCGTTGGCCTCGATGGCGATCCCGTCACGGGCGCAGACCGCGCAGACGGCGGCGGCGCCAGGCAGGTCGCCCTCGTACAGCACCGGCGGCAGGGCGGCGACCAGGCGCGCACCGAGCGCAACGCGGGCGCTGGCCAGCTGTTCGGCGTCACGCACCTCGACCGCTATCTGCACCTGATCACCAGCGACGGCGGCGGCGAAGGCGGCGGCCTGGGCGAGGTCGAGGCGGGCGCGGGTCGGCGCGTCCTTCGGCGTGCGACGGTTGTCCGGGTGCGGCTGACGCGGCGCCAGCGCGACACGCGCGGCCTCGGGGATGACCACCTTCAGCCGGTCGACACCGTCCTCGCGCGGGCGGCTGATCAGCAGGATGCGGGCGGCGATCTCGTTGGCGGTGCGGCGCGGCAGGCGCAGGCCGCCGGCGCGGTCCTCGCAGGCGGTCAGTGCGATGCCCTCGGGCAGGCCTTCGACGATGCGCGCGCGCAGGTCGAGCCACACCGCGTCGCGTCCGGGATGGGCGACCGGCCGGTTGGTGGTGAAGACCTCGTGGCGGGCGCCGCAGTCGACGGTCCAGCGCAGGCCTTTGCCGTCGGCTTCGCAGGCGACGCGCAGCTCGCGCGGTGGATCCTGGTCGTCGCAGGCCGGCGCGGTGCCGCTGCTGCGGCCCTCGTCGGGATGCACCAGGCCGCTGCGCGCGCCGCTGAAGTAGCCATCGGTGAGGTCGCGGCCGGCATAGGCGCCGAGCGCCTCGGCCTCGCGCCACAGCTCGTCCGCCGAGGCGGCGCCTGCCACGCCACGGCGGTACAGCGACACCGCGGTGGTGACCCAGTCGGCGGTCTTCAGCCGGCCCTCGATCTTCAGGCTGGCGACACCCAGGCGCGTCAGCTCGGGCAGCACGCGGCGGCCGGGCGTGGGCGCCGCCGTTGCAGCTCCAGTTGACCCGGCAGATCGAGGTGCAGGTGCCGCGGTTGCCGCTGCGCCCGCCGATCCACGAGGTCATCGAGCAGTGGCCTGAGACGGCGAAGCACAGCGCGCCCTGGGCGAACACCTCGACCTCGGGGCCCTGCTGCGCGCACGGCGCGATCTCGGCCAGCGACAGCTCGCGGGCGAGCACCACGCGGGCGATGCCGAGCGTCTTCGCCGCGCGCACCCCGGCCGACGAACCGATGCCGGCCTGCGTGCTCCAGTGCGCCTGCAGGCGGGGGAAGGCGGGCATCAGTTCGAGCAGGGCGGGATCGCAGATCAGCACCGCGTCGACCCCGGACTGCTCGGCCCAGGCCAGGGTGCGGGCGGCGCGGCCGAGTTCGCGGGCGCCGAGCGTGATGTTGAGCGTCAGGTGGATGCGCACCCCGGCGGCATGCG
>JAIFKN010000243.1 GCA_020049615.1 bacterium | reverse complement strand
TCGATGGACGCGCCGAGGCGCTGTGCGCGAATCAGGAGTCCGAGCGATCCGGTCAGGAGGAGGCCACAGCTGCGTGCGATGTGCCGGGCATGGCGCTCATCGATGGCAACCGTCGGGATGCTGGCATGCAAAGCCAGACTGATGACCGCGGCCTCGCCGGGGGCATACGGCAGGGGTCCGTATTGACTGATCTCGAGATTGCGGCAGGGTCGTACAAACCCACCCGCTGCATGCACATGCCTACAGTTCCTGTCGTAACCATCGAGCCCACCATCCACTGCGTCCGTGGGCAGCGAGTCATGCTCGACGCCGATCTGGCCCGGCTCTATGAGGTTCCGACCAAGGCGTTGAACCTGGCGGTCAAGCGCAACGAAGGACGGTTCCCGGAGGACTTCCGCTTCCAACTGACGGATGACGAGTCGGCCGCTTTGAGGTTTCAAACTGAAACCTCAAACGGCAGGGGCGGGCGCCGATATCTGCCGTGGGTGTTCACCCAGGAGGGTAACCTGTCCAGTCCTTAACCTGTCCATGGTCGTCCTTAACCTGTCCATGGTCGTCCTTAACCTGTCCATGCCGGTTCTTCAGTGAACGCCATTGGGCGCTGGGCGCTAGGCGCTGGCCCGCAAGCGCCGGCTGGAATCTGCGCCAGAACTGGCACCGGTTCTGTGGATGAGGCGGCTGTGCCGAGACCAGAGGCCAGAGGCCAGAGACCAGGGACCAGAGACCAGAGACCAGAGACTGTCAGACCTGGGACAACAGGCGTTGGTGGAGATCCCGCACCCCCAAGCGATCCAGCCACCGATCCATATAGGCCAGGTCGAGGGCATCGCCTTGGACCCGGAGGATGCCGAGGAGATCACCCCACTGCCGTTCGGATCGCTCACCGCCGTCACGATACCAGCGCAGCTTGGCCAGGACGACGTCCTCAGGGCTGGCGAACCGGATGGGCAGCGGACAACCGGGCGGTGTCTCGCTGATGGCTCGGAGCAGCGCCTCGCCGGAGAACGGCATGCTGCGCTCGCCATACAGGTCGATCTTGACCATGGTGCCGAGATGGATGAGGTTGGCGGGGATGTTCTGCCGCAAGGATGCGACAATCATCTGCGCGTCGATGTAATACGTGTCGGCAAGGCGCCTGACGAGTTCATCCGCATGCTGCGGCTGCAGCGCCGCTATGACATCGACATCGTTGGTCGCCCGGGGGACGCCATGCAGGGAACTGGCCAGGGAACCGCCGACATAATACCTGATGCCGAGTTGATTGCAGGCCTCGACCACCGGCGCCAAGGCCAGGAAGGGGTCCTCGTTCACCGCTTCGCCCGCCACGCATCCAGGCGGTTGGCCAGTTCGACCCCGTAGAGCAGACCGACGAATACGGATTCGGCCTCGGCAAGCGGACGATCGGGCTGCCGGCGACGCTGCCCCGCCCACGACATCGCGCGGGTGGCGATGGTCAGCGAGCGTGCCAGGGCCAACCTGCGGGCCGGACCTGCCTGCCGGAGCAGGGCGATCATGCGCGCGCGGACCTCAGGGGGGTCCGGATCGAGGTCCACGTCGATCACCGATGCCTGCCAGGGGCCATGTGGATCTGACCGGATGGCTTGGCGGATGCCACGGCGCGGGCCATGCGTCAGGCAGCCAGGATCGGATGATCGGTGCGCCGACGGGCGTAGAGCAGAGCGGCCTGGACATCGGCTGGCTCCAGATCAGGCAGTTCTTCGACGACGTGCTGGGCGCTGAGTCCGTTGGCGAGGAGATCCAGGATGTCCGCCACGCGGATGCGCATCCCGCGGATGCACGGTCGGCCTCCGCATAGTTCCGGCCTGATCGTGATCCGGTTGATTACCACGCTGGAATCCATGCGGTAAGCCTACGGCTGAGCTGCATCAGACAAGTCGCAGGGCCACGATCGGAAAAGGATTGCGGGCGTTAAGGACTGCGGGCGTTAAGGACAGTCCTTAACAGCCGCATCCCGCCCGTCCTTAACAGCCGGTCCTTAACAGCCGCATCCGCCCGCGAGCGTTAAGGACAGTCCTTACCAGCCGCAGTCCTTACCAGCCGCAGTCCTGACGCTCCGGACGTCGCCGGTCCGAACCGTGGCAGCGATTGCCACGCCCCCACGGCGGACAGAAGTCCGCCGGCCGGGCCGGCTGAAGCCGGTGCTACAAGCCGGTGCTACAAGCCGGTGCTACAAGCCGGTGCTACAAGCCGGTGCTACGGGGACGGTTTCAGGGCTGAAGCCTGCTCCCAGGCCAGCTTCAGCATTGCCACGCCTCCGTGACCACGGCATAACGCCCACGCTTGGCAGACCTCCCCCAACCCGACGTCTCGCTCTCCCTCCACGACCTGGTGCGCATCCTCGCCGCCCGCCGCTGGCTGGCGCTGGCCGTCGGGCTGGCCTGCACCACCACCGTGCTGATCGCCGGGTTGCGCGTCACCCCGCTGTACGAGGCGGTGGCGCGTCTGGAGGTATCGCGGGGCCGCCAGGCGGTGGACTGGGCGCGCGAGCCGGAGACCGACCGCATCGACTTCGCCCTGCTCAACACCCACCGCGACCGCCTGCTGTCGCGACCGGTGCTGCGCACCGCCCTCGATGAGACCGGCCGCCGCGCCGAGGCGCCCTACGACCTGGCCGAGGATCCCACGGAGACCCTGGCCAAGCGCATCAAGGTGGCGACCTCGCGCGATTCGTGGTCGATCGAGGTGCGCCTGCGCGATGAAAGCCACGAACGCGCCGAACGCCTGCTGTCCGTGCTGATCGCCGCCTACCAGCGCAGCGGTCGCGAGACGGTTTCCGAGCGGGCCTCGGGCGCGGTGCGCTTCCTGCGCGACCAGGTGCAGGAGGCGCGGACCGGCCTGGGTGCGGCCCAGGAGGCGCAGAACGCCTACTGCGACCAGCATGGCATCCTGTCCGCCGATCCGGCGCAGAACCACCTTGCCGCCCGGCTGATCGCCCTGACCCAGCAGCGCGTCCTGGTCGATCGCGAGCTGGCCGGGGTGCAGGCCAAGGTGCGCCTGGTCAAGCAGGCCGATGCGGCGCCCGAGGCTGCACGCCGCGATGCCCTGCTGTGCGTGCCCGACATCGCCGCCGATCCGACGGTGCAGAAGCAGTTCCAGGCCCTGCTCGAGGCCGAGGCCGCCGCCGCCGCCCTGAGCCTGCAGGTCGGGCCGCGCCACCCCCACCGCCTGCAGCAGGACCAGGCCCTCGTCACCCAGCGCGAACAGCTGCTTGCCGCCATCGCCGCCGCCCGCGCCGCCCTGCTCGCCGACCAGGACGCCCTGCTGACCCAGCAGGCCAGCATCGACGCCCTGCTGGCGGGGTCGGAGAAGCAGCTCAACAGCTATCGCGGCGATCTGGTGCGGCTCGACGCCCTGACCCAGGAGACGGCGACCCAGGCGCGCATGCTGGAGAACCTGCGCCTGCGCCTGGGTGAAGAAGAAGTGCTCAGCCGGCTGGAGGCCAAGCAGGTGGTGGTGACCGATCCGCCCGAGGCCGGGCCGAAGCCGGTCAACGTCCGCCTGATGCTGATCCTCGCCGCCGCGGTGCTGGCTGGCGGGGTCGGCGGGGTTGGTGCGGCGCTGGTCGCCAACGCCCTCGACCGCCGGCTGCGCGGAGCCCAGGCCAGCGAGCTGAGCGGTCTGCCGGTGCTGGCCGCCCTGCCCTACGCCGATGGCCTGCGTCCGCTGGGCGCCGGCGGCGACCCGGCGCACCCGGCCGAGCTGGCCGAGGCCTACCGCACCCTGCGTGCTGCCCTGCGCCTGGCCCTGGTACCGCGGCCGGAGGGCGGCGGCCGGATCCTGGTCGTCACCTCGTCGATGTCGGGCGAAGGCAAGACCACCACCGCCGCCCGCCTCGCCGCCGCACTGGCGGCGACCGGCGGCCGGGTGCTGCTGATCGACGGCGACCTGCGCCGGGCCGGCATGGACCAGCAGCTGGCGCTCGACGCCACCCGCGGTCTCAGCCTGCTGCTGGCCGGGGAGGTGGTCGGGCCGATCGCGAGCGGCATCGAGCGCCTCGACGTGCTGCCGGCCGGCGAGCGCCCGCCCAATCCCGGCGAACTGCTGCACAGCCCGGCGCTGGAGGCGTTCCTGACCGCGGCGCGGACGCGCTATGACCACATCATCTGCGATTCGGCGCCGGTGGCGCTGGTCGCCGACGTCATGCCGCTGTGCGAACTGGCCGATGGCATCATCCTGGTGACGCGTGACAGCTTCACCCTGCGCCATCTGCTGGCGGCGGCCTTGGCCCGGCTCGCCCCGCTGCAGGCCAAGCTGGTCGGCGTGGTGCTGAACGCGGCCAAGGCGCGCGGCGGCGGTTACGGCTACGGCTACAACTACGCCGGGCAGGACGCCAAGCCACGGCCGGTGACCACCACGTTCGTGCGGCCCACCACCGCCACGTTCGCCAAGCCGGCCACCGCCGCCGAGGCCAAGCCGACCACCGCCGTCCACGCGAAGCCGAAGCAGGACTGAGCATGCCGGAGGGCAGGTCCTGGCCCGATCCGTGGGGCGGGCTCGGGGACTCCCGCTGGCGCAGTCGCGCCCGCCTGGTTGCCCGGCTGCTGACCGGTTCCGCCGTCCTCATGCCGTTGCTGCTGTGGGGCGGCGAGGTCCCGGGCCTGCGCGAGGCCTCCGCCATCCTCGCCGGCCTGGCCCTGGCCCTCACCGCCTGGAGTCTGCCGCGCCGCTGGCACCTGCCGCCGCTGGGGTGGATCGTCTGCGCCGCGCTGCCGGTGGCGGCGGTCCTGGTGCTGCAGGTGTGGCCGGGATCGGGTTCGCACCCATGGGCCGAGGCCGACCTGCGCGCCCTGGGCGTCGGCGGTGCGGTGCGTTCGATCGACCCTGACGCCACGCGCAGCGCCCTGGGCTGGATCGCCGGTCTGGCCGCCCTCGCCGCCGCCGCCGCGCTGCTGTGGCCGGGCGACCGCGCCTGGCGTCTGGCCGGGATGATCGTGGTGGCCGGTGCCGTCCATGCCGGCCTGGCCATCGTCCTGGCCGCGCTGTGGCCGGAGTTCCCCTCGCCCAATGGCAGCCCGGGTCGGGTGCGTGGCACCTTCGTCTCGCCCAACCAGGCGGCGGCCTGCTGGGCCATGCTGGTGCCGCTGGCCCTGGCCCTGACCCGCTGGCGCAGCCGCCAGTACGCCTGGGCAGCGGCGGCGCTGGCGGCAGCCGTGGTGCTGTCGGCCAGCCGCGGCGGCACGGCGGTGATGCTGCTGATCGGCGTGCCCCTGCTGGTGGTGGTGATTCCGGGACGTCGGCGGCGCTGGGCGGTGCCGGCCATCCTCGCCCTGGCCGGGCTGTGGCTGTGGCTGGTCAACCTGGCACCGGTGCAGACTCGCTATGTCCAGCTGGAGGCCGACGCCGCGACCTTCAACGGCCGGATGCTGATGTGGCGGGCGGCGGTGCCGGTGGCGGCCGCGGCGGGGGCCTTCGGTTCCGGCGCCGGGACCACCGCCTTGGCCTGGCGCCGCAGTGGCGAAGCGGCGTTCGAACCGCTGACCCTCACTGATCTGCACAGCGATCCGCTGCAGCTGTGGCTGGAACTGGGCTGGGCCGGGCTGGCGCTGGTCGCGGCGGGGATCATCGCGGCGGTGGCGATGGCCTGGCGCCGCGGCGGCGGTGCCGGTGGCGAAGGCGGCGGGATCCGGCATCCGCTCGCCCTGGGAGGTGGCCTCGGACTGGCGCATCTGGCGCTGCATGGCGGGGCCGAGTTCCTGCTCTCCAGCCCGGCGCTGGCGGCGCTGGCCGTGCTGCTGGGCGTGCTGCTGGCGCGTGGTCTGTCCGGTTCCCCGATCGTAGTCCCGGTTCCCGCGCTGCGGGTGCGCTGGAGCCTCGTCGGCCTCGCCGCCATCGTCATCGTGGGCGCGCTGGGCCTGCTGCCGCTGGCCGACGAGGCGCGGCGCGCCCGCGAGCTGGACCGGCTCGACCGGCTGCGCACCGCCCAGGCGGAGGCGGTCGACAACGAGCGCCGCGCCCGGGTGCGCCCGGACGAGGCCGCGCCGCCCGCGCAGCCGCCGCATGACCTGGGCTTCCTCACCTCGCTGCGCGAGCGCGAGCATCCGCAGGGCCACCGTCTGGCCACCGTCCTGGCGCGGATGTGGCTGGACCAGGCCGGTCGGGCGGCTGCGGATCAGCGGGCCGGGTGGATCGACGCGGCGCGGGCGGCGCTGGAGGTCGCGGCGCGGGCGTGTCCGGGATCGGCTGCGGCCTGGGCCGAGCGCGCCCGCCTGGCGGCGCTGGCACCGGACGACCCGGCCGCGGCAGTCACCGCCCTGCGCCGGATGCTGGCCTGGGCGCCGGGCTGGATGCGCGGGCACCATCTCGGCCTCGCGCTCGCGGCGCAGCCGCCGACCGCGCCGACGGTGGGTCCGGCGCTGGGCGACATCCTCCTCCACCTGACCCTGCGCGCCGGCCGGCCGGTGCCGTGGGAGGTCCTCGATCTCGCCGCCGCGCGCAGCGGCGACGCCACCGTGGCGCTGCTGCTGGCGAACGCTCCGGAGGGTCTGCTTGCGGCTGCGGCGCCTTGGCTGGCCGAACACGGCAGCGAAGCGCAGTGGCGCCACGCCCGGCAGACGGCGATGCGGCGTGCGTCCGCGGCCGGACAGCCGGGGGCCCGGGTCGAGCCGACCCAGTTCGCGGCGGCGATGGACCTGCTGGGGCCGGACGGCTGGGTGGTGCGCCTGGCCTCCGATCGCGAGGGCCGCAACGGGCAGGCGGTGGAACTGCTGCGGGCCGGACTGCCGGTGCCGCCCGCCCTGGCGGCGGCCGTCGCGGCCGACGGCGGCGGCGTGCCCGGCCTGGACGTGGCCATGCCTGATCTCGCCGAGCGCGACGGCCGCGCCGCCCTGGCCGGGATGCTGCACGAGGCCGGGACGTGGGCGAACGGCCTGCGCCAGGATCTCGAAGCGGTGGAGCAGGCGCTGGTCGGCGATGCCGGCAGTGCGGCTGACGCCCCGCCCGGGGTGCTGCTGCGCTGCGCCGAGGACACCCGCCTGGGCGCGGCCCTGTGCGAACGCCTGCGCGCCATCGCCCAGCGCGCCCGCCGGCCGACCTGGCGCAACCTGCCAGGCGGGGTGTGGGCGTGGTGGTTGGACGACGGGACGGGACCCGGCCGCGTCGCCCTGCCGCCCGGACGCTTCGGTGTGGTGATCGACGGCGCCTGGCAGGGCTGGGCGACGGGAGCGGCGAGGCTCCGGACCACGCCTGGTGCGCACCGGGTGGCGCTGCTGCGGGCCCCGTGAGGTTCGACCGGCCGGCGAAGGGGAGTTGAAAACCAGGCGACGCGACCGCCTCGCCGCCCTCCGCGATCCGCTGCCGACCGGGACGCCGCCGCGGCGCCCGCGCTCCTGAGTTCGCCACGGCGCTGCCGAGCGGATTGGCGGCAGCTACCGATGCACCTGCCGTAGCCAGCCACCGGCACGACGGGCCCGGCGCATGAGCTGTTCGTAGTGCTCCAGCGATCGGCAGTTGAACAGGTCGATGCCCGGCGTGCTGGACTCGATGCGCTTCCGTACAGCCGGGCCGTCCACAGCGCCCCTCAGCTCCGGCAGCCGCTCCATGCACAGCTCCAGGGCTCGGGTGTCAGGCCGGTGACCGCGGCGGCAGCGCATACGGTACCGATCGATCTGCGCCACGAGGTCGCGCACCGCTCGGCTCGTGCAGGCCAGCGGAACGAGATGGAGCCGCGCCCAAGCCCAGGCGTCGCATGCCGGCGTCGGCGTGTCGCGGCGTACCCGCTGCGGCGCCGTGGTGAGGACGGCGAGCGCACGTCGGGCTGCCCGAGCTTCCTGGACGGCGGGCAGCGACGGAGCGGCATGGAGAAGACGTGCCATGCCCAGGCGTGGCATCCGATCGGGGGAAATCCAGCGTCCACCATCAGGGGGCGGCTCGACATCTGCGGGAAAGCGCATGTATCCCCACGCGGTGAACTGACCGTCGGCGTCTCACCGCCGTCCGCGCATGCGGCTGAAGATGTGTTGCCGTTGCCAATGATTGTACTGGGCGAAGCGGTCTCCAGGTGCGCGCTGGTCGGAAACCGGAGCCGGCTGGTGTTCCGGGGAATCGGACGGTGTTGCCGGCGTTGGGGATGTCGCTGCGGGTGCCGCACACGCTGGTTCAGCGGCTTGAGCTGCAGGAGCAGCCGGCTCGACGGCATAGACCGCACCGTCATCGCAGAGTGCAATCAGCGGTTCGACATCCACTGGTTGTGCAGCCAGCGGCCGTGGCGGTCCTCGATACGGCGGCGTTGGGCCACAGCGCGGATCGACGTTCGGGGGCGATGGACAAGGTCGGGCCGGCGCTCGTGCGCGCGGCGCAGCGCGCCCGTGAGCTCGCCCGGAGAAACGGCGTGCACCTGGTGGTCTGGCGCGACGGCAAGGTCGTCTGCGTCCCGCCGGAGCAGATCGAGGATCTGCCCGCGGATATCCTCGCCGCCGCCCGGCGCTGATCACACCCGTCCAGGTCTGGCCGCACGCGCCGGCGTCCCCGGCACCACAGGTGGGTCCGCACGGATCCGGCGCGAGCGGTCGTGGTCGCGACCGTTGGGCGAATGATCGGACAACGGCGGCGCAGCCGAGTTCAGAAGCCCGTGCCACGCTCGCGCCGCACCACCGTCGGCCGCCAGCCGGCGGGCAGCAGCACGGTGCCGTCCGTCCCAGCAGCGGCGGCTGCCAGGCCGTCACCACCGGTCCGAACAGCAGCCGCACGCGAGTGCTCGACGCCACGCCGGTGCGCCAGGTGATCGCCGTGCCGTCATCGGCGCGGACCGCCATGCCTTCCACCTCGGCCTTGGCTGCCGCCCCGGCATCGCTCGCCACCATGCGGCGCCGGAGCAGACAGCCCGGCTCGGTGACGTCGGCGGTGTATTGCGCGCCCTCGGCCTGGTGCAGCAGGCCGCATTGCGATCGGGGCGCATCCGGCGTGCACGCTCTCCATGCCGCCGTTGCGTTTATTGCAGATATCCGTAGGCTGTGCCCATGACCACCGCCCATCGCGCCATGCCAGCCCGTACGCCCCGACGTCCGGCCATCGACCTCCGCGAGGTCACCGGCGTCACCGTCCAGGTCCGTCTGCGGCGTCAGGCGCGTCCGGTCGTGCTCACGCAACTGCACCGTCGCGCAGCGCGCGATTGGGTGGCGGGTCTGCTGCAGAAGCCGGCTCCGACCAGCGATCTGACGACGACGCAGGCTGCAGCCGTCCTCGGCGTCAGCCGGCCGCATCTCATCGGCCTGATCGACGATGGGCTGCTGCCCTGCCATCGCGTCGGCAGCCACCGCCGGCTGGCCCGTCGCGACGTCGAGCGCCTGCGCGCCCGCTGGCAGCGCCGCCGCCCAGCCCTGGCCGCCATGGTCGCCGCCGGAGGCGAGATCGATACGTGACGCTGACCGCCGTCCTGGATGCGAACATCCTGTACAGCATTGCGACCGCCGACCCGCTCGTCTACGCGGCTGAATACGGCGCCTGCACACTGGTGTGGAGCGAACGCATCGCCGTCGAATACACCCGCAGTCTGGTCCGCGAGGGTTTTCCTCCGGCAGCAGTGGCGCGCCGCCGTGCGGCCATGGAACAGGCGCTTCCTGCCGCGTGCTTGCCGGACGCCGCGGTAACGCCGCATCTGCCCACCGCGGCGGTCATCATCCGCCGGGCACGTCACCACGATGCTGACGATGCGCACGTGATCGCTGCTGCCCTCGCCAGTCAGGCTGCGGTGATCGTCACGCGGAACCGCCGCGATTTTCCGGCGTCATTCGCTCACGACGGCGTGCAGACGGAGGTCCTGGACCCCGACGCATTCCTCAGCCTCCTCCTCGACCAGCGGCCCGATGCCGTTGTGCACGGCATGCACCGCTACCACGACGACCTGACGCGCCAGCCCCGCACCTACCCCGAGATGCTCGCCATCATGCGGGAGCGCGGTGGATACCGTACGGCAGCTGATCGTTTGGCTCGGCTGCTCGATCCGCCACCGACCGGTCAGGCCCCACGACGCCCAGCCTGACAGGCCGGGCTTCAGGCTTTGGGACGCCGGCGTGCAGCACAGGATCGTGGTGCTCAGAAAGGTGGACAACGGGGAGACCGCCCACGTCACTCGCAGCCTGACACGAAGCCCGAAGCCAGCGAATTCCAGTTCACGTCTAGCGGAGACAGGTTCGTCGCGGCTGACTCTCGGACGCATCAGGCCAGGGCCGCCAGAGCGTCCAGGGCCCGGCGCAACGCTTCCAGGCGGGCGGGATCGGCGGGCAGCGGCAGGTGCAGGTAGCCCGTCCCGGCGGCATCGCGACGGACCTCGGCGGTGGCGAAGAGTCCGGCCAGCCCAGCCAGGGCGCGGCCTGCTCCTACGAGCACGTCGGTCGCAGGTTCCGCTGCGGGCGCAGCCGCCGTCTCCGGTTCCGCTGCCGGGGCAGATGGCGTCGGGGCGGGAGCGGTCGCCTTCTCGACCTGCTCCATGAAACGCTTGAGCCGGCTGCCGCCGAGGTCGACCTCGCCCTCGCCACCGTCGAGGACGCCGGCCGCCACCGCGCGCTTGAATGACAGCAGGCCGAGGATGCCCGACTCGATGCTGGCTTCGGCCACCAGATTGACCACCTGCACCGGCCGGGCCTGGCCGAGGCGGTGGACGCGGGCGATGCGTTGCTCCAGCACCGCCGGGTTCCACGGCAGGTCGGCGTTCACCACCAGCGAGGCGCACTGCAGGTTGAGGCCGACGCCGCCAGCATCGGTGGCGAGGAAGACGCGGCAGGCGGGATCCTCGCGGAAGCGTCGCACCAGCTCGCCGCGGCCCGGCGTCGGCACGCCGCCGTGGAAGAGGACGTGGCCCCAGCCGCGACGTTCCAGTTCGCGCGCGACCAGTTCGTGCATCTTCAGCCAGGCGGAGAAGAGCACCGCCTTGCCGTCCGGCGCTCCCGCGAAGTACTCCTCGAGCACATCGGCGATCTCGCCGACCTTGGCGCCCTCGTCGAGCTGCGGATCGAGCAGATACGTGCTGTCGCAGGCCATGCGCATGCGCATCAGCGCGGCGGTGAGCCGGCGCTGGTCCTCCTCGCGCAGGAAACCCATGCGCCGCCAGCGCTGGACGATGCGCGCGACGATCTCGCGGTTCTCGTCGTGGTGCCGGCGCTGCTCGGGCCCCAGCGGCAGCAGCAGGGTGCGGTCGCTGCGCGGCGGCAGCTGCTTCAGCACCTGGGCGCGGGTGCGGCGGATGAGCACCCCGCGCAGGCTGTCGGCGACGCGGTCGAGACCGGCGTAGCCGACCACCCGGCCGTCAGCGTCGCGTTTCTCGTGGGCGTGGCGGAAGCGGAACAGCGGTCCGAGCAGGTGCGGATCGATCACCTCGACCAGCGAGTGCAGCTCCTCCAGCTTGTTCTCCAGCGGGGTACCGGTGAGGACCACGGCATGAGCCGCCTCGATGCGCTTCACCGCCTGGGCGGCGCGGGTCGGCCAGTTCTTGATCCGCTGCGCCTCGTCGAGGATGAGCAGGTCGGGATCCCAGGCGCGGATCAGGGCCAGATCGCGGTGCACCGCATCGTAGGTGCAGAGCTTCAGCGGCGCCTCCGCATCTTCCCACAGCCGCGAGCGCACCTGCGGCGGACCGGTCACGGCCAGAGGCGTCTCGCCAGCGAAGCGGTGCAGCTCCTCGCCCCATTGGTGCACCAGGCTGGCCGGGCAGACGATCAGCGTGCGTCGCACCAGACCCGCACGGGCCAAGATGGCGCGCGCCGCGATCGCCTGGATGGTCTTGCCCAGGCCCATGTCGTCGGCGAGCAGGGCGCGTCCGGCACGGGCGACGAAGAGCGCCCCGTCGCGCTGGTAGGGATGCAGCGGCACGCGTAGCAGGTGGGCGAAACGGGCCGAGTCGGCGCCCTGCGGGAACAGGCCGTCGATGCGCTTCCGGCGGGCGGCATCATCGTGCCGCTGGGCCTCGTTTTCGGACACCGCGGGATCGAGGCGCAGTTCGTGCTGGCTTTCGCGGGCGATCGCTGCCAGACGGTCAAGGCCGCGCTCGGCGATGATCAGGCCGTCGGGGCCGCAGACCCGCTTCGCCACCGTCGCCAGCGCCGGCGGCAGATTGGCGCCGGGGAGGAAACGCGGCCGGCGGTCGTCGCCGCGCGAGAGGACGATCTCGGAGAAGGCCGGCTGCGGCGGATCGGCGAGCAGGCGCGCCCAGGTCCGCTGGCCCAGCCGGCGCGCCAGCGCGTGGCGGGCGAAGGCGAGGTGCTTGCAGGTGGCGAGGCCGCTGACCCGGAAGTCGGGGCAGGTGCAGCGGTCGGCGCCGTTCCCGCGCAGGCTGACCCGGTAGCTGGTGCCGCGCCCGGGGTTGTCGACCCGCGCCTCGCAGGGCAGGCCCTCGCCCTCCTCGATGGCCAGGCGGAAGGGCTGCTCGCGGCCGAAGTCCTCGCGCAGCCGGCGCTGCCATTCCTCCAGCGGCATGTCGGCGGGGGCGCGATGGCGGGAGAGGACGGGCTCGACGGCGCGACGACGGACCTTGGGCATGGGTTGCGGGTATGGCGGGGTTCCACCCGGGACAAGCCTGGACCGGCCGTGCGGCGCGTGCCCGACCGCCTGCCCGTCCGCATCCTCGCCGGCGTCCGCCGCGACGTGCTGCGCCTGGCCACCGCCGAGTCGGCGCCGCTGTACCTCGCCATCGTCGACGAGCTGGCCCGCCTGCGCCGCGCCCACGAGGCGCGGCCGACCCACACCGATCTGCTGCGGCTGGTCGCCGAGGCGATGGGCGACGCTTGGCCGGGCGACGCTGCCGGCGATGCCGCCCTCGACCAGCTGGTCGCCTGGGGCGCGCTGGTGCGGACCCTCGACCACCAGCTGGTGCGCGACTACGCCCACAACCGGCGCGAGCGCTTCCGCTACCTGCTGGAGGACGATGCCGCCGCCCTGCTGCGCTGGCTGGAGTCGCGCCTCGACGCCGCCGTCCGCCGCGCCGGTGCCGCCTCCAACCTGCTCCAGGACCTGGCCGGGGTCTTCGCCGAACTGGCCCGCCTGCTGCGCGGCCTCGATCCATCCCAGGCCGCCGAACCGGCCCAGGCCGAAGTCCGGCGCCGCGCCCCGTGGCTGCTGCGCCGCGCCGAGCGCCTGGCCACCGACATCGACGACGATCTCGCCGACCTGCGCCAGGGCATGCTGCTGTTCGCCACCCGGCCGTTCGCGCGCGAGGACTACCGCCGCCTGGAGGAGCGCCTCGGCCGCTACATCGCCTGGTACCTGCGGCCCCTCGCCGCGCTGCGCGCCGTCGGCGTCGAACAGCTGGAGCGTTTGCGCCGGCCGAAGGCGCTGGCCGCCCTCGCCGCCCTCGCCGCCGCCCACCGCGCCGAGCTGGCCGAGCTGGATCCCGAGGGCGCGGCGGTGCTGGACGCCGAACCGGCGGCGGTGCTGGACGCGCTCGACCGCTTCCTCGCCGAGGAGGGTCCACTGGAGGAGGCCTGCCGCCGGGTCAACGCCGCCGCCGCCGAGGTGGTGCGCCGCCTGCACGCCGAGGTCGGCGAGCGCGCCCGGCGCACCGCCGTGCTCGCCGACCTGCGCGCCCGCCAGGCCGAGCTGCTGGCGCTGCCGGCCGGCGCGGAGGCCGCCGCTGCCGCCGCCACCTGGGGCGAACGCCTCGCCGGCCTGGTGCTGCTGCGCCTTGATGGCCACACCTGGCATGGCGACGGCCGGCAGCCGGCGCCGCTGCCGCCGCGGCGAGCCCGCGAGGCCGGTCCGGCCCGGCTGGCGGTGCTGGCCCCAGCGCATGGACCGGTGGTGGCCGAGCGCGAACTGCGCCGCCGCCGCCACGACCAGGTCGCGGCCTGGCTGCGCCAGCGCGTGCTCTCCGGCGGCGCGTCGGCCGCGCTGGCGACACTGCAGTCCTCCACCGAGCCGCTCGTCGGCCCCGACGAGCAGCGCCGCTGGCTCGACGCCTGCCGCCTCGGCTGGCTCGGCCAGGGCCGCGAGCTGGCCGAGCGCCGGCTGGCGCTGGCTCCGCGAGCGGGTCGCGCGGCGCTGGCTGGACCGCTGGAGCTGGACGCGCCGGATGCGCTGCTTAGCGAGGTCGCCGATGCCTGACGACCTGCTGCTCTCCGCGCTGTCTCCGCGCGAACGCACGCGCATCCTCGCGGCGCTGACCGAGGCGCCGTTCTTCTACCGAGCCGATGACCGCGCCGCCTTCAACCTCCTACGCCGCCACCAGGACGACATCGCGGCCTTCTTCCGCCACTTCTTCGGCCTCGAACTGCAGGTCCGGCCGCAGCTCGCGCGGCTGTACCGGCCGCGTCTGGCCAATCCGGCGCTGACTCCGTCGCAGACCGGGGTGCTGGAATTCGCCGGCGTGCATGACTGCCTCGGCTTCCTCCTGGTGCTGGAGTTCTACCAGGTGCGCCTGGAGGCCGACAACGCCACCGAGGACGATGACGAGCAGCCGGCCTTCGCCTTCGGCGAATTGTCGGCCTTCGCCGCCCGCCGCCTCGCCGAGCTCGGCCAGGCCGAGCCGCAGGAGGCGGCCCGCCGCGCCCTCCGCCAGGTGATGCCGCGGCTGGTGCGCTGGCGCTTCCTGGCCGAGATCCCGGCGCCGCCCGGATCCGACGCCGTCGGGGCCGAGGACGCGCAGTGGTACCGCTGCCTGCCTGGCCTGTCCGCCTACGACATCCGCGAGGCCGGCACCAGCCTGCTGGAACGCTGGCAGCAGCGCGATGCGGAGGGTCCAGCGTGACCACCCTGCGCCTGACCCGCCTACGCCTGGTCGGTTTCCATAATCTGGTTGACGAGACCATCGAACTGCGCGATGGCGGGCACCTCTTCCTCATCGGTGACAACGGCGCCGGCAAGACCACCGTGCTCGACGCGGTGCACCTGTGCCTGTCGGGCGACACCGGCC
>JAIFKN010000192.1 GCA_020049615.1 bacterium | reverse complement strand
TGTTGCGGAACTCCTCGCGGACGTAGATGTCCTCGAGGTAGAGGCCGCGCTTGGCGATGAAGGTGGCGTAGGTGTGGAAGAAGACCGCGAATCCGACCGCCTTGCCGTCGAGGAAGGCGATCACCGCCTCCATGACCCGGTCCGTGCGGCTGAGTTCGGCGCGCAGGCTGGCGACATTCGAGGCGTTGGGCAGGCGCTCGTACGAGGCGAACGCGGCGATCATCTCGTTGAGCACCTCGGCATCGTCGGCGGTCGCCATGCGCAGGGTGAGACCGGGGACTGCCTTCTTGACCACGACGCGGCTCCAGGGGGTGCAAGCCGTATGCTCGGGTCACTGGAGCGGATCGCAAGGTGCCAGCTCTGCCGCTTGGCGAAGCGCGGATCTCCAGACACTCCCGCCGATGACCGCACCGAAGGCCGCCCTCATCAGCCTGGGATGCTCGAAGAATCTCAGCGATTCCGAGGATCTCGTCACCGCCCTGAAGACGGTGGGGGTGGGCCTGACCGACCAGCTCCCCGAGGCCGACCTGGTCCTGGTCAACACCTGCGGCTTCATCGAAGGCGCCAAACGCGAATCGATCGAACACATCCTCCAGGCGGCGCGCGACCGCAAGCCCGGCGCCAAGCTGTTCGTCGCCGGCTGCCTGACCGAGCGCTACCTGACCGAGCTGCAGGCCGACATGCCCGAGGTCGACCAGTGGGTGGCGTTCAAGGACTACGACCGCTTCGCCGCCGTGGTGCGCGAGCATTTCCCCGGCCTGAAGGCGCACCGCGCCCGCCATGACCAGCGCAGCCAGCTGACCCCACCGCACTTCGCCTACCTCAAGATCGCCGAAGGCTGCGACAACACCTGCAACTTCTGCGCCATCCCGCTGTTCCGCGGCAAGCATGTGAGCCGGCCCTTCGCCGAGCTGGTCGAGCAGGCGCGCGGCTACGCCAAGCGTGGGGTGAAGGAGATCGTGCTGATCAGCCAGCACCTCGACTACTACGGGCGCGACCTCGACGGACGCATGCAGCTGCCGGCCCTGGTGCGCGCCGTCGCCGCGGCGGCGCCCAAGGCGTGGATCCGCCTGCACTACTGCTATCCCAACGATTTCAGCGATGAGCTGATCGCGGCCATGGCCGAGACGCCCAACGTCTGCCGCTACGTCGACATGCCGATCCAGCACGCCAGCGACCGCACCCTCGCCCAGATGGGGCGGAAGACCAAGCTGGCGCACATCACCGGGCGTCTCGACGCCCTGCGCGCGGCGATGCCGGACATCGTCATCCGCACCACCTTCATCGTCGGCTTCCCCGGCGAACGGGCCGAGGACTTCGAGTGGCTGATGGCGTTCGCCCGCGAGCAGCCCTTCGACCACGTCGGCGCCTTCCCCTACAGCGACGAGGAGGGCACGACCGCGGCCAAGATGCCAGGCAAGCTGCCCGCCCGCACCATCGCCAGCCGGCTGCGCCGCTTCTCCGAGCAGCAGAGCCGCCTGCACATCGAACGCCTGGCGCGCTGGCAGGGCCGCGAGCTGACCGTCCTGGTCGACGCGCAGCGCGACTTCGGCGTCTTCGCCTGCCGCCACGCCGGCCAGGCGCACAACGTCGACAATGTCACCCTGGTCGAGAGCGACCGCCTGGAGGTCGGTCAGTGGGCGCAGGTGCGCATCACCGGCACGCAGGGGGTCGATCTGGTGGGTGAGGTCGGCTGAGGCGGTTCTGTCGAAGCGCGGTCTGCTGGCCCAGGCCGAAGCCGACCTCTGCCAGCATCGCCTCGCCGCCGTCCGCCCGTGGGCAGAGCTCGACGACCTGATCGGGCACAGCAGCCGGGGCGTCATCTTCCGCAACGTGGCGCAGGCGATGGTGCTGGAGCAGTTGCTACCAGTGCGTCGACATCACCGCCGGCTCCGGCCGGAAGCTGAGCGAGTGCCCGCTGGTGCCGACCGCCCTGACGGTCATCGGAGGCGCTCTTCTCCAGCGAGTTCCCCCAACTCGCCGGCGACCGCGCCCGCCGCTCGGTTATGCAGGGCATCGTCGAGATGGTCTATCGGTTCTTCCCGGCCACTTCCCACCTGCGGCAAGGGCAGATCACCTGGATCAGCGTCGCCAAAAAACGAGGTGTCGTCCTACGGCAAGAGCATCACCGAGACCCGCATGGTCCCAGTCATCGTCTCCCTGCTGGCCGAGGACGAATCCGTGCAGCGCCGCAACGGCATGCGCCTACGCGACATCAAACGCGAGGCCGTCGCCCGCGCTTGCCTGGAGATCGACGCCCAAGGTGGTTGCGTCACCGGATCCGAGTTTGCGATCATACTCCCGTATCACTTGGACGGCTCGGCCTCATCGCCCAGCCGCCCTTCCACGCCGTCTGGCTGCGCGACTGCCATGGCGGCCCGATCGACGTCGGCGGCGTCCCGGCCAGCCGGGCCTGCCGGCGGTGGCGCAGCTGGGGTCGGAGGTGACGGTGCGCAGCTGAGGGCGGGTCGGCGCCGGACTCACGGCGTGCTGGCGGTGCGGATCTCGAAGACCATCCAGCCCTCGGGCCAGCCGGGACCATGGAAGCGGATCAGCCGTCCCTGGTAGGCGACCGGATGCCTCGGCGGACCCGAGGCCAGCAGCAGGGTCCCGTCCGCGCCGCGGAAGCTGGAGACCTGGATCTGCGACGGCAGGCCGTGCGCATCGAGTGTGGCGAGGGCATCGAACGTCCCAGGAGCGGCCTCGCGCTGCTCCAGCAGCGAGCGCAGGACTCCCGCCTCTGGGCCATCGCCTGGCGCCTGGCGGCCCGCCGCCTCGGCGACGGCGCCCCAGGGCTCGACGCGGATGCCGGCCTTGGCGCAACGTTCGGCGAAGGCTATGGAGCCGGCGGGACCTGCCTCGCCCAGCATGGCGACGGCCTCGCTGCGTCGGCCTGGTTCCACGAACCATTCGCCACGGCGCAGGACGCGCAGGGGGCCGATCCGCTCGGTGAACGGCCCGAGATCCACATCGACCGGGGAGGAGAAGGCGGCGTGCCCGAGATCGGTCATCGGCGCGATGCCTCCGACCAGGGCGTTGGCCCGCTGCAGGATCGCGAGGCGGCCGAAGGACATGCCCTGCTGGAACCCGACCAGGGCGCTCTGGCGCGGGTCCGGCCGGCTCAGCCAGGTCGTCAGCACGGCGATGGCCAGGAGTCCAGCGGCGATGAGGGCGTAGGCTCGCACCCGCCGACCGGCGGCAGCGCCTTCGCCGGTCAGCACCACCTCCTTCGCCTTGTTGCGGCGGAAGCTGCGTGTCGCCTGCTTGCCGCCGATCGCGGGCGTCGCCGCGCGCAGGGCGGTCTCCGATCCTGGCGGGGCTGGCCGGTCCTGCTTGCTGATCGCACGTAGGGCGGCCTCGGCGGCCTCGGCGAGATTGACGTTCGCCTGCTTGATGGCCTGCCTGGCGACGGCGCTGACCGAGCCGGTGTCCGGGGTCGGCAGGGCCGTGGCCGCCTGGACCTTGAACGTGCGCCGGTCCTCGGCGACGCGGAAGGTGCTGCGGCAGCCGCTGCAACGCAGCTGCCGGTTGAGCAGGGCGGCGGTGAAGTGGTAGGCCTTGCGGCAGAACGGGCAGATGACCTGACCCGAGGCGTCAGGCTGGATGCCGCTGCGCGGCATCGCATTGTTGGGATGCGCCGGAAGGCCGACGTGGGAGCTGGAGACACGCGCCTGCTGCTGGGCGCGCCGCATCGCCTCGGTGAACGGCTCGGACGGTTGTCGCGGTCCTCCGCTCATCGTGCCGCCGGCGCCATCTCCTCGGTCAGCTCAGCGAGGACCGAGGACAGGAGGCCCGCGTCGAGGGTGCCGAATCTGCGGCGGTTTCCCAGGCAGCGGGCGATGGCCACCAACTGGCTCCAGCCGCCAGGGAGCTGGCTGGCGGACAGGGCCCGTCGGGCCGGCGCCTCCCAGCGGAGACGGTGTCCGGCAGTGGTCAGCAGCGCCAGGACGATGTCCGGCAGATCGGCACTGCGGGTGGTCATCGGCGGCACCAAGAGGCGGCGGTCGGCGAGCGACCAGAAGAGATCCGCCCGCCAGGACCCGGCAGCGGCCGCCGTCAGCAGACCTGGACCTCCACCGAGCATGAGGCGGCAGGCTACCGGTCGCTGCAGCCGGGCAGCCAGTTGCGCCTGACCGCACGGCGGCAGCAGATCGACACCATCCAGCAGCAGGGTGCCAGGCTCATCGAGGGCGGCGAGGCAGGCTGCCGAACCGATCTCGCAGGTGGTTGCCACGACATGCCGGACCGCTCCGGCCACGCCCGCGCGGCGCTGCAGGATGCCGGCGACGGTAGGACGGCTGCCGTCCTCCAGTCCGATGATCAGGATCGGCCCCCCGTCGAGTGACAGGTCCGCCAGTCGCTGCCGGAGCCCTGCGGCGGCGGCACTGGCCCCGCACAGCAGGGCCTCGTCGGTCTCGGTGGGTTGCTGGGCTGCTGCAACGTCCCCGCTGCGGCTGGGAGCGGCGCCGAGGCGGCAGCAGTCATGGCGGGTCAGTTCGCTGGCGAGGCGGAGTTCGATCTCCAGTCGTTCGACCGCACCGTACTTGGCGGCGGCGGCCTCGGCCCGGGCGTAGGTCTCGCCCGCCTCGGCCGGCTTGTCCTCGAGCAGCAGGACGCGGGCCAGGAAGAAGTCGTCCAGCCAATGCCGTCCGATGCCTGCCGCGCGGGCCTCGAGCATGCGCCGGGCGGCGTGGTGGTCGCGGAGGGCGAGCGCGACGCGCAGCGAGTCGAACGCGAGCAGCGGGGAGATCTCGCCACGGCTCTCGGCCACGGCGTAGCTCTCGAGGAAGACGCGGTCGCCACCGAGAAGGGCGCGGGCGATGGCCGCTGAACCCACCTCGGGGAGATCGGGGACGGCCCCGCCATGGAGGACCGCATCGAGCACCGGGATGTGCACCCGGTGCAGGTCGAGGAGGTTCCGCTGCCACGGCGCCTCGGCGAGGCCGTGCAGCCGCTGTTCGAGGAAGGTCGCCTGACCGGTCCGTCCGCAGCAGACGGCATCGTAGAAGCACTCGGCCAGCAGCGTCGGCTCGATCTCCGGCTCCTGGTCGCCTGGACGGGGCAGATCGACCAGGTCGGCGATGCGCTGCAGCATGCCGCGCAGGCTGAGGTACAAGGTGTACTGGTAGAGGTGCGAGCCGCGCAGGACCGAACCCGCCGGCAGCAGGCGCACCGCCTCGTCCATGATCTCGGCATAGTCGTCCGAGCCGAGCCGTTCGCGGGCCTGCATCGCCAGGGCCAGCAGTCCGAGACCGCGTTCGGTAGGGGCGAGGCTGGGCACCAGCCATCGCGGCAGCAGGTCGCCCCAGGCCTCATCGTCGTGGCCGAGCGCCGACAGGCGCAGGACGCTGGCGGCGGCCAGGACCACAGAAGCCCTGGCGGTCGCGGCCCGGCTGCAGGCGCGGCGCAGTTGCTGCGACCAGTCGGCGAGCTGGCTTGCTGCCGGAGGATCGTCTTGGCAGCGGGCCGCCGCGATCAGTTCGGCGGGGACGTCGAGGCCGGGCGGCAACTGCTCGGACAGCTGCTGCCAGGCGTGCGGTTCGCCCGCGAGCAGCGCCTCGCGCAGCCAGTCGGCGGTGGTGTCGTTCACGGCAGGATCCTCGCGCTGCAGGCTAGCGGCCCCTGGAGTGGCTGACAGTGGGCAGGTTCAACGGCGTTGGATGATGGCATTGTGGGGCGCCTCGGCATCGCCGCGGACGAAGGTGGTGGAGCCGATGCGGATCTCGTCGGGCCCCTGCGGCATGATGCGCCAGACCTCCTTGCCGCCAGCGATGTCCAGCAGGATGAAGTCCTTGCCGGTGGAGGTGACCGTCAGCGGCAGTTCGGTCTCGACGAAGGTCACCTTCCCGCCGTTGACCTCCGCCATCTCCAGATCGAAGACGACGCGTCGCACCTGGCCGGCGATGAACTCCAGACGCTGGACGATCCGCTGCCCGCCCCGGCCATCGGGCATGCGGGCCAGCCAGTACCGGCCGTACAGCGACTCGTAGCGCGGGCGGTCGGCGTCCGCGTTGGCCGGGGTCGCCGGCTGGCTGCCGCAGGCGGACAGCAGCAGCACCGCGCCCAGGATGGTCCAGAGGGTGCGCATCAGCGGATCTCCGTCGGAGCTGAAAGCAGGCTCATGCGCCCCTCGCCTTCGACCTTGCGCAGGCCCTTCCAGGGAGGATCGGCGAAGGAGTCCTGGTTCCACTCCCCGGCCCGGGCGTGGACCCGCAGGTCGAGCCAGGCCTGCCGCAGCACCTTGGCGTCATCGGGCGCTGCCCAGGTGAGCGCCGGGCCGGTGGCCGCCGCCGCAGTCAGCGTGTCGGGCGGCGGCTTCTCCCCCATGGCGGCGACCGCGACATACACAGAGGCGGCATAACCGAAGTGCTCGCGCGAGCGGGTGATCAGGTAGTCGCGCGGCCGCAGGTACGGCTTGTCCACCATGACGGCGGTGGTGTTGGTGGTGTCATGGCGTGGGGGATGGAACGACGCCGCCAGCACGATCAGCGGATTGCCCCAGGCGTCGTTCCACGGACGCCCTGGTTTGCGATCCGTGCGATAGTCCTCGCCCGCCGTGGCGGGTTCGAGGACCTCGGCGGCGATCAGCAGATCGCGGGTGTGCAGCGGACTGAGTTGCGAGAGGTCGCGCACCGCCGCCGTGGTCGCGAGTTCGCCGTTGCGCCAAGTGTAGGCGCCGGCGACGGTGTCGATCCACCCCGGCCGTCCCCACGGCGTCTCCCATACCATCGGTACGGAGCCGGCGGGGTCGGCCGACCAGTCGCTCGCCGGCCAGGCCTTGGGCCACACCGTGCGGTACCAGGTGTCGGACGGACGGGTGGGGGCCTGGGCGATGTCCGGGTTGGCCTCCAAGGTGTGCTCAAGTGATTCCCCGATCTGCGACGGGGACGTATCGCCGGGATAGAACCGGGCCCTGACCTCATCGCGCTGGTCGCCGCTGTCGTTGTTGTAGCGGAAGTTCGGCATCACCTTGGCCGTGCCGAGCGTCCAGATGCCCGGTGACCAGCGGGTGGTCTTCTTCAGTTCGGCCAACGCCTCGCGCAGGCTCACCAGGGTCGGGGCCGAACGCAGGACCTGGCGCTGCAGGACGCTGGCCACCGTGCCGCCGCTGGCGGTATAGACCTGCAGGGCCATCACGATCTGGTCCATGCGCTTGCCGGTGGCCGTCACCTTGGCCTGCTTGCGCACGGTGTTCGCCACCACCAGTACCAGGAGGCTGAGGATGGCGATGATGGAGATGACCACCAGCAGTTCGATCAGGGTGAAGGCGGAGCGGCGCGCAGGCATGGCTTCATTCCCCGGCTGAGGCGATGTTGTCGCGGCTGCCATCGCTGTCGTCGCCCGACGGGCCGGTCGCTCCGGCCGCCGTCTGGTACACGCCATCCTTGCCCGGGTGCCAGGCGAAGACGCCGTCGCGACCGGCGCTCTCCAGGCGCGGTGCGCCGGCCGCGGTGCGGGAGTACAGGATCTCGCGGCCCCAGCCATCGACCACCACCGTGCCGATGAGGCGGTAGATATGCCAGGCGGAGGTCGCTGGATCGAAGACGGCACCAGGTTCCCAGGCAGGGACGATGCGCGCCGAGACGGCCATGCCGTTGCACAGCGACGTGCCGGCAGCGGCAGCGGTGCGGACCAGGGCCTTCTGCTTGGCCAGTTCCGACATGCCCGGGCCGCCCAGCGCCACCTCGATGGCCTTGGCGGTGGCGGCCTCGCGGTCCTCGTTCGGAGCCGCCTGGAGGGTGGCGGCATCGACGAACAGGCCGGCGGTATCGACATCGGTGAAGCCGTCGCTGTCGAGGTCGGTGCGAGACGACGGCTTGGGCACGCTGCGCCAGCGCGTGATGCGCTGATCGGCGGTGCCGAGCAGGCCGATGCGGTCGCGGCGGGCGCCGAACAGCAGGGGCAGCTGCCAGGCGGCGGTGGCGCCGCCGCCGGCGAAGCGGTCGTCGGGCAGCAGCAGCCGGTCGCGCTTGGCGGCGGGAACCCAGTTCGGATCCATCGCCCGCAGCGCCTCGCCGGTCTGGCCGAGGTTGGCCGTCCCGCGCACGAACAGGGGACGGGGCGCGGCGGAACCGGCCAGCGGATGCTCGACCGGGGCCTGCGAGCCTCCGCGCTCGCCGGCCATGGCCAGGGCGGCGGTCAGCGTGGCGATGGTCGCCTCGGTGGTCGAACGGCGGACGCGCTCGCGGAGGATGCCGTAGGCCGACACCACCATGCCGGCGAGGACGATGATGATCGAGATGACCACCAGCAGTTCGATCAGGGTGAAGGCGCGTCTCACCATTGCGGCGGCTCGCGGTCGAGGCGCTGGATCCACTTGATCGTCCCGGTCTGGTTGAGCGGGTTGTTGCCGTTGAGCTGGCGCGGCATCTGGTCCTTCTCGTTCACGTGCAGGCGTTGGGCGGAGCGGATGCGGTACTGGCCGCCATTGTCGAAGTACACGCCCGGGTCGAAATTGGCGCCGGTGGCCCCGCTCCATTCGACGCGGTACCAGAGGATGCGCGCATCGCGTAGCAGGTCGTCGAACATCGCCTGATCGACGAACAGGCCGCTCTCCTGGGCCGTCACCGGCTCGACGGCGCGGGCGTCGGCGTTGGGCAGGCTCCAGTAGCGGAAGCCGCGCGATCCACCGGCGCCGCAGGTGACGATGAAGGTGGCGTGGCTGCCCGTGGTCGGGAAAGCGACGCGGTCGTACCACGGCGTGCCGTCGTTGTCGCGCTCGGCTGGCGTCTCGCGATACACCCGGAACCAGCCCAGGCCGTCCGAGCCGGGCACCACCACCGGGGCCCCGCTGGTCTCCGTGGCCCCGACCCGGAAGCCGCTCCAGGTCGAGGCCAGCGGCTGCGGCACCAGCGCGCCCTTGGCGCCGACCGCGGCATAGGCGTTGCGCAGGTAGCTCTTGCGATCGGTCACGGTCAGCATGGCCGGATCGAAGGGCACTGGGGTATAGGCGTAGGTCAGCTCCAGGGCATACGGGGCCCGGCGCCAGGCGAAGAGATCGCCGCGCATGGCGGATCCCGGGGCTGGCCAGCGCAGCGAGGCGCGCGAAACCGTGGCCGGGAACGTCGGACCCGGCGGATAGGCGCCATAGGCCGGCAGCCACCAGGTCGGCTGGGGCAGCGAGCCATCGGTGTGCACCGGGCCGCGCGGGCCGAGCGATCCGTCTCGGACGTCAGTCCAGCCGTAGCCCTCGCTGGTCCAACCGAGGCGTGATGCCTCCTGGATGTAGCAGAGCGATGCGTTCAGCATCACCCGGGCCTGGGCTTCCTGGACCAGCAGGCGCGACTTGGCCGATTCGCCACGGATGCGGGCGAGGAAGGTCATCAGCACCGCGGCCAGCATGGCGGCGATGCCGGCGACGACGATGAGGACGGTGCCTCGGCGCAAGCGGTTCATCGGTACACATCTCCCATCGTCGGATCGAAGGTCGCCGGCGTGGCCTGGTCGTCGCTGGCCAGGGCCCAGTGCTGCCGGGCGCCGCGGAAGGTGCTGCCGGTGGCGTAGATGCCCATCTGCAGGATCTGCCCGGTCTCGGGATTGACCACGCGCAGCACCGAGTTGTGGAACTCGCCCGAGCGCCAGCGGAAGCGCAGCATGCTCAGGCTCATGCTCGGCAGGTTGCGCGGCCGCTTGGTCAGGTCGGGGGACGGGTTGTTGGCGTAGCTCTGCGGCACCAGGTACAGCACATTGCCGAAGTTGCGGATCCACTGGTCCTGGATCGCGGGGATGCTCCAGTTGTTCGTCCGCAGGTCGAGGGCCTGGAACGGCGAGCGGGTGGCCAGGTTGATCTGGTCGCGGCTCCAGGTGCTGCTGCCGGTGAAGATGTGCGCGTTGCCGTAGAGCAGGAAGCGGTCGAACCGCTGGTCGAGGTCGAAGCCCCAGCCGGGAGATGTCGAGGAGCGATAGCCCTGCAGCGCTTCATGGTAGCTGGCGCGGTTGAGACGTCCAGACAGGACGCTGATGCTGGGGGTGTAGGGATAGGCTGGATCGGTGGTCGGCACCTTGATGGTCACCACGCTGCGCACATAGCGATCAAGGTAACCAGAGAGTGTCCCGCCGAACTCGTTTCCAGAAGTGGGGTCCCGAAAGGTGACGGTGGAGAGCGGCAATTCGCCGATGCTATGGAAGTTGGCCGGATTGGTCGGATCTAAAGCTCTTGCCGCGAGGTTGCTGTTCGGCATCAGGATCAGGGTCTGGGTGCCGGCCGGCATGTAGCCGACCACCCCGGCCAGGCCGAGTTCGACGAACAGGTCCATCATCAAGTTGGGACGCGCGCCACGCGTGCCATCGGCCGAGTCCGTCGGGTCCATGCCGAGGTTGCTGACCAGGCTATAGTCGCCCCAGACATGGCGAGCCTCCCAGCCCGGCGGAATGTCGGAACTGGGCATGTTCCAACTGCCAGAATAGGGAGTGCCGCCATACAAGCCGTTGGGCCAGTACATGGCGCCGTTCCCTCCGTCAACGACATGGGGCCGGGGGCTTGGGCTGAGATGATTGCGATACCAGGCCCTGGGATCGTGCGGCCCGACCCAGTTGGGGTTGAAATTTCCGGTGACGGCAAACTCGACCTTGCGGAAGCTGCGCTTGTTGTTGGCGTGGTCGCTCGCCGCCGACACTGGCAGGCCGTCCTTGTCCACTTCCTGGAAGCTATTGTACACCTTGCCCCAGGGGTAGGCGGGCTCGGCTTGGTCGGCCCAGGTGTCGATGGTGTCGAGGCAGATGACGGCGCCGCGGCGCAGCAGGTCGTTTTCCGCCACCATGCGGTTCATGGTCTGGATCGCCGACGAGCACAGGCGGAAGGCCGAGAAAGCCAGCAGCATGATCGCCGCCGACAAGGCCAGGGCGACCATCATCTCGATCAGGGTGAAGGCGTTCAGGCGGCGCATGTCACCTCCGCAGTGACCGGTAGGTGACCGGATCGTAGAAGACGAAGCGGGCGACCTCGGTGGCGCGCATGCGCGCCGAGGCCGGCACCCGGCCGACATCGTAGGCGCCGTTGCCGTTGCGGTCGGCGCCGAACTGCCCGTACCAATAGGAGGTATTGTTGACGTTGAAGCTGCCGGAATCCGAGTCGCCGCTGTTGCGGGCGTTGCGGTTGGCATCGGTCCACACCAGGGCAGCCTCGGGATGATCCTCGGGGGCGGCGGCGTCGCCCTGCGGGCTGTACTGGTAGAAGCCCACATCGAGGGGGACGGACGGGGTCGATTCCGCATCCTCGTAACTCTTCCAATCGACGGCCCAGAACACCAGCAGGCGGGCGCGGTGGTGCGGGGCGAAGGGCTCGCCGAACCACCAGTGGGCGTGGTTGGTGCCGCGCAACTGGTCGAAACCGGTCCGCCAGTTCGTGTACAGGTTGAGGCCGCCGACCACATCGTCGGTGGTGGTGGAAGCGCCGTAGAAGTTCTCGAAGCCGGGATACTGGCCGCCGGCGCCGGCATATCCGGGTGGAGTCAGCACGGGATAGAACGACTCGCTGGCGCTACTGTATGTGGGATCGCCATACCGGTTGAGGTCGGCGGTGATGGAGTAGTTGCTGGGGATGCGGCGGGCCGCATTGGCGCCGTCGAAGAGGTCCCAGGCCAGCAGCGGGCGGTCCATCGCCATCTGCCGGTTCGCCGGACGTGGTACGTTCCAGTCGTACGGGTAGAGGGCGCAGAACCGGTTGATCCAGTGGGTCATATTCTCGTGTACCTGCTTGGCCTCGGCGATCTCCGTCGCCGTGGCTTCGGTGCCGGCTTTCAGCGTGCCATCGGGATTGGCCTCGGCGCGGTTTCCGGCGAACTGGTTGGTGACCACATGACTACCAGGTGCCTTGTAGGTGCGGAACTTGTCGTCAGGTGCATCCGGCGGCGTGGTGGTGCTGCTGACCCAGGACGGATCGGTCGTCGCCGGCACGTTCAGATCGACCTCGTTGCTGGGATCAACGTCGTTGTAGGTGTTGAGGTACGGCAGGCGGTAGCCGGTGACGGTCATCGCCGCATCGGCTAGATGGACGAGGGCGAGCACCCGCGCGGGGTGCAGGGCCGAGTTCGGGGCGGTAGTTAGATCGGTGGTCAGCGGATCGCCCAGGCCGGCCGTGTTGAGATCGTCCCACAGCTTCTTGGCGAGCTGGCGGTAGTACCGGCGCATGCCCAGGGACGGCAGGCGCATGTTCAGTTCGTCGTCGAAGACATAGGCCGGGGTGAAGGCAGCGGCGGCTGGCGCCCCGGCGAAATAGGTGGGAACATCCTCCTGGATGCGCCGGCCTCGCCAGTGCTGCGCCGGGCCGCCCGGCTTGGGTGGCAGGTCGATGTCATCCTTGTTGTCGATCATGGGCTCGCCCACGGGTGGTGTCCCGTCGACATCGCTGACATCATAGCTGACGCCGCCGCTTTCGTAGCTGATCTTGTACCACAACGGGCTGTAGCCGTAGCGGGCCATGTTCTGGAAGCTGGCGAACCCGCTGGCCCACAGGCTGCCTGGGCGATTGGTGGCCATCCACTCCCAGTTGGCCCCTTCGTAGCGATCGGCCGTCGAACTGGAGCTCTTGACCGGCCCGGTCCACTGCAGCCGGTAGGTGGTCACGGCGCCAGTGCTGGGATTCGTGTAGTTCCAGGGCGCGCAGCGTTCCGCCTTGTAGGTCCACGATGGGAGCCACAGCTTGGTCTGCGGCGGGAAGGGGTACATCTCGTAATAGGGCCAATGGACCGAGGGATGTCCGGGCAGGGCGTTCTGCTGGGCCGGAGTGACGATGCCGAAGACCAGCTTCTGCATCTCGGGTACGGG
Source organism: bacterium (assembly GCA_020049615.1). Next base: position 35,980 of record JAIFKN010000192.1, on the reverse strand, counting down.
CGACGAGAGGTTGCCGAAGCGCACCGCCTGGCGCAGTCCGTCGCGGGTCGGGAACGGATCGGGATAGAACAGCAGGCCGCCATCGGCGAGCAGGCTGGCGATCGCGTCGCCGGGTGCATCGAGGCGCCTGGCGATCTCCATCGGCACCGGGAAGCACGATCCCGACTGGCTGAGCAGGACCTGCTCGAGGTCGGGCATGCTGCGGGCGGAGAAGGTGTTGGTCTGCAGGCGGATGGCGGCGCCGGTATAGTCGCCGAGGTCGATCTCGTGGTCGTTGATCGACCAGTTCTTGCGCGACTGGCTGAACAGGTCGAGCAGTTCCGTCGCCTTGAGCGAGGCGTACATCTGGTAGCGGGACTGCTCGACCGCCTTGACTCCCAGCGGCAGCAGCAGCACGGCGCTGAGCACGGCGGTCGCCAGGATGATCAACGCGAACAGGACCTCGACGAGGGTGACGCCGTGGCGGGACATGTCAGAACTCCGCGACCTGGGTGATGCCGCTGGCGTAGATGGCGATGGCCTGGCGCAGCTGGCGGCCGCGCAGGCTGAGGCCGGGGTCGCTGCCCACATCCGGGGCGACCACCGGGGTGCTCAGGATGAAGGGGGTCCCGCCGATCGTCAGGCCGAACAACGGGTTGGTAGTGGTGCCGGCGGTTGCGGCGGCCGTGCCGACATTCGCAGGCTGGCGACCGGGACCGCTGGCGGACATGGTGATCGGCAGGCCGGTGCGGTACTGGTAGAACCAGGCGATCTCATGCGTGGCGGTGGCGGACAGCTCCTGGTTGCCGAGCCACACCGCCGCGCCGTCCGGCAGGGTGAAGCGAGCGATCGCCTCGCCGCGGCTGTTTTCCAGCACCTTGCCTTTGAATGGCCCGTTGGAGGGGGTCGAGGAGATCATGGCGACCCAGGCCCGCTGGCCCGGCTCCTGCACCAGCACCACGCCGAAGTGGTCGTTGGTCGCCGGAGCGATGCGCGCCATCGCCTGCAGCTGGGCCTGGTCATGCGCCGCCAGCACATGCGCCGCCGCCTGCTGCATGGTCTGCCGCTGCACCACGCCGACGATGGCCGGGGCCGACAGCGCCATGAGCAGCACCATGATACTGACCACCACCAGCAGTTCGATGATGGTGTAGGCCTGGCGCGTCATGGCTGCTTCCAGCTGGCGATGTCATCCCCGGAACCCTGCTGGTCCTGGCCATCCTTGCCGAGGGACCACAGTCCGAAGCCGCCCTTGCCGTAGAGCTCCTGCGAGAACTCGATGCGCAGGACGCGCGACCAGCCGTCGATGATGCGCCCCTGGCCATCGACATGCCGCTTCGGCACCGCGACGCCGAGTTGGATGATCGTGCCCTCATAGCTTGCCGCCGCAGCGGCGCTGCGGTCGGCACCGGAGAAGAGATCATCACGGGCGGGATCGCCGTCCAGCCACAGGTCGCCGTTGAAGTCCCAGCGCCGCCTGACGCCGCCATCGGCCAAGCGCACGGTGGAGCCGCCGGTGCTGCTGGCGATCGCCGCGGCAACGCTGCCGACCAACTGGACGGTCGCGCGCCGACGGGCGCTCGCCTGGATGACGCCATAGACCGGCAGCGCCAGACCCATGAGGATCCCGATCACCGCCAAGGCCATCAGGATCTCTACCAGGGTGAAGCCGGGGCGGTTCATGGTCGTCCTGCGGGGGGCATCGTCAGACGCGAGTGTAGCGCCATCGGGAGGCAGGTACAACCCGGACGGATGTCGATAGGCGGCATGGGTGTTCATTCACTGTGTCCAGCCCCTTGCGATGTCGCGCGCCATCGTTTCATTCCGACGAAGCACCGGGCTGGGTGCCGTTCATGGGGGCGGCACCCGGCCCAGCTCCATTGCACAGCGACTCGGCGAGTCAAAGTCCACGTCCTCAAGGACGCCAGAACGGTCCAGGCCGCGCACGTGACGCCGGCATCCGTTTCGCGGCCACGAACCGGCATTGCAGGTGGTTAAGGGGGTTCCCAAGTCGTTTCGCCTCCTATGCTTCGACCGCCCCAGCATCCATGAGTGATCTGCAGCCATCTTCGACCGCGCCCGTGGGGCGTTCGTTCACGGTCAAGGCGATCATCGCCGGCGTGCTGGCGGCCATCGTCCTGACCGCCTCGGCCGCCCTCAACAACATCATGCGCGAGTGGCAGACGCCGCTCATCGGCCACTACCTGCCGCCGGGCCCGCTGCTGCTGCTCATCGGCTTGGCGGTGGTGTGGAATCCGCTCGCCGGCCGCTGGCTGCGCCTGCGCTTCTCGCCCGGCGAGCTGGCGGTCGTCTTCGGCCTCAGCCTGCTGTGCGCGTGGATCCCGCACGGCGGGTTCGGCCGCTTCTTCCTCCGCTCCCTCGCTCTGCCGGCGACCCAGGTCGAGGCCCATCCCGAGTGGCGCCATTCCGACACCATGGGCCATCTGCCCAGCGGCACCATGCCGATGGATGGCCATCCGGTGGCGAGCCTGCTGCGCGCCGCCGTATCCGCTGAACGCGCCGCCCTGGCCGAGGGCCGCCTGGCCGGCGAGCTGGCCGCGGCCGGCGTCGCAGCCGAGGCCTATGGGCCGGCCATCGATCTTGCCGCGCTGGTCCCGCCGCGCGAATTCCTCGGCGACCAGAAGCTGGCGCGGACCGGCGCTGAGCTCGCCTGGCAGCGGCTGCGGGGACGCGACCCGCAAGCCTCGGCCGCAGTCGGCGATCTGCTTGCGGCCATGCCCGGCACCCTTGCCGGTGATGCGACGCCGGCCGCCTGGCGGCTGGCGCATGGGCGCCTGTCCGTCGCGGTGCGCGCCGGCCTGCCGGCGGCTGAACGCCAGTACGAGCGGGTCTTCCCCGGGTTCCTCAATGGCCTGCAGACCGGCGACGAACTGGTCCCTCCGTCGCAGCTGCCGATCGCGCCCTGGCTGCCGACCCTCGCGTTCTGGCTGCCCCTGGTCATCTGCTTCTCCATCGCCAGCCTGATGCTGGCGCTGGTGGTGCACCGGCAGTGGGCCAGCCATGAGCAGCTCGCCTATCCCCTCGCCACGCTCGCCACCTCGCTGATGGCCCGGTCAGGTGACGGGATCCTGCCCACCGTGTTCCGCAGCCGGCTGTTCTGGTGGGGGGTGGTGCCGGTGGTGTGCGTCCACGGCCTGAACTTCCTCGCCATCCAGCTGCCAGGCAGCCTGCCCAGCATCCCGCTGCAGTGGTCGAATGCGGGGGTGGTGAAGCAGATGTTCCCGATCACCGCCCAGTCCGGAGGGGGGGGCGGCCTGAGCATGGGCGGCATCTATTTCTCGCTCATCGGCCTGACCTACTTCATCGCCTCCGAGATATCGCTGTCGGTCGGCATCAATGGCGTGCTCCTGCTGCTGCTCAGCACGCAGTACTATGTGCTCAGCGGGGCGACCGCCGACATCGGTTCGCTGCGGGTCGGGGCCTTCCTCGGCTTCGCCGTCATGATCGCCTACACGGGACGCCACTACTACTGGGCCGTGCTGGTCGCCGCCATTGGCTTGCGTCGCGCCGAGGTCGCCCCCGAGCAGGCCTGGGCGGCCCGCCTGTTCCTCGTCTCGGCGGTCGGCTTCGTCGTCGTCCTGGTCGGCGGCTTCGGCATGGACTGGATGCCGGCCGTGGCCTTCGCCCTGACCGTGCTGGTGCTCATGCTGGTGGTCAGCCGCATCGTCTGCGAGACCGGCCTGCCTTTCGTCCAGGCGAGCTGGGCCCCGGCCCAGGTGGTCTCGACCGTGCTGGGCTTCGGGGCGGTGGGCCCCGCCTCGCTGGTCTCGATGTACCTGGTCGGAGCCGCCATGTTCCGGGAGACCCGCGAGGGGCTGCTGCCCTTCGCCAGCACCGCCTTCAAGATCGCCGACAGCACCGGCACCCCGCGCCTGCCTTTCGCCCTCTTCGGCAGCATCGCGATGGTGGTGGCCCTGGTGGCCGGCATCGCCGCCAGCTTCTGGGGCCTGTACAACTTCGGCGCCGGCCGCGATGCCTTCGCCTACTGGCCGGGGGCCGACGCCCTCGACCAGGCCACCCGCGGGCTCAACCACCTGATCGAGACCGGACGCTATGCCGAGAGCGCCGCATCGTCCGGCCTCGGGCTGCTGCAGCAGACCAGCCACACCGCCATCCAGCTCGATGATCTCGCCTGGATGGGCTTCGGCCTGGTGGCGGTGATCAGCTTCGCCCTGTGCCGCTATCGCTGGACCTGGTTCCCGCTGCACCCCATCATCTTCGTCGTCCTCGGTACCTGGGTGTCGATGCGCATCTGGGTCGCGGTGCTGCTCGGCTGGGCGATCAAGGTGGCGGTGGTCCGCCTCGCCGGCGGCAAGGTCTACCAGGATCTCAAGCCGTTGTTCATCGGCCTGATCATCGGCGAGCTGTCGGTCGCCATCGTCACCATCATCCATCCCTGGCTGACCTTCGCCATCACCGGCGAGATGCCGCCGATCATGGGCATGTTCCCGAGCTGATGCGCCCGCTGCTGCGCGGACGATCGATCGTCAAGGTTGCGGGATGACCGCCGACCGGATCCGGCCCGTCCTCGCGCTGCTCGCGGTCGCGGCCCTCGCTGCGGCCGACCCATTGGCCGCCGCCATCCGCCAGCCGTCGGGCGAGCGCCCGGAACTCCTGATGCGTCCGGCCACCGCCGCGGCCCTGCGCGGACTGCATCGGCAGGACGGTCTGCGCGGCCGCCTCGCCGCGCGCATCGTTGGCGAGGCGACCGCGATGGCGGCGCTGCCCCTGCCCGAACGCCGCCTGCAGGGGCGCCGCCTGCTGTCGGTTTCGCGCACGGTGCTGCGGCGGGTGCTCAGCAGCGCCATGGCCTGGCACCTGACCGGCGAAGGGATCCACCTTGACACCGCCCGCCGTACCATGCGCGCCGCCGCTGGCTTCGCTGACTGGAACCCGGGCCATTTCCTCGACGTCGCCGAGATGACCGCGGCGCTGGCCATCGGCGTCGATTGGCTCGACCGGGAGCTGCCCGCCGATGATCGCGCGGCGATCCGTGCCGCGATCCGCGAGCTCGGCCTGCGTCCGGGCGATGGTGGCGGGTGGTGGGTGCGGGCGGAGAACAACTGGAACCAGGTCTGCCACGGCGGCCTGGTGCTGGGCGCCCTGGTCCTGCGTGACCAGGACCCCGAACTCGCCGAGCGCATCATCCGCCGGGCCATCGCCGAGGCGCCACGCGGACTGGCCGCCTATGCGCCTGACGGCGTCTATCCCGAGGGTCCGTCCTACTGGGCCTACGGCACCACCTACACGGTGCTGATGCTGGACGCCCTCGAGGGCGCGCTGGGCGGCGACGCGGGCCTGTCGCGTTCGCCGGGCCTGCTCGCCAGCGCCCGCTTCCTAGTGCATGCCACCGGGCCGACCGGCCGGCTGTTCAACTACAGCGACGGCGGCACCACCGGCGATGGATTGGATCCGGCGCTGGGCTGGCTGGCGCGGCGCCTGGACGAACCGTCGCTGCTGGCGGGCGCCTGGGCCGGCCTGCCCGGGCTGCTGGCCAGGCCGGTCTCGGCCAGCGGGGAGGGCCGCCGCTGCCTGCCCCTCACCCTGCTGTGGGCGGGCGACCCCGTCCCGCCGGCGGCGCAGGCGCTGCCGACCAGCTGGAGCGGCGGCGGGCGGGTGCCGGTGGCGATGCATCGCAGCGGTTGGGACGCCGATGCCACCTGGGTCGGGATCAAGGCCGGGACCCCGGCGGCCAGCCACGGCCACATGGATGCCGGCAGCGTCGTGGTCGAGGCCAAAGGCCTGCGCTGGGTGACCGATCTGGGCAAGGAGGAGTACGGCCTGCTCGAGTCGGCAGGAGTGCGCCTGTGGGACGCGACCCAGGACGGCGGGCGTTGGAGCGTGCTGCGGCACCATGTGCGTTCGCATGCGACTCTCATGGTCGATGGACTCGGCCAGATCGTGGCCGGCTCGGCGGCGATCGAGCGTTCCATCCTCGCCGGCCCCGAGCGGACCACCGTCATCGATCTCGGACCGGTGTACGCCGGCCAGCTGCGCCAGGTGCGACGCGGCGTCCGGCTGACGGCGCTGGCCGGCATCGTCGTGCGCGATGAATTCGCCGCCGAGCCCGGGCGGCAGGTACGCAGCGCGGTGGTCACGCCGGCGACGCCGGTGGCGCTGGCGCCCGATCTGGTGCGGCTCGACCAGGACGGGCAATCGATGTGGCTGCGGCTGGATCTGCCGGCTGGGGCGGCGTGGACGGTGCATGCGCTCGAACCCGAACGCGCCGTCGAACGCCCCAACCCGGGCATCCGCCTGCTGGCCGCCACCGTCGAGGGCAATGGCGCGGCGCAGGTCATGCAGTGGTCCCTGCATCGTGAACTGCCCACGCCGACCCGCGAGGAACCGCTCGCCTCCTGGTAGCCTGGCCGGCTTGCCAGCGTCCGATGTCGCACAGCATGGCGGCATGCCCTTCGCCGCCCTGAGCCGCACCCAGCTGGACGCCATCTTCGACGGCCAGGGCCACGACCCCTGCCCAGGCGTCGAGCTCACCGCCGTCGAACTGGCCCCAGCCAGCGGCGGGACGCCGCCCGTGATCGGCAGGCTGTGGCGGCCGGCGGGCGCGCGCTCCGCCGCACCGGGCCTGCTCGCCTTCCACGGCGGCGGATTCACCAATGGCGATCCGCTTGGTTGCGGGGCGCTGGCCAAGGTCCTCGCCCTGGCCGCAGGGGTCGCCACCCTCGCGCCGAGCTACCGGCTCGGCACCTCCACCGCCCCGACCTGGCCGGGCGTGCTCGACGACGTGGTGACGGCCTGGCGCTGGCTCCAGGCCCACGCCGCGGACATCGGCGTCGATCCCCGACGCATCGCCGTCGCCGGGGAATCCGCCGGCTGCCTCTTCGCCGGGCATCTCGCCACGCGCAGCCCGCACGTCGCCGCCGGCCTGGCCGGGCTGCCCGGCCCGGCGGCGATGATCGCGCAGTGGGGTCCGCTCGATTTCGTCGCGCGCTGGTTCGACAACGGTGAAAATCCCGGAGCCGAGGTCAATCTCTTCGGTCCTGGCGGTCTGCCGGCCCATGCCGCGCTTTACCACCAGGCCAGCGTCCTGGCCTGGGCCGGCGGACAGCTGCCGCCGGCGCTGTTCGCCTACGGACGCCGTGATCGCATCGTACATGCCCGCCAAGGCCAGCTCGGCGATGCCGCGTGGCGCCGCAGCGGCGCCCACAGCGAACTGCTGGTCCTCGACGACATCGGCCACGGCGTCACCGGCGACAACCGCGAGCGGCGCCGGGAGCTGCTCCAGCGCATCGCCGGCTTCGCCTGCGCCCGCTGGGCGAACCCCTGATCGTCGCTCAGCGGCCGGGCGCGATCGTCGCGAGCAGCGCCGCCGTCACCGGCTCGAGGCCGGCTGCGCGGTTCCACACCAGGCTGCCGAGGTCGATGGCGCAGCAGATGGCGCGGCCATCGTGGTGCGCGGTCAGCACCGGGCGGCCATCGTCGCCGGTCAGCAGCACGCGGCAGCCGCGTGGTTCGATGCGGGCGTGGTTGCCGGTGGCGGCGAGGGCGCCGATGCGCCAGGCGTGGGCGGCGTCGGCGTGGTCGAAGGCGGTCTGGCGCAGGCCGAAGGCCTCGGCGAGGCCGCGCGGCCGGACGTCGGCCATGCGCCCCTCCTCGTCGAGGAAGCCGGTGGCGTAGCCGGCCACCACCCGGCCGCCGGCGGCCAGGCAGCGCGTGATCGCGTCGATCTCGGGCTGCGACAGCACGATGGAGTAGGGCAGCACCAGCAGGTCGTCCCGCGTCCAGGTGCGCTGCGGCAGGGTGCGCTCGTCGGCGAAGGCGACGCGCCAGCCGGCCTCGCGCAGCAGGGCATGCCAGCCCGGGATGGCGCTGTTGGGCGTCTGCTCGGGATCGGTGTGCGCGGCGACCGCGAGCGAGGCCTGGCTGTAGTGCAGCACCGCCTGCGGCCGGCGGTCCGGCTCGGCGAGGATGCGGCGCACCTCGGCGTAGATCGCCGGCAGCGCCGCGGCCCGCGCGGTCGGCGTGCCGTCGACCTCGCACAGGCCGTTCATCCCCGCCTCGACCCCGGTGCGCCACGGCCGCCAGAGGAAGAAGCTGACGCCCTCGGCCCCGCCGCGCGCGTAGGTGCGGGCGCTGCGCGCGAGGTAGCCCTCGTCGAACCAGCCGCCGACGAAATCCATGCGCCAGGGCACGTTGTGCGGGCCGCCCTGCGTCTCCATGATGAAGAAGCGCGCGCCGCCGCTGGTCAGCGCGCTGCGCATGAGGTCGGTCTCGTAGGCGAGGAAGCGCTCCTCCCAGGCCGGATCCTTGCGGAAGGCGTAGAGGTCGGTGCCGGCCCAGTCGAGGCCCTCGGCCTGGGCCCAGTAGTCCTGGCCGAGCTTGACCATCATCACCGGATTCACGTCGGGGATGTTGGTGCCGACGCTGACCCCGGGGCAGACCTCGCGCAGCAGGTCGCGCTGCCAATGCACGAAGCCGGCCAGCGACGCGGCGCGGAAGCGGCACCACGCCAGCCAGGCGCTGTGGTTGACCGTGCCCAGGCCCGGCCGCGGCGGATCGATGAGGTCGAAGGACGGCACGGCGCGCGACCAGAAGTGGGCGACCCAGGCGTCGTTCAGCGCCGCCGGCGTGCCGTAGCGCTGCGCGCACCAGCGGCGGAAGGCGGCCACGGCCAGCGGGTGGTAGTCGTAGGTGAGTCCCGCGTTGCACTCGCCCATGTTGGGCTCGTTGTCGATCTGCCAGCCGACCAGGTGCGGCACGTCGCGGTAGCGCCCGGCGAGCCGCCGGATGATGCGCTCGCACAGGGCGAGGTAGCCGGGATGGTGGTGGCAGCCGTAGTGGCGGTTGCCGAGGTGCGGCCGCCCGTGCTGGTCCTGCATCAGCATGTCGGGATGGCGCTGGATGATCCACGGCGGCGGGGTCGCGGTCGGCGTGCACAGGATCAGCTCGAGGCCGGCGCGGCCGACCGCGGCGACGAAGCGGTCGGTAGCGGCGAAGTCGAAGGCGCCGTCGTCCAGCTCCCACCACGACCACGAGAACTCGCCCCAGCGCACCGCGGTGACGCCGTGCTCCTTCATCCGACGCAGGTCGCGCTCCCACTCGGCCTCGGGCCACTGCTCGGGGTAGTAGGCGGTGGCGAAGACGGGGAAGGTGGGGGAACGCATGTCAGGTCTCGATCCGCGCGATGCGCCAGCCGGCGAGGTGGGTGCCGTAGGGGTAGGGCGTGGCGTCGAAGGCCAGCCAGCGCTGCTGGCTGAAGGGCAGCTCCTCGCCCGGCCGGTCGGCCCAGCTGATTCGCCGCACCGGCGGCAGCTCGCCGGCGACGGTGCGCACGCCGGCGCCGCCCTCGCCCTCGTGCAGGTGTGCGTTGCCATGGATCTGCAGGTTGTGGCAGAAGTAGTAGTAGTCCCGCTCGTGGCGCAGGACGAAGTCCTGGCCGCGGCAGGCCAGCTCGGTGGGCACCGCGTCGTACAGGGCCGCCGGGCACAGCGCGGTCCAGCGGCCGACCAGGGCGAGCAGCTCGCGCTCGTAGCCGGGGACGGCGCCCTGTGCCGTCGGCCCGACGTTGAGCAGGTAGTTGGCGCCGACGCGGCGGCTGGCGACCAGGCGGTCGATGACCTGGGCCGGGCTCTTGTGCGAGAGGTCGTTGGCGCCGATGCCCCAGTGCGAATTCACCGTGTCGCACATCTCGGCCGCCTTGTACTTGGCCTTGCCCCGGTGGTCGAAGGCCTTGGGTCGGCCCTGCTCGAAGGTGCGGATGTCGACCTCGGGGTGGCCGTCGGCGCCCAGCGCCCCGGTCGACGTGTTGTTGACGATGATGCACTCGGGCTGGTGGCGGCGGATGACGGCGTAGAGCGCGTCCTCCTTCCAGTCGCGGTCCTTGCGCGCCCAGTTGCCATCGAACCACAGGCCGTCGATCCGGCCGTAGCGCGTGCACAGGATCTCGACCGAGCGGTTGAGGTAGTCGAGGTAGGCGTCCCAGCGGCCGGGCGCGTCGAAGTCGGGATGCCACCAGTCGAGGGTGGTGTGGTAGAGGAACTTGCCCATGCCCTCGGCCTCGCAGGCGGCGCTGAACTCGGCGACGAGGTCGCGCTTCGCCGCGCTGTGCGGCGCGTCGAAGGTGTTGAGGCCGCGCGTGTCGTAGAGGCTGAAGCCCTCGTGGTGGCGCGTGGTCAGGCAGACGTAGCGCATGCCGGCGGCCTTGGCCGTGCGCACCAGCGCGCGGGCGTCGAAATCGGCGGCGGTGAAGGTGTCGGCCAGCTTGGCATAGTCCCGCCGGACGCCTTCGTGGTAGGTCCACACCCACTCGCCCTGGCCGAGTTGCGAGTACAGGCCCCAGTGCACGAACATGCCGAAGCCACGACGTTCGAAGGAGCGGATGCGTGGCAGGGGGGTGGGGGCGGGGAGCGTGGAGGGGGCGGCGGCCATGCCCCGAAGGTAGCGCAGCCACGGGCCGGTGTCACCCCGACGGTTCACCGCCGCGCAAGGGCTTTGCGGTACAGCGCAGCAATCCGCGCAGGTAGGCGGCTTCCCGTCGCGCCACCGCTTCCGGCTCGGCTCCGAACCATTCGACCGCGAGGTGGCCGCTCCAGCCGTCCGCGCGCATACGTTCGACCAGCGCTGGCCACGGCACCGGTCCGGCGGCCAGGCCGCCGTCGCCGTTGGTGGCGTGCACATGGTGGATATGCGGCCGCAGGCGGGACCAGGCCGCGACCGCCCCGGCGCCGAACAGCGAGGGGTGGAAGATGAGGCGCAGGTTGCCACGGCCGACCAGGGCGAGCAGGCGCTCGGCGCCGTCCGCCGTGTCCATGAGGTTCCAGTCGTGCAACTCGGCGGCGAGGACGATGCCGTGCGTCGCGGCATCGTCGCACAGCTCCTGCAGGCAGCGGACGCAGCGCTCCCATTGCTCGGCGGTGGCATCGCGGCTGCGGTGGTTGCCGGTGAAGATGCGCATCGCCCCGGCGCGCACGGTGCGCGCCGCGGCGATCACCGCGTGTCCATGCGCCAGCGAGGTGGCGGCCGACTCAGGACTGCGGGTGAAATTGAAGTAGTCGGAGAGCATCGGTACGGCCAAGCCCAGGCGCGCCGCTTCGGCGCCGGTCTCGGCATGCCCGGCGGCGGCGGCATGCGGTCCCCACAGCTCGACGCCATCGTAGCCGGCGGCGGCGATCGTCGCCAGGACCTCGGGCAGCGGACGGACCAGGTTGGGTCCGCTGTACGAGCGCCGGTCGATGCGCCAGGCGATCGAGCACATGCTGAGGGCGAGGCCGGCCACGACCAGATGCTGCGTCGAGGCCCGCGGCGGCAATGGTCCGCTTGCGCCGCGGCACCGCGCATGCGACGATGCCGCCGCCATGCGCGTCGGACTGCTCTTCGACCGGATCATCTGCGACGAGGCGGCCCTGGCTGGCCAGCTCGACGGCTTCGAGGTGGTCGACATGCGCGACTGGCGCGATCGCTCTGCCGAGCTGGCGGCGCGGTGCCGTGCGGTCGACATCCTGGTGACCGGCAAGCATTCGCCGACGCTGCCCGCCTGCCTGGGCGATGATCCCGGCCGGCTGCGCTACATCTGCCACACGCGCGGGGTGGTGAAGGCGTACTTTCCCCGTGGGCTGCTTGAAGCCGGTGTGGTCTTGACCAACTGGGGCGATGCCGCCTCCGGCGTCGCCGACCTGGCATTGGCGCTGCTGCTGGCCCAGCTGCACCAGGTCCATCTCCGCGACCGCCTCACCCGCGGCGGCGGTCCTCCGCTGCGCTGGCAGTCCTATGGTCTCGGCTTCGGCTCCCTGCGCATCGGCGTCTACGGCTGCGGCGGCATCGGCAGCCGCTTCGCCCGCCTGTGCCAGGGCCTGGGCATGGCGGTCGCGGCCTACGATCCGTGGGCTGCAGAGCTGCCATCCGGGGTGGAGCGCGTCGGTTCCCTGGATGAGCTGTTCGGCGGCTGCCAGGCGGTGAGCATCCACGCCGGCCTCTCCGACTCCACCCGCGGGAGCGTCGGGCGGGCGCAGCTCGCCCGTTTGTGCGACGGCGGGATCGTCATCAACACGGCCCGCGGGCCGATCCTGGACGAGTCTGCCCTCGCCGCCGAAGTGGCCACCGGTCGCCTGCTCGCCGCCTGCGACGTCATCGCCGACGAGTCCGCGTGGACGGCTTCGCCGCTTGCCGCCTGTCCGGCGGTGCTCCTCACCGGCCACGGCGCCCATCGTGCCCAGCCCCCGCCCGGGCACGTCGATCCGCCTTGGCGCCTGCCCGGCTTCGCCCTCGCCAACCTGCAGGCCTGGCGCGATGGCGCACCTCTGCGCAACCGCATCGATCTGGCTGTCTACGACCGCACCACCTGAACTCTGCGAGCAGTTGCCTCCGCTCCGCCGCGCGAATCCTTCCCGGTGATGGATCCCCCCGACGATCTGCCCGCGCTGCGCAGCATCCATCTGCACTATCGCGAGGCGGATCCGGATTGGCAGGTCGGCGAGCATCATCACGACATCCACCAATGGTATCTCTGCCTGCATGGCGGCCTGCGCGTGCGCGTCGGCGGCGATCTCCATCTGCTGGAGCCGGACCGTTCGGTCATCGTCCCACCTCGCGCCAAGCGCGAACTGCTGGTGCTGCGCCGCGCGCCAGGCTACCTCGTCGCCATGTTCGATCCGGTCGGCATCGATGTCGGTCCGATCACCAACCGGCTGCTGTCGCTGCCGACCCCGTTGCGCGACGACCTCCACGCCCTGATCGAGGAGTTGCGCAATCCTGGCGAGGATCACCGCCTGCTCGTCCGCTCGCTCCTGCTCCGTCTGCTCATCGGGCACAAGCGCGCCCCACCGACGGGGACGATGTCGGCGCTCAATGCGCGCAGCCAGGATGCGGTGATCGCCGTCGCCGAGGGCTTCATGCGCGCGAATCTGCATCGCTCCGTGCGGCGCGGCGAGATCGCAATCGCCGTGCATCTGTCGGAGCCGCAACTGGCCCGCATCTTCCGTGCCGCCACCGGCCGCAGCGTGCTGCAGCGGTTGACCGAACTGCGCATCGCCAGCGCGAAGGCGCTGCTGCTGGAGAGCACGCTGTCGATCGGGCAGATCGCCGGCGAGGTCGGCATCGTCTCGTTCAGCCACTTCGCGCGGACGTTCAAGACGCATGTCGGGCTGTCGCCAGGCGACTATCGTCGCGGGGGGGGGACGACCTGGCATTGAGCGGAGTAACAACTCAGGTCGGGGCCCCGTCGCGCAGCGATGGGGCTGCCGCCGAGTGGTGGTGGGCGGATATCATGGGCGAAGCCCATTTTCGGAACGAAACCGAGCTGCGACACAGGCAGCGGGGACAGGCCCGCAGGGCCGCAGGGGCGGAGCCCCTGAGCGGTTGCTGAGCGGATTCGATAAGTCACGAAAGTGCGGGTTTGCGCACATGTGTTAGATCGGACAATGAGTTAGGGGAATCCAATGCTGAGACGGCCTGATTCCCATGATCGGATCCAGCACACAGATGATCGTTCGCGGCTAGCAGGCGGTATCCGCCCCAGTAGCATGCTCAGCCATGCTGCAGGTCGCCGTGATCGGTTGCGGAGTCATCGGGCCCGTCCATGCGGCAGCCGCCCGCCTGGACCGCGGAGCCGTCGTCCGCTGGGCCTGCGACCGCGATGCAGCCAAGCTGCCGCGGGTGGCGGCTGACCGTCGGACGGTTGAGGCGGCTGAAGTCCTCGCTGATCCCGCGGTCGAACTGGTCTGCGTCTGCACCCAGCATCCCGAGCACGCCGCCCTGGTCGCCGCCGCCCTCGCCGCCGGCAAGCATGTGGTGTGCGAGAAGCCGCTCGCCAGCACGCCATCCGACCTCCAGCGCATCGTCACCGCGGCGGCGGCTCGTCCCCGCCAGGTCGCCAGCGGCATCTTCCAGCACCGCTACGCCCCGCTCGCCCGGCGGCTGCGCCAGGTCGTCTCCGATGGTGCGTTCGGCACGATCAGTTCCCTCGAGGTCGACTTCGCCTGCACGCGCGACCAGGCCTACTACGCCAGTGGCGCGTGGCGCGGCAAGCGGCTCGCCGAAGGCGGCGGCGTCGCGATCAACCAGGGCATCCATACCATCGATCTCGGCCTGTGGCTGGCCGGGGCCGAGGCCTGCCAGGTCTCCGGCCGCGTGCGCCGACGCCGTCTCGCCTGCATCGAGGTCGAGGATCTGTTCGAGGCTGTGGTCGCCTGCGCCGACGGCCTCACCGCGAAGCTGCGCGCGGACAACGACGGCGTCACCGGCTGGAAGCAGCGCATCGTGGTGCGCGGCTCGCGCGGCTCGTTCACCCTCGGCGACGGGCATCGCCTGCTCGCGGTCGAGCACAGCAGCGGCGCGCTGCACGAGGAGTTGCAGGCGCTCGACGGCTGCAATCTCGACGGCCGGCCGCTCGGCGGCGGCAAGGACGTCTATGGCTATCATCACGCGCTGCAGATCGCCGATGTGATCGAGGCGATCCGCAGCGGACGCCGCCCGATGGTCACGGTCGCCGACGCGGTGCAGGCCAATGCCGTGATCCTGGCCGCCTACCATGCAACCGCGACCGGGCGTCCGGCCTCCCTACCCCTCGACCAGTCGTCCTACGTCTACCCCAACCTCCCCTTGGAGAGCGCATGAGCAGTCCAGTCCGTCTCGGCATCATCGGCCTCGGCAACATGGGCAACAGCCACGCCCAGCAGATCCTGCAGGGCAAGGTCCCGCGCATGGTCCTGGGCGCGGTCTGCGACACCGACCCCGAGAAGCTGAAGCGCTGCCCTGACACTCCGGGATTCGCCACGCATCAGGAACTGCTCAAGAGCGGCAAGGTCGACGCCGTGCTGGTCGCGACTCCGCATTACGACCACACCACGATCGGCATCGATGCGATCAACGCCGGCGTCCACACCCTGATCGAGAAGCCCCTGTCGGTGCACAAGGCCGACTGCCAGAAGCTCATCGCCGCCTATGAGAAGCGCTCGCGCAAGGACCTGGTCTTCGCCGAGATGTTCAACCAGCGCACCGACCCGCGCTACCGCAAGCTGCGCGAGCTCCTCCAGAGCGGCGAGCTGGGCGATATCCGCCGCGTGAACTGGATCATCACCGACTGGTACCGGACCGAGACCTACTATGCCTCCGGCGGCTGGCGCGCGACCTGGGCCGGCGAGGGTGGCGGCGTGCTGATGAACCAGTGCCCGCACCAGCTCGACCTGATGCAGTGGATGTTCGGCCTGCCCAAGAAGGTGCGCGCCCACTGCCAGTTCGGCAAGTGGCACGACATCGAGGTCGAGGACGCCTGCACCGCCTACCTCGAATACGCCAACGGCGCGACCGGCGTGTTCATCACCACCACCGGCGAGGCTCCGGGAACCAACCGCCTCGAGGTCGCGACCGACCGCGGCCGCGTCGTGGTCGAGGGCGACGGCCTGCAGTGGACCCGCACCACGCAGAAGGTCAGCGAGCACCTGCGCACCAGCCCTGGCGCCTTCGGCACGCCCGACCGCTGGGAGGTCAAGGTGCCGACGAACGGCTGGGGCGGCCAGCACAACGAGATCCTCGGCAATTTCACCGAGGCGATCCTCGACGGCAAGGCGCTGCTCGGCCCCGCCGTCGAAGGCATCGGCGGCGTCGAGCTGGGCAACGCCATGCTCATGTCGTCGCTGTGGGACCGCACCGTCGAGCTGCCGCTGGATGCGGCCGCCGTCGCCGCCGAATATCAGAAGCTCATCGCCAAGAGCCGGCACAAGACCAAGGTCGTCGCCGCCGGCGCCGCCAACGATTTCGCCAACTCCGCCAAAGGACTCGCCAAATGAAGACCGCCCAGATCGCCGCGCAGCTCTACACCCTGCGCGACCACTGCAAGACCGCCGCCGACCTCGCCGTCACCCTCAAGAAGGTGAAGACGATCGGCTACCCCGCCGTGCAGGTGTCGGGCGTCGGCCCGATCCCGCCCGAGGAGATCAAGAAGATCGCTGATGGCGAGGGTCTGAAGATCTGCGCCACCCATGAGGGCGGCGCCTCGATCTGCGACACGCCGCAGGCGGTGGTCGAACGGCTGGGCAAGCTCGGCTGCGCCGATACGGCGTACCCGCATCCGCATGTGCCGATCGCCACCTTCGACGACGTGAAGCGCCTGGCGGCCGCCCTCGATCGCTCCGGTGACGTGCTGCGCCGTGCCGGCATGCGCCTATCCTACCACAACCACGCCAATGAGTTCCGCAAGGTCGCCGGCAAGACCGTACTGCAGTGGCTGTACGACCTGACCGACGTGAAGAACCTGCAGGGCGAGCCGGACACCTACTGGGTGCAGTCCGGCGGCGGCGATCCCGTCGAATGGTGCCAGCGTCTGCACGGCCGCCTGCCTCTCCTGCATCTCAAGGACTTCAAGATCGGCGACGACAACAAGCCGATCATGTGCGAGATCGGCAACGGCACGCTGAACTGGCCGGCGATCGTCCGCGCAGCCGAGATCAGCGGCTGCCCGTGGTACATCGTCGAGCAGGACGTCTGCCCGGCCGACCCGTTCGATTCGCTGGCCCAGTCGTGGAAGTACCTGACCGCGTCCATCGCGGAGCGATGAATGCAGGCTTGAGGCATATGAGGCTTGAGGCTTGAGGTCCATTGCACCGCGCAGGCGTGGCAGTGGCCCTGGTCATCCGCTTGCGGGTGGCAATGACCTCAAGCCTCAGGCCTCAAGCCTCAGGCCTTCCGGGTGGCAATGACCTCACTCCTCAAGCCTTTGTAAGGAACCATGACCATGTATTTCACCGGATTCGCCGACGAGGCTGCCCATGACCTCGCCACCCAGATCGCCGTGACCCGGGAACTCGGCTGGTCGTGCATCGAGTCGCGCAAGATCGATGGGACCATGATCCACGATCTGTCCGACGAGGCGTTCGATCGCGTGTGCGGTCAGCTCGCCGGATCCGGGGTGACGATCAATTGTTTCGGGTCGGCGATCGCCAACTGGGGCAAGCAGATCGACCAGCCGTTCGAATCGTCCCTGGCCGAGGCGAAGCGGGCCATCCCGCGCATGCAGCGGCTGGGGACGAAGCTGGTGCGCATCATGTCGTTCGCGGTGCGCAAGGATGCGACCGGCAAGGCGCTCGATGACCAGATGGACGAGGAGCGATTCCGCCGCCTGCGCGAACTGCACGCCATGTTCACTGGCGCCGGTCTCACACCGGTGCACGAGAACTGCATGAATTACGGTGGCATGGGCTGGAATTATACCAGGCGCATGCTCGACCATGTTCCCGGCCTGAAACTGGTCTACGATACCGGCAATCCGACCCACAGCGACGATTTCAGCGTCCCGGCCCGCGCCGATGGTTCGCGGCCGAAGCAGTCTTCATGGGAATTCTACCGCAACATCCGCGAGCACATCGCCTACGTGCACATCAAGGACGGCAAGGTCGGTGCGGACGGCAAGCATGTCCACACCTGGCCGGGCGAGGGCGCCGGCGATGTGCGCCAGGTGCTCGCCGACCTGTTCGCACGCGGCTACGACGGCGGCATCTCGATCGAGCCCCACATCGCTTCGGTGTTCCATGATCCGGCGGTGACCGGCACCGAGGCGAAGATGCGCGCGTCCTATCTGGAGTATGGCCGCCGCACCATGCGCATCGTCGCCGAACTGCGCGGATAACTGGCCCCCGTCGCGCAGCGATGGGCCTGCCGCCGAGCGGCGGTGGGCGGATATCATGGGCGCAGCCCATCCGCCCACGGTTTCGGAACGAAACCGAGCTGCGACAAAGGCAGTGGGGACAGGCCCGTCAGGGCCGCAGGGGCGAAGCCCCTGAGCACATAGCGTCAGCGCGGCCCGCTGATCGAAGCGACCGCATCGGATGCCGCCGCAAGGTGGAGTCCGATGCGATCATCGGGAGCGGACAGGACGATCACCACGGTCCGTCCGGCGACCGCTCCGACCCACGCCGTCTGGCCGAAGGCCAGCGGCCCGGCGGCGAAGCGCACGCGCATCCGCCGCCACACCCGGCCGCCGAGCGGCTCATCGTCATCATCGAGCAGTTCGCAGCCGTCGGCAACGCGTTTCCAGCCGTCGCGCATGGAGGCTGCCGTGCTGCCTTGATCGCCAGCCGCGATGGTCACCACCAGCCGCGGCGCTTCGCTGTCGTCGCGGCCGGGACCGCGCAGCGCGAATGCTTCGCCTGTCATCCTGGTCCATCCGGCGGGGGGGTGGAATGATCCCGCGTTCCCGGGCAGGGATGATTCTCCGGCCTGCAGGAATATTCCACCGGCGAGCGCAAGAAGCAGGTGGAACATACATGCCTTGCGTTTCATGAATGATACCTGTAGCATTTCGGCCATGCGCAGGAAGCGGAATGATCTCCGCCCAACCATTCCTGTGCGGAGATCACATGTCCAAGCTCACCGATGCCGTTGAAGCCAAGCTGGCTGCCGATGGCGTCAGCGCCACCGCCGCAGCCAAGGCTGCCGGCCTCAGCCTCCCCTCGTTCCGCGCCGTGCTCAAGGGCAAGAGCGTGCCGAACGCCCGCGGCCTGAAGAAGTACGCCAAGCTGCTGGGCATCTCCGAGGAGGAGGTCAATGCCCTCGCCGGTGATTCGCCCAAGGCCAAGCGCGGCCGCAAGGGCAAGGGCAAGGGCAAGAAAGCCAAGGGCAAGCCGGGCCGCAAGCCGGGCAAGAAGGCCAAGGGCAAGCCGGGCCGCAAGCCGGGCCGCAAGGCCAAGAGCGGCCTCGCCGCCAGCGTCATGCAGCTCATCGCGCAGGCCGAAGAGGTGCTGGGCGACGATCTCGCCGTGGCGGTGCATGGCCTGAGCAAGGCCCAGCGGACCACCGTCGGGATGATCATCAAGAGCCTCGGCTGATTCCGACGCCATCCTGATCCATCGTGAACGCCGACGCGGGCTGCTGCCTGCGTCGGCGTTCTGCTTTCCTGCGGTGATGAACGGACTCCGGTGCGTGCCGTTCATCGCTGCATGCGTCTGCTCCTCCTGCTCGCCGTCCTGCTTCTGGTCTCCTGCGGCGACAAGCCGGACCCATGGCGGGCCGATGCCGGCCAACTGCTCGGCCGGACCGAGCGCCTGGCCGAGGCGGGCGACATCGAAGCGGCGAAACGCACGCTTGCCGAACTCGAGGAACGCAGCGAACCCGCGATGCAGCATCGCGGCCGCACCGCGCTGGTCCGCGCGCTGATCAAGGCTGGGCGCAACGACGAGGCGGCGCAGGTGCTGGCGCGGGTGCCGTGGGCCGACAAGTCGGCGGCGGTCGCCAGCGAACTCGTCGGCCTGCACCTGGCCATCCGCTGGGGCGGGCTGCTCGCCGATGGCCGGCTGGCCAGCGGCATGATCCCGGCAGTCGAGGCGCGCGACAGCGCCCAGGGTACCGGTGGCGGGGCGTGGCTGGCGCGGAGCGAATCCTGGAGCGATTGGCAGGCGCTGCTCGCCGGTGGCGTGCGCATGGTGGAGCGGGAGGGCGGCCAGGTGCGCATGCCGGTCGGGCCCGGGCTGTTGGCCCTGGCCCGCTGGGCGCATGGCGACTCGCCGTGGAGCGAGGCCGAGGCGGCGCTCGCCGGCGATCCCGCGGCCCAGCTCGCGGCCGTGCATCTGCATGTCGCCGAGCACGATCCCGAGCGGGCCCTGGCGGTCGCCGAACGCCTGTGGACGGCCGGCGATGCGGCCTCGGGCGAGGCGTATGGCGCGCTCCGCCTGTGGCAGCTGCGTCGCCGGCTGATCGGCGGCAAGCTGACGCTGTGGCCGTTCCCTGCCGTCGAGGCCAGGCTCGACGCGCTGGCCGCCCGCTTCATGGACGCGGACGCCGCTGCCCAGGCCGTCCTGGCCGGGGAGCGAGAACTCGGCGATGTCGGACTGCGCCAGGCGCTGTCCCAGGCCAAGTCCGACGTGCAACTGGAGGTCGAAAGCCCGGTGATCAGCGATCTGATCGGCGAGCCGGCGCCTGCCGTGCTGGACCGGCCCCGCGTCTGGCGCCTGGCGCTCGACCATGACGGCCTGCGTATCAGCGTCTCAGCCGCCGTGGTGGCGGCCGGCTCGCCGGTGACCATCCATCTGTCGAGCGACTACCGCGGCGCGCACCAGCTGCAGCTGTGGCGGGTCGATGACGACGCGCTGTGGACCCGCCTGGGCGGGCGCCCGCGCCGCGAGGACCTGCCTGAGCGTCCCGATCTCGTGCGCGAACTCACTGGCGATACCCGGTCGGCAACCTTCCCCGATCTCGCCGAGGGCCGCTGGGTCATCGCCGCGTCCGCCCGCGCCTGCCCGGTGGTGGCCATCTCCTCGCTGCGCGTCGCCGCGTCCGCCCTCCACCTGCAGGCCGGCGTCGATGGCGTGCTGGCGTGGACGGTCGGGCGGGGCGACGGCCGGGGCGCGGCCACGCCGCTGCGGATCGATTGGCAGCTGGAACGCGATGCCGTCCTGGCCGCCGGTTCCGCCTGGGCCGAGGCTTCACCGGCCTGGCGGGCCGGATTCAGCGAAGGCTTCCTCGGCCGGCCCGATCCCGCCTTCGTCTCCAGTGGTGCTGCCGAGGAGGTCGTTGCCGGCCGTGCTGCCGGTGCGGCGGCGGCGGCCACCGACCCCGAGTTCAAGCTGCAGCAGCGCCTCGCCAGCGGGACCGACGGCATCCTGCGCCTCGAGCTGCCGCCCGCCCTCGTCGGCCGCGCCTATGCCGTCCGCGCCACCGTCGACCGGCCGTCGGCGCACGAGGCGGCCGAGGCGTCCTGGGGGACTCGCGCCGCCTGGGCGCTGCGGGCGGTGTGCTGGGCCGACAAGCCGCTGGTGCGGCCCGGCGAGACGCTGCGTTTCGCCGGGCTGCTGCGCGAGCACGACGGCGAAGGCTTCCGCCGGCCGGAGCGCACGGTCTCGCTCGCGCTGCGGGTCGGTGGCGAGACGGTGTGGCGCGAGCGCCTGCCGCTGGATGGACGCGGCATGTTCGCCGGTGCGGTCGCCATTCCCGCCGGTGCGGCCATCGGCGCCGTCGACCTGATGCTCGAAGGGGACCGGCATCAGATCGCCCGCTGCGACCGCCTGGCCCTGCCGGCGGCGATGCTGCTGGTGAGCTGCCCGGACGGCGACAGCCAGCTCGCCGGCGAAGCGCGTCGGTTGCGCGTCCGCGCGGTCGATGCCGCCGGCGCCCCGCTCGCCGCCACCGGCATCGCCGTCCAGGTGGTGGCGAAGGCCCGGGACGGTGGCGCGCTGCCGATCGAGGCCCCGGCCGAGGCCGTCACCGATCTGGCCGGCGAGGCGCTGGTGACCATCCCGACCCCCGAGGGGCGCGAGGCGACGTGGGTCGCCACCCTGAGCGTCAAGCGCGCCGGCCGCACCTGGGGCGAGCACCACGCCTGGAGCACGAGCCTGTTCCCGTTCGCGCTCGAGGCCGAGCCGGACGCCGACGAGGTCGAGGCCGGCGGCGTGCTGCGCGTGCGCCTGCGCCTGCCGGCCGGCGCGCCGGTGCGCCTGCAGGCGGTGCGTGGCGACGAGCGCCTGGGGCGGCCGTGGACGGCGACCGGTGGCGCCGCCGGCACCGCCGAGTGCCTGCTGTCGCCGACGGCCGAGCAGGTCGGGGCCGATGCCGTGCTGCTGTGCGCCGACCTGCCCGGCGGCGGCGAGGCGGCGCGCCGTCTGAACGTGCGCATCGTGGCCCCGCCGCGCCCCGGCGATGGCGAGCCGGTCGCCTGCCTGCCAGCCAGCACCCGGGTGAGTACCGGCGACAGCCTGCAGGTCACCGTCGGCACCTCCGCCCCTGGCCGTGATGTGCTCCTGGTCGCCGGCACCGGCGCCTTCATCCACCACGCGCGCGTGCCGGTCGCGGCAGCCGCCGCGACCGTCGCCTGCCCGGTCACCGCGGCCTGGAGCCCCGAGGTCCACCTCCAGGCCGTCGCCTGGATGCCGGATCGCGGCTTCGCCACCAGCCGCCGTACCGCCGTGCGCATCCTGCCGATCGACCGCCTGCTGCGCGTCGCCCTCGCCCCGGATCTGGCCGAGCCGCGTCCGGGCGAGACGGTGCGCGTACGCATCAGCGTCCGCGACTGGCAGGATCGGCCGGTCGCCGGCGCCGGCCTGACCCTGGGCGCGGTCGATCAGCGCCTCTACGCCCTGGCCGAGGACCAGACACCGGACCTCTGGCGCTTCTTCCACGACCACAGCCGGCCGTGGCGGCTCGCCGACGGGCGCGCGCTGGGTGGCGGCTTCGTCAGCGGCCTGCTCTGGCGCAGCGTGGTGTGGCGCTGGCAGTGCGACGACGTCGATGAGCAGATGGGCAGCCGTGGCGCGTTCGGCTCGCGATATGGTGGCGGGCGCTGCCGGGCGGTCGGCGCCGGCATCGAGGAGTCGCTCGGCACCGAGGCCGACCCGACCATCGCCTGGTTGGCCGGCGTGGTCACCGACGCCCGCGGTGAGGCCGAGGCGGCGATCGAGCTGCCGCGCAGCACCGGCACCTGGCGGCTGACCGCCCGCGCCGCCGACGCCAGCGCCGCTGTCATGGTCGGCGAGATCCGCACCGTGCTGCGCGCTGCGCGCAGGATCGACCTGGAGCTGGCAGCTCCGCGCTCGGCGCGGGCCGGCGATCGCCTCGTCCTGCCGGTCGAGATCGCCAACCACGGCTCGACCGCGATCGAGACCCGGCTGACCTGCGCTGGAACCACCAGCCAGGTGGCGGTCGAGCCGCGCAGCCGCCGCACCGTGCCGACTGCGTGGACGGTGCCGCAGGCGGCGGCCGGCGCGCCGGTGCGCCGGCTCGGCGGACTGCTCGGCCGGATCGTCCGGCTGGAAGGTGCGCTGGGCGCTGGCACGGCGGATGCGGTCAGCGTTGGTGCCGACGTGCTGGTCGTGCCCGACGGCCTGCCCGAGTCGGCCGAGCTGATGCTGGTGGCGGGCGAGGATGGCGCGGTGCAGCTGCCGCTCGCCATCCCGGCCGGTTCGCTGGTGCACGCCGAGCTGCGCGCCTGGCCGGACGTCGGCGCGCGTCGCGACGAGGAACTGCTGCGCTGGCGCTCGCATGACGACGCCGGCGGGGCGATGGCCTGGGTGCTCGCCCCGGCCGGGGCGCAGCGCCGCACCGAACTCGCCCGGCGCTGGAACCTCCTCGACCAGTCGCCAGCCGCCCAGGTCGTGCGCCTGGCGGCGCTGCGCCTGGGTCTCGGCGGCGGTGGCGTACGCGAGATGCCCGCCGGCGTGCTCGGCGACTGGCTGCGCGCGCGGGCCAGGCTCGCCGGGCTGCGCTTGAGCCCGCCATTGCGGCGCAGCGGCGGCGACGGTCCGCTCGCCGATCAGATCGCCATCGTCGGCACCGCCCTGGCCGAGGGCTGGGGCGAGGGCCAGCGCCTGTGGCTGGCGGCGCGGCCCCGGGTCCTGGACAGCGATGACGCCCTGGTCCTGGCCCTGGGCCTGGACGCCGCTCGGCTCGCCAGCGACCAGCCGGCGCAGCGCATCCTCGCCGGCCGGCTGGTCGGCGTGCCGTGGAGCGATCCGCTGGCCGCCGTCCTCGCCGCCGAGCTGCTGCCCGCGGCCGGCCCGCCCCGTCAGGTCGAACTGCGCATCGCCGGCGACACGGTCGAGGCCAAGGCCGGCGCGGTGTGGAGCGGGCAGATCGGCGGTCCGCTGGCGATCTCGGCTCCGCCCGGGTCGGTCATCTCCCTCGACCTGCGCTGGCAGGCGCCGCCTCCGGCCGCCGTACCGCGGCTGGAGGGACCATCGCTGCAGCTGCGCGTCGATCGCGGCGACGGCTTCCGCCCGCTGCGCCGCGGCGAGGTGGTGCTGTCGGGCGAACGGCTGCTGCTGACCCTGTCGGGTGACGGCTGGCATGCCCAGCTGAGCCCGCCGACCAGCCTGCGTCCGCTCGCCGAGGATGGCGAGGTCCGGGTGTGCGACCCGGTCGGCTGGGACTGGCGACTGCCGCTCGGCGCGGCCGAGGCGCTGGCGCCGGCGGTGGCGGCGTGGCGGGACACCCCGGCCGAGCGCGCCGCCACGCTGGGGGCTTGGCGCGACGTCCTGACCCGGCTCGAACCCGTCCGGCGGTTCCGCGAGAGCACGCTGCCGCTGCTGGCGGCCGGCGACGGCTCCGGCCGGATCGAGCTGCCGTCCGGCGGGGCCGTGCTGCTGGAGGCGCGCCTGGAAGGGGAGCTGCACTGGTCGCTGGTGCGCGTGCAGCACCGTGACGATCCGGCCGGCATGCGCTGGTTGGAACTGCCCCCGTTGCGCGTCGGCGCGGGCGAACCCATCCCCGAGCCGGCTCCCGCCGCGGGGCCGATGGTCGCGGCCTTGGCCGATATACCGACCTGCCCCGAGGAATTGGATTGGCTGATCAATCGCCCGCTGCTCGATCCCGGGCTGGTCAGCATCCTCGTCCCCCGGGAGAGGCCGGCGCTCGAGGACCTGCTCGCCCACCCCGCCTGCGGCCGTTCCGGCCACTGGACCGAGGCCGCCTTGCGCGGCTGGCTCGACGGCGAACCCGAGTTCGACCGTTCCGGGGCCAGGTCGTACGAGACGCTGGGCGAACTGGCCGCCAGCGCAGCGGGCAGCCGCGCCGACCGCCGGAAGGTCCAGGCCGTCCTGCCTGCGCCGCAGGCTCCGGCCCGCCGCACGTCGGCCACGCTGCGGGCCTGGTACGCCGCCGGCGCGAATCGCGGGACGGCCTGGGATGACTGGGTGTGGCAGCAGCACCTCGACGGCGAGTTGCTGGAGTCGCTGGGCTATGCCCGCACCCTGGATGGCTGGACCTCGTTCCTGCGCCGCGAATGTGGCCTGCCGATCCGGCTCGGGCCGGGCTGCAGCGGCAGCGAAGATGCGCCGGCCGGCGACCGCCTCGGCTCGCGCGAGCTGGCCGAGCGCGGCATCCAGGTGACCCGCGAACGCGACGGCACGCTGCTGCTGAGCGGGGACGCCACGCGCTCGGCCGTCATCGGGCTGAGCGTCGATTGGCAGGACCGGCCCTTCGATGCGATGCTGGCGGACCTGAACGACCGGCTGGCGAACCGGGGCCTGCCGCCGCTGACCCTGGCTCCGGACATCGATGCCGCCCAGCTGCCGCCGGTGACCATGCGCGTCGAGGCGATGGCGTGGCGCCATGTGGCCGGCTTCATCGGCAAGGTGACCGGCCTCGAACTGCGCGGCCTGCGCTTCGAGCGGCAATAGCTCAGGGGCTTCGCACCTACGACCCTTTCGGGTCTACCCCACGGGCTATGTCGCAGCTCGATTCCGTCGGCAGGCTCCGGAATCGTGGCGGCATCGGCTTCGCCGATTCTATGCCGCCACCGCGGCTCGGCGCCCGCCCCATCGCCAGCGATGGGGCCCCGGGCGCACTCAGCCCTGCTCTGGCGCATCCTCGCCGGCCCACGGCACGAACTGCAACTCGGTGCGCTCCTGGTCCTTCGGCACGACGCTCTGGTAGTAGTCGCAGTGGAACCAGCGCGGACTGTCGTCCTTGAGGTAGCCGAGGCGGATCAGGCAGTCGGGGATCGGCTTGGCGCCGCCGACGAAGTTGGCGTAGTCGACCAGCCGGGTGCGCAGGCTGCGCAGGATCAGGCGCACCGGCTCGTCCGGCGGGGGCTTGGGCGCCAACTGCGCGCGCAGCAGGATGAACCAGGCGTCGCGCTCGGCGGTATAGGCGCTCCAGTGCCGGTACATCGAGGCGTTCTGGCTGGGTACCCGCCGCTTGATGATGATCAGGCGGCCGAAGAGGTCAGCTGGCACAGGCGTCCTTGCGTGGCGCGAGGAAGCGCGGCTGGGTCCAGCAGGCGCGGTCGCCGGCGCGCAGGACGACGCGGACGAGACCCTCGCTGCCGCGGTCGTCGTAGCGTCCCGACGGCCCGGTCGAGCGCGCGAGGGGAAAACCGGCTCGACCGAGCACCTCGGCATCGGCCGGCTCTCCGCAAGTCCAGGCGACATGGCGCGGACTTTCGCTGATGCTCGCATCGAGGCCCTCGCAGGCGAGGAACGAGCCGAAGGCCAGGGCCGAGAGGACGCCGAGGGGATCGGGACGCAGCACCTCGACGGCGAGGCTGGCGCGGACGCCGTAGCAGGGTTGGCCGAGGGCGAGCAGGGCGTCCCAGCAGGCTTCGTCCTCGGGGGTGGCGATGGCCATCAGGCGGACGCCCTCGGCCAGGGCGATGCGCGAGGGTCCGAGGGCGACGGCGGGATTGGCCAGCAGCAGCAGGGCATTCCGGCCGGCGCAGGCACGGACGCAGCGGGCGAGGGCGCCGGGCACCGGTTCGCTGGGCTCGGGTTCCGGTAGCGCCACCGGTTCGGCCGACAGCACACGCAGGTCGAGCGGCGTGCCGGCGCAGTTCCAGGCCAGGCGCGCATGCTGCAGCGACAGGCCAGGCGGTCCGCCGACCACCTGGCAGGTGGCGCCTGCGGCATCGAGCGGACGTAGGTGCAGGCGCATGGCGGCATGCTGCCGCCCGCCTCAGCCGGCGCTACCGGACTCCGGGCCAGGTAGGCCGGCGGTGCGCAGTGCCAAGGTCAAGGCCTCGATGCTGACCGGCTTGTCGAGCACGGTGACGACGCCGGCCTCGCGCCAGGCGGTACGGCTGGCGTCGGTCGCGACCCCGGTCAATCCGACCACGGCCAGGCCGGGCCGGCGGGCGTGCAGCCGCTTGGCCAGTTCCCAGCCGGTCAGGCCGGGCATGTCCCCATCGAGGACGGCGATGCTGACGCCCGCGTCGAGCCGCGCGAGCGCGGTGTCGGCGTCCGCGACGGCCACGACCTCGCAGCCGGCGGCGGTCAGCTGGGCGGATGTCGTCTCCAGCACCAGGGGATCGTCATCGACCAGGAGCACGCGCTGGCCCAGCCGCGGCGGCGGCCGCGCCACCGGGCAGGCAACGGTGCGTTCGACTACCGGCAGGCGGATGGTGAATGTCGTGCCGGATCCGACGGTGCTGGTCACACCTATCGCTCCGCCGGCGGAGCGCACCGCGCCATGCACCATCGACAGCCCCAGGCCGCTGCCGGCCCCCGGCCCCTTGGTGGTGAAGAAGGGCTCGAAGATGCGCGGCAGGACCTCGGGATCGATGCCAGTGCCGGTGTCCCTGACGTCGATCACGGCGTGCCTGCCGGGACGGAGTCCGAGGCGCGCAGCCGTCTCGGCGTCCAGGTAGTCGTTCCGCGAGGTGATGGCCAGGGTGCCGCCATCAGGCATGGCGTCGCGCGCGTTGAGGGCGAGGTTGACCAGGATCTGCTGGAGATGATCCCCGCCCAGACCGACCCAGCAGCCGGAGCTGGGCGAGCAGTCGATGGTGATGTGCCGGCTGATGCTGTGGCGCAGGAGCTCGACCGACTCGAGGATGAGGCGGTCGACCTCGCAGGATCCGGCATGGGTGCCGTGGCCCCGGGCGAAGGTCAGCAGGCTGCGCACCGTGCCGGCGGCACGGGTCGAGGCGTCGACGATGATCCGGGCGTGGTGTTCAAGCTCGGGTTGGCCCTTCACGCGCATCCCGAGGAGCTCGGCGTGGCCGAGGACGGCGGTGAGGATGTTGTTGAAATCGTGGGCGATGCCGGCGGACAGCCGGCCGATGGCGTCCATGCGCTGGCCCTGGCGCATGCGCTCCTCGGCGGCGCGGGCCGCGCGCTCGGCTTGGCGGCGCCGGCGCATGGACAGCAGCAGACCGGCGATGGTGCCGCCCTGCAGCAGGATGATCGCCGCCGCGATGGCGATGGTCGGACCGTGGATCGACCAGAACGGGATGCGGGCGTGCAGCAGTTCGGCCCCAGCCGGGATGAGACCCGGGTCGATGCCGAAGCGCTCGAGCTCGTTCGCGTCGAGTGACAGGCGCACGCTTGGCCGCTGGTCGATCGGGATGGCCGAAGGGGCTTCTCCGGCGAGGACGCGGAGCGCCAGTTCGGCCGTGCGCTGGCCGTGGATGCGGGCGTCGGCCAGGTAGCCGCCGACGAAGCCGCGGTCGTAGTAGAAATCCCACACGGCGTAGATCGGCGCCGGGCAGGCTCCGCGGATGGCGCGGGCTGCCTGCGCATAGGAGCGGACGGCTCCGGCGGAGTCGAGGTTCGAGCTCATCGCCAGCACGACATCGCTGCGCGGATCGAGCCTGGCCAGGGCGGCGCTGGTCTCGGCGAAGGTGCCGTCGCCGAGCCACTCCAGGCGCCTGCCGCCGAGCACTCCGGGCAATTCGTCGTCCAGTCGCTGACGGTTGGCCCGTCCCGTCTCGGTGCTGTCGTTCACCACCACCAGACGCTTCGCCTGCGGATGCAGACGCAGGGCCAGGTTGACGGTGGACGCCGGATCGGTGCCCTCGACGACGCCGGTGCTCCAGGCGGGGCGGTCCTTCCCGCTCCAGTAATTCACCCCGCAGAAGACCACCGGCAGATCAGGGAACTGATCGGCCCGGTGGTCCCTGGCGAGCTCCCAGGCGTAGTCATCGACGGCTATGACCAGCTTGGGGCGCGAGGCGTCGGTCAGGCCGCGGGTGGCCTCGATCAGGGCCGGGACGCGGGACCTGTCGGGGAAGCGCTTCACGTCATGGTGGACGTAGACCAGCTCGTGCTGCTCGGCCAGGACGTCCTGCAGGCCCTGGGCGACGCCATCCTCCCACGGCATGCCGCGGTGGTAGCTCATCAGCACAAGGATGCTGGCTGGCTCAGCGCCGCAGACTGGAGCCGCCAGCAGGACCACCATCAGGGCATGCAGCCGGCAGGGCATCGTCATCGAGCCTAGCCGTACATCGTTCCACCGCCAGCGCGGCCGTCCCCCGTGTTCGCCCCTAGGGCGGGCTCAGGCCAGGGCGGCGCGCTGCAGCCGGAACAGCTCGTCGATCGCCGCCGAACCGGCCACCAGCAGCTCGTCGAGCTTGGCCCGCGGGAAGACCCCGTGTTCACCGGTTCCCTGGACCTCGACGAAATCCCCGGTGCCACCGCCGACCGGGCAGCGCATGACCAGGTTCATGTCGACCTCGGCGGTGGAATCCTTGGCGTAGTCGAGATCCACCTCGACCTGGCCTTTGACGATGCCGACGCTGATCGCAGCGATCTGGCCGAGCAGGTAGTGGGCAGCGCCGGCCTTCTGCTTCTGCTTGGTGGCGAGTTCGGCCAGCGCGTCGTGCACCGCGATCCACGCGCCAGTGATCGCCGCGGTACGGGTGCCGCCGTCGGCGTCGATCACGTCGCAGTCGACCGCGATGGTCACCTCGCCGAGCTTGTCGATGTCGACCGCGGCGCGCAGGGCGCGGCCGATCAGGCGCTGGATCTCGACGCTGCGCCCGTCCTGCTTGATGCCGTCGCGACGCTTCCGCGGGCCGGTCGAGCCTGGCAGCATGGCGTATTCGGCGGTCAGCCAGCCGCCCTTGCCGCGGCGGTAGGGGGGCACCTCGTTCTCGATGCAGGCGCTGCACAGCACGCGCGTGCGGCCGAAGGAGACGAGGCAGGACCCGGCGGGCTTCGCCTGGAAGCCGCGTTGGAAGGAGATGGGTCGCATCATTGCCACCAGGGGTTAGGGGTTAGGGGTCAGGGTCGTGTGGAGGGGGTCGGGGGCTGGGTTGTTGGTTTTGGCATCAACGCGGGAATCACGAGGCCCAGGACACGTTCGTGTCCACGACCCTAACCCCTAACCCCTGTGGCAATGGAAAGGCTACTTCCGCATCGACGCCAGCAGCGCCGGCCCATCGGCCGCCATCAGCACGCGCAGCACCGCCTTCTGGGCGTGCAGGCGGTTCTCGGCCTGGTCGAAGACGATCGACTGCGCGCATTCCATCGCGCCGTCGGTGATCTCCTCGCCGCGGTGGGCGGGCAGGCAGTGCATGACCTTGGCCTTGGGCGCCAGGGCGAGCAGCTTCTCGTTGATCTGGTAGCCCTGGAAGGCCTTGAGCCGGATCGCCTTCTCGGCCTCCTGCCCCATGCTGGTCCACACGTCGCTGTAGAGCACATCGGCGTTGGCCACGGCCTGCGCCGGATCGTGCAGTTGCACCACCGACGTGCCCCAGTTGGCACCGAAGGTGGCGATGTCGGTGGCGTTGAACGCGTAATCCTTGGGGCAGGCGAGGACCAGGGTCGAGCCGGCGAGGATGCAGGCGTGGGCGAGGCTGCGGCTGACGTTGTTGGCGTCGCCGATGAAGACGATGCGCTTGCCGGCGACGCTGCCGAGATGCTCCTGGATGGTCTGGAAGTCGGCCAGGGCCTGGCACGGATGCGAGGCGTCGGACAGGCCGTTGACCACCGGGATGGTGGCGTTGGCGGCCAGGCCGGCGACGGTCGCGTGCTTGAACACCCGGGCCATGATGCCGTGGTGGTAGCGCGACAGCACGCGGGCGGCGTCCTGCACCGGCTCGCGCTCGCCCAGGCCGATCTCCTCGCCGCGGATGTAGATGCCGCGGCCGCCGAAGTCGACCATCGCGACCTCGAACGACAGACGGGTGCGCAGCGACGGCTTCTCGAAGATCATCGCCAGGGTCTTGCCGCCCAGGCAGTGGTCCTGCACGCCCTTGCGGCGGCGGTCCTTGAGGTATCCGGCGAGGGCGAGCAGGCCGTGGAAGTCGGCCGGGGTGAGTTCGTCGAGGGAGAGGAAGTGCTTCATGTCAGGCCAACCTGAGTTCGGTGCCGATGCCTTCGGCGGTGAATATCTCGAGCAGCAGCGCGTGCGCCTGCGCGGCTCCGAGGATGTGGATCTTGCCGACGCCCTTCTCCAGGGCGGCGATGCAGCTCTCGACCTTGGGGATCATGCCGCCGGAGATGACCTTGCGCGCGACCAGGTCGCGGACCTCGGGGGCGCTCAGGCTGCTGAGCAGGGTCGTCGGGTCCTTGGGGTCGGTCAGCACGCCTGGGACGGAACTCATGAACACCAGCTTCTCGGCGTCCATCGCCGTGGCGACGGCCAGGGCGATGTCGTCGGCGTTGGTGTTCAGCGCCTGGCCGTCGGCGGTGACCGACAGCGGCGGCACCACCGGGATCAGGCCGCGGGTGGCGTAGCGGGCGAGGCGCTCCTTGTCGACCGTGGTCGGCTGGCCGACCAGGCCGAGGGCCGGGTCCATGATCTCGCCGGAGACCGGGGCGTGGCGCGGCGGGCACATGCCGATGGCGGCGCCGCCGAGGGCGAAGATGCGGTTGACCAGGTGGGCATTGAGCTTCTCGACCTCGCGGGCGACGATGGCCATGGCGGCGGCATCGGTGACGCGGCGGCCGTTGCTGAACACCGGAGTCAGGCCGGCCGCCTCCATGGCGCGGGAGATCGACTTGCCGCCGCCATGCACCAGCACCGGCGAGACGCCGACCTGCTCGAGGAAGACGAGGTCGGTGAGCAGGCGATCGAGGACGGCCGCGTCCTCGATCGGTTCGCCGCCGACCTTCACCACCACCACGGCCTCGTGGAAGCGCTTGAGGTAAGGCAGGGCTTCGATCAGCACCGATGCTTTGCGTGTCGCTTCGTCGACCAAGCTGGCTCCCGGGAAGGAATGGAGGGGCAAAATCTACAGGGAATCCGCTGGGGTCCAGAGGGTTTCCTCCCCCAGGCAGTTCTTCATCCAGTCTCAACGACCGTGCAGGATGCGCGGCCAGTAGGCGGAGTAACCGAATGCGGGGCTGTTCTCGGCATCATGGCAGACCACGCAGGTGCCTGCGGATAGCTGCGGCAGGGGGGAGTCGGAGGCTCGACCGGCCTGGGCGGCGGCGGCGTGAGTCGAGCCCGGCCCATGGCAGGCCTCGCAGCCGACTTCGGCGAAACGCGACTCTCCACGCCTGTAACCGCCCTCTCCCAGACCGGTGACATGGCAGCGCAGACAGTCGGGATCGTTCTGGTAGCCTTTCCGTTCCAGCGAGACCAGGGCGTGGTGGTGGCGGCTTGAGGCATGCACCCGTGCGGCGTTGGCGTGACAGGCCAGGCACGAGTCCGAGCCGGCGAAGGCGGCTTGGCCGAGCACGCTCATCCCTCCCTGGTCGCCGCCTGCGAAATCCGCCCCGGCCAGGGCGACCTGGTAGGCGCCGAGCAGGGTGCGCTGGGCAGGGTCCTCGGGCAGCTTGTCATGCAGCAGTTCGAACGCCGCCACCGCTTCCCCCCATGCCCACGAACCGAGCACCTTGCCATGATTCCCCGCCCACAGCACGCGTACCGTACCAATGGCGATGGGTTCGGGGCTGGGGTGTTCGCTGCGTCCGCCGATGATGAGCGAGGCCTGCGGCACGGCACGGGCCAGGGCCTTGCACGCTTCCGGGGTCAGGTCCGCGAGCACCACCAGTTCATGGCCGGTCCGGGACGCCTCGGCAGCCTGCGCTGCCACCGCCTCGATCGGATCGCGCAGGGTCAGACCGCTTCCGGTGGCCTCGGCGGGGGCCACCGCCGTCACCAGCAGCCGACGCGAAGCGACGGTCACCGCTACCGATGGGGCGCAGCCGGCGCCATCGAGGTTGGCGCACAGCAGCGGCAGGCCGAGCCGGCGCGCCTCGGCCAGCAACGGGGCGAGGCGCTCCGCCCCGACGGCGATCTCGGCTGCGCCCAGGGCGACCGCCTCGACCCCGGCGGCGGCCAGACCGCGCAGGTAGAAGGTGCTGCGCAGCAACTCGTGGGCACGGTTGCCGCCGATCCATCCGCCGAGTTCGCAGGACAGCACCCGCTCAGGCGGCAGCCGCGCGGTCATGACGGCCCGGCGCATGAGGCCGCCGTGCATGCCGGCGACGCATCCGCAGGGTTCGAAACGGGCCTGGGCCTCGGCCACCCACATGACCACGGCCGTTCCAGGGGGCGCATCGGCCAGGGCGGCCGGCAGCGTCAGGTTGGGGATCATTGGCGGAGGGACCGCCGGAGGCGGAGGAGCCGGCCGCAGCAGCCAAGCGACGATGGCTAAGCCGAAGATGCCGGCGATGGCCAGCCATCTCACGGGATGACCTCGCGCAACCAGTCGAGCCGGCCCTGGGCCCGGCTGGCGATGGTCTGCACGGCGGCCTTCCAGCTCGGATCCCTGGCCTGGCGTTGGGCCAGAGCCCCGCCCATGGCATCGGCGGTCGCCGGGTCGCTGGCGCGCAGGGCGAGCACGGCGACCACCGACTCCTCGGGTGGCAGCACGGCGATCCAGGCCGCCAGCGCGCGGGCGCCCAGGCGGCCGGTCAGGGCGGCGGTCGGTGCGGCCAGCGCGCTCCACTTCCCATCGCAGTAGCGCTTTGCCGCCGCTGCGGCGCTGCATTGCACAGGCGATGGCCAGGCCGCGACACGGGCGAGGAATTCGGCCGGTTCGAGCCGCCCCTCCTTGAGCGCGTAGGCCGCGCCGACCAGGGCCAGCTCCGGCACCGACGAGGTTTCGGCTTGGCGGTACGGCTCCAGCATGCCTGCCTCGGCCGGGATGCCGCTGCGCAGCCAAGCGGCGGCAGCGGCATCTGCGCGCGCCACCAGACCCGTCAGCACGGCGTCGAAAACGGCTGCACCGGCGCTGCGCAACCGCCTGGCCGCGCCGGCGCGGGCGAGGATGGCGTCCGGCGTCCAGGCGCCGAGCCGGGCGATGAGCAGTTCCGCGTCCGGTCCAGCCAGCGGAGCGAGCGCCTGCGATTCGGCCAGTCCTGCTCCTTCGGCCAGGGCGATGGCCGCAGCTGGCGACAGCGGTCCGCTCGCCGTGACCAGGCTTCCGGCCAACTTGGCCACAGCCGGTTTCGCCAGCAGTCCGGGCAGCAGTCCGGCGATACGGTCCGGGGGCAGCTTGGCGATGGCCTGCAGCACCGGCCGGATCTGGTATTCGCCGAGTTCGTTGTCGGCCAGCATCACGGCGGCGGCGGCCGGGGCCAAACGCGCCGGATCAAGGCTGAGCCAGGAGCGCACTTGCCAGAGATTCGCTTCGCCGGGCTTGAGATCGGCGGCGATGCGCAAGACCAGGCCTTCGCGGAAGGCCGGCCAGGCATCGGCGAGCAGACGGCACAGATCATCTGCGTGCTGCCAGCCTGCAGCCAAGGCGGGTGCCGGTTCTCGGCCCGCCAGCCAGGCCACAGCGAGGTCGCGGTTGGTGCGATCATCCGCGTCCGCGACCGGCAGGGCGGCGACCAGGTCGGCGAGTGCAGCCAGCGTGGCTGCATCCGGACCGTTGGCGGGCATCGGGCTGGCCAGGCGCCAGGCGAGACCGTCGTCATCCCAGGAATCGCGGTCTTCCGTCTCGGCCTCCAGACGCAGGCTGGTGCCGTCGCGCAAGGTGAGGGTGCGGGTCCTCTTGCCCTCCCTGCTGCTGGAGCTGTTGTCCACCGGGTCGAGCAGGTCGTGGGCCGTGGCCGCCACCGCGGCCAGCCGTTCCGGCGACCGTGCGGCGAGGGCCAGCGCGCAGCGTTGCAGCGCGCGGTGCGCCCGCCTCGCGCCGGTCGGAGAGGTGCCGGCAGCGCCGGCGATGGCTGCCAGATCCTCGGCTGTTCCGGCCACCCTGGCCAGGACGGCGAGGGCGCGGTCGCGCAGGTCGGGGTCATCGCTGAGTCGCAGGAGTGCCGTCTTGGTGGTGCACATGGCGAAGCTGCAGGCGAGGACGGCATGGCCTGGCAGGGCCGGATCGGCGATGAGGCCGTGCAGATCGGGTTTGGTGGCGGCGATGTGCTTCCGCCTCGTGCTGCTGTGGCCGGCCAGGCCTTCGGCGAGGATCAGGGCTGCGGTGTCGGCATCGGCCTTGGCTGCGGTCACGCGTGCGACCAGGAAGCCGATGACCTCCGGTTCATCGCGATCATCGGCGATGCCCAGGGCCGCTTCGGCCAGTCCGCGAGCCGCCAGCTTGTCCAAGGCGTTGCGCAGCACCGCGCCTTTCGCCCGTCCCTCGGCGAGAGCCTGCACCGCCGCGGTGGCGACCCGGGGCTCGGGATCGTCGATCAGCCGGATGAGCGGAGCCAGCGCAGCGGCGCCGGGGTTGGCGCGGCTCGAGTCATAGCTGCCGCGCTGCATGATCGCGCCGAGGACGCCGGCAGCGGCGAGCCGGCGGGCGGGTGGCACGTTCCGGTCGGTAGCCAGGCGGGCGAGGACCGGGATCTGCTTGGCCCCGGGATCGAGCTGCTTGAGCGACTCCAGCGCGGTGCCGACCACATCGTCACGTGGCGACAGGATCAGCGGCATGACATCGTCAGTCAGGTCCCTGGCCGACAGCGAACCGATCAGCAGCAGGGCGGCGATCTGCTCGTCGGCTCCGCCGTCGCGCAGGCAGCGGCGGAGCCGCCTGATGGTGTGCTCGGGCTGGAACAGTCCGCCGGCATCGATCTTCCAGCCGCGCTTGAACCGCTTGGCGTCATCCGACAGGCGCACGAGCTGGTCGAGGGCGGTTGCGCGTACCGCGCTGTCGTCGTCATCGAGGGCGCAGACCAGCAGTCCCAGGCCATCAGCGTCGGCGCGGATGCGGATCTCGGCGACCAGGGAGCGCAGGCAGGCCATGCGCTTCCCCGGCTCGGGGTGGTCGAGGTCGGCGAAGGCGCCTGCGCCGAGCGCGGCGTACAGGCCCGGGGGGACACCGTGCGCCAGCAGGCGGGCGGCGGGCTCCAGCTCCCGGCGGCGCGCACGCGGGGCATCGGCCTGGGCGCGCTCGATCGCCCCGAGGGCGGCCGGGCCGCGCGCCAGCAGGGCTTTCAGCGCCTCGGCAGCGGGCAGCTCGGCGACCAGGGCCATCAGCTCGGGATCTGGCCGGCCGAGCGTCGGCTTGGCCACCAGGAGGTCGCGCCAGTCCTGGGCCAGCAACCGGCGGTCGCCAGCATAGGCGTCGAGGCTGCGCTGGGTCCTGGTCAGCGCCTGCAGCGCATCGTGCGCCGCCGCCACCACCCCGGCATCGGCATGGTCGAGCGCCTTGACCAGGGGGTCGCCCCAGCGCGCCGCCGTGCCGCGGCTGGCGATCAGGCGAGCGGCCTGCTGGCAGCGGGCGGGATCGCGGATCCAGCCGTCGACCACGCCGGCGAGGGCGGCATCGGCCAGGGGATCCTCGCTCGGGTGCTCGGCGATCAGGGCGGCGAGCACATCCGCGTCCGGCAGCCGGGCGAGTTCGGCGAGCGGGATGTCCGCTCCGCGCAGTCCGGCGGCGCCGAGGCGACGCACCTCGCGGTCGTCGCTGGCGAGCAGCGCCGGCAGCAGCTGTGCGGCCGGCACCGGCAGGGCGGCGGCGAGGCGGGCGGCGCCACGTCGGCTGGCCGGATCG
>JAIFKN010000182.1 GCA_020049615.1 bacterium | reverse complement strand
CGAAGCCGATGCCGGGCACGTCGTAGCCGATCTCCTTGATCGTCTTGCGCACCACCTGCTGGATGTCGACGAAGCCCTTGGTCGTCACCTCGCCGGCGACCACGACCTGGCCGGTCGTGCACAGGGTCTCGCAGGCGACGCGCGAACGCGGGTCCTGGGCGAGGAAGGCGTCGAGCACGGCATCCGAGATCTGATCGGCGACCTTGTCGGGGTGGCCCATCGAGACGGATTCCGAGGTGAAGAGCGAACGCGACATGAAGCCTCCGTGATATCGTTGTATGGTGATGGAACGATAGAGAGCGGGAACTGCGGTCAACTAGCGGGCGATCACGCCGAGATTGAGCAGGGCACCAAGCACACCGCCGCTGATGATCAGGGTGGTCAGGACGCCGTCGGCGATGCGTACGCCGGCGATGATCGAGACGATACCGCAGCTGACCCAGCCGATCTTGCCGATGTCGATGCGCATGCCCTGGGTGGAGAACACCGGGGCGACGACGGCGCCGACGGCGCAGAGCAGGCAGAGGGCGGCCATGACGCGGACGCTGTTGTCGGTGGCCTTGGCCAGGGCGACGATGCATGGCACGGCGACCATGGCGGCGAGGACGTGTTCGAGGGTGATGGTCATGTGATGGTCCGTTGGCGGTTCAGCAGGCGGAGCGTGCGATCAAGCGCGCCGCGGCCCGAGAGCCAGGCCGTCCGGGCCGCGGCGCCGAAGGTGGCGCGCCGCGCCGGATCGCCAGCGAGAGACGCCAGGACGGGGTCGATTGCGTCCGGGGTCAGTTCGGTCACCGCCGAGGCTCCGCGCAGCAGCCGCATCGGGTCGGGCTGCGCCTTGGTATCCCAGCCGACCACGGTGCAGCAGCCGGCGGCGGCCGCCTCCAGCATGTTCTGCCCGCCTCGGCCCGAACCGAGCGAGCCGCCGACCACAGCGATACCACTGCGCTCGGCGCATAGGCCGTAGAGGGGGGCGAGGCGTCCGATCTCGTCGACGATGATCACCTGGTCCGGGGTCCGGGGTCCGGGGTCCGGGGTCGATGAACCGGTGCGCCGGGCGGGGGTGCCCAGTTCCCGGCATAGTCCGAGCAGCGCTTCGCCGCGCTCGGGATGGCGTGGAACGATGATGCAGCGCCAACCGGCGGCCTTGCCCCAGCGCAGCCACGAGGCGAGCGGCGCGCGCTCCTCCGGCTCGCTGGTCGAGGCGAGCAGCAGCAGGGGGCCGTCGGGCAGGGCGATGCGCTGCGCCTCGGTGGCGGCCGCCGCGGCGTTCGCCGGGCGCACCATGTCGGCCTTGAGCGAGCCGCTGACTGCGACCCTGGCTCGCGGCAGGCCGAGGTCGGCGAGGCGGGCGGCGTAGGCCGGCTCCTGGGCGATGGCAAGGGCGAGCGAACCGACCAGCCGCCGGGCGAGCGGCCGCAGCAGGCGCCAGCGGGCGTGGCTGCGCGCAGTCATGCGCGCGTTCAGCACCGTCACCGGGATGCCTTCGGCGCGGCAGGCGAGCAGGGCGAGCGGCCACAGTTCGGCCTCGAGCAGGATGACGCGTGACGGGCGGGCGTGGCGGAGGAAGGCGCTGATCGCCCAGGGCAGGTCGAACGGCCAGTGGGCGCGATGGCCGTCGGGGAAGGCCTTGGCCAGACCCTCGCTGCCGGTCTCGGTGCTGGTGGTCAGCACGAACGGGCCGGGGCCGAGCCGCGGCAGCAACGGCTTCATCAGCATGACTTCGCCCAGCGACACGCCGTGCACCAGGGTCGCGTCGCGCGGCAGGGCCGGCCCGCGCCCACTCAGCTTGGCGCGCAGGCCGACCAGCGCCTTGCGGCGGATCCACAGGCGGTGTGCGATGGCCAGCAGGATGAGGGGGGCGAGCAGGACAACCAGGGCGCCGAGGGCGCGGAACCAGAACCGGGCGGTCGCCGACCGGTCGCTCATGCGATGGCGGAGGCGATCGCCGTCGGGTCGCTCATCGCGCCCATGCCGCTCTCGCCGCAGGCGAGGTTGCCACCGACCGGACCGATGGTGCGGGCGCCGCGCTCGATCAGGAGCTTCAGATTGCCCTGCACCTGCTGCTTCTCCCACATCACCGTGTTCATAGCCGGGCACAGCCACACCGGCTTCTGCGGCTCCAGGGCCAGGAACAGCGTGGTCAGCAGGTCGTCAGCGATGCCATGGGCGAACTTGCCGAGCAGGTCGGCGGTGGCTGGTGCGACGAGCAGGCCATCAGCCCAGCGCGGCAGGTCGATGTGCTCGATGCCGCCATCGTGCCAGAGCGAATCGCGCACCGCCGAGCCGCTGACCGTGGCCAGCGCATCCTTGGCGACCAGGCGGCCGGCATTGGCGGTGAGGACGCAGCGCACCTCGTGGCCGCGTTCGCGCAGGCGGCGCACCAGGTCGGGCGTCTTGTAGGCCGCAATCCCGCCGCCGATCCCGAGGATCAGGCGCATGGTCTAACCGAGGTAGAGGATCGCGTTGCTGCCGCGATCGATCACCAGCTTGCCCTGGCGGATCTGCTCGACCTGGTTGTGCGAGAGGATGGCGCCGACCGGGGTGGTGCGCGTCTTGGGGTCGACGCGCATCAGCGGCATCTTGTGGCCGCTCTTGATCAGGCGTTCGTAGACCTGGAGGAATTCGGGGTCGATGCGCGCCTTGACCGCGGCTGCCTGGTTCTCGAGCTCCTGCTCGTCGGCGGTCGGCCCGCCAGCGGCGCCGACCTTGCCCACGGCGGCCTCGTATTCGGCCTTGGCGGTAGCAGCCTTGTCGGCGGCGGTCTGGGCTTTGCTCGCAAGGTCGGCCTGGCGGGCGGTCTGCTCCGTCACCGACTGCTCGCGCTGGGTCTTCTCCGCTCGGGCCTGCTCGATCCCGTTATGGATCTCCATGTACTCCTTGTTGCTCTTGGCACCGAGCTTCTTCTGCGCCAGGCCGGCGATCGTCTTGTCGCAGCGTTCGACGTCGGCGGTGTACTGGCGGATCAAGGCGTCGAGGCGGTCGACCTCGGCCTTGGCCGCGG
This sequence comes from bacterium, assembly GCA_020049615.1. The sequence continues at coordinate 9,843 of JAIFKN010000182.1, read as the reverse complement.
TGGCGGCGGCCTCGGCGGCCTTCCAGGAGGTCTCGACCTTGGACGCGGCCCCGGTCGCGCTGTCGCGCACCAAGGAGAGCTTGCGTCGGCGCTGGTCGATCGACCACAATTCGAGCAGTGCGGTCACGGACTCAGCCATGTAGGGATCCTTCCGAGCCCGGCATCCTGCATCCGCGGCCAGAAGCGCCAAGGGGTTTCCGCCGGCCCGGGCCGGCCGGGGCCGGCACGGTTGGCGGCGCGATCCCGTTGCGCGGCCCGCAGGGTGATGAATAACGGCCGGCTACGATGGCAGAACCGGGCAAGAGCAAGGACACGGACAACGAGTACCCCCTGGTCGGCGAGACCATGGGCATGTGGCGCCTGGTCCGCGGCCTGGGCAAGGGCGGCATGGGCGAGGTCTACGCCGCCGAGTACGACTACGCCCACCTGCTGACGGTGAAGCTGGCCGGGGCGCAGCGCGACCTGGTGCGGCGCGAGGTCGAGAGCCTGCCGCGCGACCAGCAGGCCCGCATCGCCACGCATTACCTCGGCACGCATGTCCCGCCCGACGCCCAGTTCGCGATCAAGGTGTGCAACGCCCGCGTCGGCACCAGCGGCCACCGCCGCTTCCTGCAGGAGGCCGAGGTTGCGCAGCGCCTCGGCGACCACCCCTACATCGTCACCGTGCACGCGGTGCACAGCGGTCTCGACGACGGCGGCATCGGCAGCCGGCTCGAACTCGATGGCGGACGCCACCGCAACACCGCCTACATGGTCATGGATCTGGCGACGCGCGAATACCGCCACGACCGCCTCAATGTCCCGCAGGCGGTGCACATCGTGCGCTGCATCGCCAACGCCCTCGACCATGCCCACGCCAAGGGCGTGGTCCACCGCGACCTCAAGCCGGAGAACATCCTCGGCACGGTCGAGCATCCGCTGCTCACCGATTTCGGCATCGCCAAGGACTCCGAGCATTCCGAAGGCCTGACCCGCACCGGCCAGATCATCGGCACGCTCGACTACATGAGTCCCGAGCAGGCCACCGACGCGAAGCGCGTCGACCACCGCAGCGACATCTACTCGCTCGGCGTGGTGCTGTACGAGATGACGACGCAGGGCCAGCTGCCCTACTCGCACAAGCAGGACCGCGAGAGCTGCCTGGCCGCCATCCGCTCGGAGCGCTCCGAGCCGAAGTGGCCCCGCGAGCACATGCCCGACTACCCGGTGGGGCTCGAGCGCATCGCGCTGAAGGCGATGGCGCACCGCATGGAGGAGCGCTACCAGTCGATGGCCGAGTTCGTCGCCGACCTGGACCGCTTCACCCGCGGCGAATGGATCACCTTCTGGGGCCGGGTGCGGGTCAAGGGCTGGATCCGTTTCTGCCTGCGCGCCTTCCCCAAGGCGGTGTGGGCGTCGGTCGCGGCGATGCTGATCGGTGCCGGCATCCTCGCCTGGCTGTACGTGCCGCAGCTGTTCGACCAGCAGCGCAACGCGTGGACCATCTCGCTGGATCGCATCGAACGCAGCCTCGACGACATCCGCAGCCGCAAGGCCCGCCAGCTCGGCCGGGACGAACGCCGGACCTTCGATGAATTGCGCCGCGACCTCGGCTTCCAGCGCGGCGACCGCTACACCGATCTGCAGCAGCGCGTCGACAAGATCGGGCGTGGGCTGCTCGAATCCTCGCGGCTCGAAGCCTGGTTCGGCGGAGCCGCCCCCTGGCCCGACGCCCTGCCCTTCGATCAGGCCAAGTCGGACCTGCAGGTGGCGGCACGGGTCGAGAACCCGGCCTGGTACGCCCAGGGCACCGATGGCCTGCTGATGCACGACTGGCAGACCCTGACCATCGGCCCGTACGGCCAGGGCAGCTGCTACGTGCTCTGCCGCGTCGACCTGCCGCCGGGCGCCGCCGACCGCTTCCGGCTCGAGGTGCGCGAGGCCGAGGATCCGAGGCATGTCGCCGCCTGGACCGTCGACCAGGCGCACATGCTGGCGCTGTCGCTGCGCGAGGACCTCCGTCCGGTGCAGACCATCCGCCGCGAGGTCCCGCGCAGCACGCGGGTCCAGGTGGCCCTGCACGTCACCCCGACCGCGATCCGTTCGTGGGTCGGCACCAGCGAATTGCGCCACGGCCTGCCCGGACTGCGCGATGGCTCGCCGGCGCTGGTCCAGCTCGACCTGCCCAAGGGCGCGGTGCTGGTGGGCCTGGGCATCTGGCCGAAGGGACCGGGAGCCGTTTCCGCGCCGTAAGCGGCTCAGCGCAGGCGGAGGACGATGCGCCCGGCGATGCCGGGGGATCCGGGCTTCTTGTGGAGGTGTAGGTGGACAGCGGGTGTGGGGGCTACCGCCACACCTTGAAGGCCAGGTGGCGCCTGAAGGGCGGCACCTGCACGGCGAGGCGACCACCGGGATGGTCGATGCGCCGGCGTGATATCTCGACTCCGGCGTCGGCATCCCACCATGCCAATTGCATCCAGCCGGCGGCGACGCCTTCCCCCAGCACCGCTTCGGCTGCGGGCCGCTCAGCGCCCTCGCCGCCGCTACGGCCCCAGCGCTCATCGATGAGATAGCCCAGCATGCGTCCCGGTCCGGTCCAGGCGCGCGCCCAGACTCCTGGACCGGCGTCGATCACGACGCAGCGGCGGTTGGCCCCTCGCACATCCTCGTTGACGAGGAACCGCGCGATGGCGCCGTATTGGCCGAAGCGCGCTCCCTGGTCGATCCATTCGTGCCACCACAGCATGGGCGCCCCGGCATGGCCGCTCACCAGACCGACCCACGGGCCGACCGCCAGGGCGACTTCCAGCATCGGCTCTGGAGCAGCGTCCCAGTTGCCGCCGTATTCGGTGACCAGGATCGGCTTTCCCAGGTAGGCCAGCCCGTCATTGGCCGAACTCGCCGGATCATGCGTCGATCGGCAGAGCCAGGTCCATATCGGCGGTCCGTCGGGTCCGTGGTAGGCATCGATGCAGATGTAGCCGAGTCCCGGGAGGGCGGCGACGGCGCGATCCGGACTGCGGTAGTTGCCGGCCCAGTGCGTGGTGGTCGGGTGGCGCCAGGGGTCGAGGGCGGCCCAGCGGGCGCAGGCCTCGGCGTGCCACGTGCGCATCAGATCGCGGGCGCGCTGGTCCCCCTTGCCGGACAGATGTCCAAGCTCGGTCAGGTTGACCTCCGACCACAGCTTCCAGCCGAGGACCGCCGGACTGTCGGCGTAACGCGCGATGAGATGACGGCGTGAACGCTCCTGCGCCGCCAGGGCCCGCGGATCGTCGAACCACCGCGCTGCGTCATCGAGCCAGCCGCCGTTGGCCCGGTTGGCTGGATTGTTGTGCCATTCGCGGTCGGTGCGCTGCGAGGCCTGGCCATGGTTGTTGACCACCAGGTTGACGCGGATGCCGCGCTGTTCGGCCAGTTCGAGGACGCGGTCGAGCTGCCAGGCACGCTCCTCGCTGATGCGGCCGAGTCCCCGCCACGGCCACCAGTCGCCCCGCCATTCAAGGGCGAGGTTCCACGAGCTCAGCCAGATCTCGCAAGCGGTGGCGCCGCTGGCGTGGAGGCGGTCGAACCAGGCGCGCCAGGACAGCGTGCCGCGATCCGGGGTCAGGCGCGAGCCGGTCCGCTCGACCCCGCGCAGGTCCCATATCGTGTGGATGTTCGGACCGATCGGCCAGACCAGTCCGCCGTCGGCGCTGAGGAAGCGCGGATCAGTGGCATCGACCCGGCTGATGCCATCGCCGGCGGATCCGTTGGCGATCACCGGCGGCAGTTCGGCCGAGGCGACGTCGCCGCCGGCCCAATGTGCCTCCAGCCGCAAATCCCAGCGACCAGGGGTGGTGGCGCGGGTGCGGACGGCGAAGGCGGCCGGCCCCCACGGCTGCACCTCCTCGCGGTCGCCGCGATCCCATGCGCGCATCGGCTGGTCATGGAAGCCGGCGCAGGTTGCCGCCGCGCTGCCTGGGCCGGTGCACTGCAGACCGAGCGAGAAGGCCTCGGCATCCCACGGATCGGCCGGCCAGGGCTCAGGAACGGCGCGCACCTGCCAGCGCTGGCGGGTGGCTAAGGCGGTCGGATCCATGTCGGTGATGACCAGCCGCCCCCGGCGTCGCGGTGGAGCGGTCATGGGTGTCAGGCTGATGTCGGCCCGCACCGATCCACCGGGGCGGGTCGTCCAGAAGGTCAGACCGGCGCTGCGCAGTTCAGCGATGGCCCCGGTGTTCCACGCCGCTCCATGGCCTTGCGGAACCAGGGGTGCCTGGCCATCGAGATCGGCGGACAGCTCGTGGCGGCCGGGCGCGAGGTGGCCCGCCAACTGGCGTTGCCACCAGCGACCGTGGCGGTCGGCGACCCATACGGCGCAACCGAGATCGCCCGGCCCGTCGTCCGGCACGGTGACGACAGCCTGCATCCGCACCGTCGTTCCGGGATGATCGACGGCGACGCGGGTCGCCAGTGGTCCGGCAAGACGGACCTCGGTGGCTGCAAGGACGAGTCCGCAGACGAGGAGGAGGCCCACGCGCATCGGCATCGCCCAGGGAACGGATCCCGTCCGCAGCGGTGACCGGCTCAACCGAGGAAGTTCCTCAGCAGGGCGAGTCCGACCGTGCCGCTCTTCTCGGGGTGGAACTGGAACGCGGCGAGGTTCCCACGGCGCACGCCGGCGCAGAAGCGCACACCGTGCTGGCTGTGCGCGACCACCTGCACGCCGGCCCCGGGCTCGACGTAGTAGGAGTGGACGAAGTAGAAGTGGCGGCCGGGCAGGCCGTTCGCGAGCGCCTCGCCGCCGGCGAACTCGACCTCGTTCCAGCCCATGTGGGGCACCTTCAGCGACGCGTCGGCCGGACGGAAGCGCACCACCTTGCCGGGCAGGATGCCGAGGCATGGCACGCCTCCGTCCTCTTCGCTGTGCTCGAACAGCAGCTGCAGGCCGACGCAGATGGCCAGCACTGGCTTGCCCTCGTCGATCGCGCGCCGCAACGCCCCGGCCAGGCCGAGGCTGTTGAGCGAGCCCATGCACGAGGCGGCGGCGCCGACGCCGGGGAAGATGACCCGCTCGGCCGCATCGACCGCGGCGGGGTCACGCACCACGGCAGCGTCATGCCCGAGGTGGGCGCAGGCCCGCTGCACCGAGGTCAGGTTGCCGGCATCATAGTCGAGGATCACCGTGCGCATGGCTGGCAGCATCACGAGGGGCGCCGCGGCGGAAGGGGGCTTCCGCCGCGCTCCGGCCCGCCATGCTGCCGGAGATGGATCCGCTGCTGAGACCCGGCGGCCCGGCGATGGCCCGGCCGCTCGTCATCGCCATGGACGGCCCCGCGGGGGCCGGGAAGAGCACCGTGGCCAAACGATTGGCCGCCCGCCTCGGCATCCTCCGCCTCGACACCGGCGCCATGTACCGCGCCTGCACCGTGCAGGTGCTGGAGCGCGGACTCGACCGCGACGATCCGCAAGCCATCGCCGCCCTGGTCACCACCCTGCGCATCGACTTCAGCGCCGCCGGCCGCGTCCGCGTCGATGGCGTGGAGATCGACGAGGAGCGCATCCGCAGCCCGGCCACCACCGCCGAGATCTGGCGGGTGGCCAACAATCCAGCCTGCCGTGCGCATCTGGTGGCGCAGCAGCAGGCGATCGTCGCCGGGCGCGAAGCCGTGGTCGAGGGCCGAGACGCTACGACGGTCATCTGTCCCGACGCCCAGCTCAAGATCTACCTGGACGCCACGCCGGCCGAGCGCGCCCGCCGCCGCCTCGCCGAATGGCGCGAGCAGGGCCGCACCGCCCTGCCCACCGCGGCGGAGGTCGAGGCCGAGATCGTCGAGCGCGACCGCAAGGACAGTACGCGCGCGGTCGGCGCCCTGACCCTGACCGACGACGCCCTGCATCTGGTCTGTGACGGCATGACGGTCGAGGAGGTCGTCGCCCGCCTCGCCGCCCACGCCGTGCAGCGCAACCCCTTCGCGATGGAGCGCATGGTCGTCGACCAGGTCCTGGTCGGTCGCAGTCGCGCTCCCGGTTACGTCATGGTCGCCGAGGGCCAGGGCGACGACGGCTGGCAGCTCGGCCTGTCCAATCCCAGCTCCGGCCGCATGCCCGGCCAGGTCGTCGACTTCACCCGCAACCGCGGCGGCCACCAGGCCGGCACCCTGCTGCAGGGCGCCGCCGTCCTCGCCCTCGGTGGTCGCGGCGAGACCCCAGGCCGCATCGATGCCCTGCCCATGCTGCCGCAGACCTGGTATGTCATCGAGCCGGACAGCTGGCACGCCGTGATCCAGACGCGAGGCACGATCTGCGCCTGGGCCGAAGCGATCGGCATCACCGAGGAGCGTCGCGAGCTGACCGCCGGCCAACGTCGCGAACTCGACCAGTTCGTCGGCGTGTTCGTGCCGCGCTAGACCACCCAACAGGGGAAGACCATGCTGACACTCAACGAATACGTGGTGAAGGAGCATGTCGGACTGTTCAAGATGTCCGACGCCTACGACATCATCGATCCATCCAACGGGAGCAAGGTCGGGTTGGCGCAGGAGCGCGTGCCTGGGCTGGTGCAGGTGCTCCGTTTCCTGGTGAACAAGCAGCTGCTGCCGACCAAGGTCGTCTTCATCGACAAGCCGGACGATAAGGGGCAGGGCAAGGTCGTGCTGTCGATCAAGCGCGGCTTCAGCTTCCTGTTCCCCAAGATCCACATCCTGGCGAACGACGAGACCCCGATCGGCTATTTCAAGAAGAAGCTGTTCTCGCTCGGTGGCGCCTTCTACATCCACGACATGGAAGGCGCGCGGATCGGCATGGTCAAGGGCAACTGGAAGGGATGGGATTTCAAGATCCTGGACGAGAGCGACAAGGAGATCGGCACGGTGACCAAGCAGTGGGGCGGACTCGGCAAGGAACTGTTCACCACCGCCGATACCTATGTGATCTCGATCGCGAAGGACGCCCGGACGTCGCCGGGCAAGAAATCGCTGCTCCTCGCCGCCGGCATCGCGATCGACACCATCTTCAAGGAGAACTGAACGTTGCGGGCCGCTGCGCTCCTCCTCGTCGCCTTGGCGCTGGCCGGTTGCGGCCCGCGCATCGACAAGGCCGATTCGCTGACGGTGAAGCTGCGCGAGGGTTTCTCCGCCCATCATGGACCTTACGACCCGACGGACGCCTACGACCAGCGTCCGATCACATTCGCGTATGGCGAGTGGATCTACACGCCCAAGGACAAGCCGGAGGCGACGAGCACCAAGGAACGGCTCAAGGACGAGGCCGACCGCATCGGCGAGACGATCCTCGGCCAGATGTTCGTCTCCCTCGCCGAGGTGGTGGTCAAGGGGACGATCGAACTCGGCGCGATCGGCATCCAGGCCGCGATCGCCGAAGACGAGGTGGTGGTGACGCTCGGCAACGAGGTCGGCAAGGTCAGCCTGATCGCCGAGGAGGGATTCAACCGCGTCGCCTTGACCGCGTCCGAGCGGGCCGTGCTGCAGGCGCCCTGGATCCTGGAGGTGTGGTCGATGAAGCGCCGCCGCTTCGCCTTCGCCGTCACCGGCATCCCGGCGGACCTCTACGCTGAGCAGCGCTTCATCGAGATCGAACTGGCCTCGGACGGGACGGTACGGGTGAATGGCCGGGTATTCGACGGGTTGTCGCCCTTAGCCCGCTGATGCTCGAGGGCTTCCTCATCTCGATCCCGGGCATCACCTGCCTGCTCCTGCTGTTTGCAGGCCTCCAGCTGTGGCGTCGCCGTGCCCGTCTGCGGATCGCCGAGGCGAACGGCAGCTGCAAGCTGTGCGGTACGCCATTCGTGGACGCCCACATCGAATTCGCCGGCCGCGTGTCGCGGGCCGAGCGCGCTCGTCTCGACCGCTTCCAGGCGCGCTTCGCCAGTTTCAAGATCCTCTGCCACGAATGTGGCACGATGAACATCTGCGCCAGCGATGGCACCGCCTTCAAGGCAGTGGTGCAGCGCGACCCTTAGCTGTGTGCTGCCGGGTCCAGGGCAGAGCCCTGGTCGCAGCGAGCCCGCAAGCGAGAACCGGCCGCCGAGCGGCGGTGGGCGGATACAATGGGCGAAGCCCATCCGCCCACGGGTTCGGAGCGTATGCGACGAAACCGAGCCGCGACAAAGGTCGTGGGGGCAGGCCCATCAGGGCCGTGGGGGCGAAGCCCCCAAGCTTAAGCCTGCCCGAGATAGCTCTTGAGCAGGAACCCGGTCGACGGGTTGAAGCCGGCGACCGGCGCGTTGGCCGTGCGCGACTTCTGCAGCTGGCCGCGCACCGTCTTGGCCAGGACCTTGCCCAGCTCGACGCCCCACTGGTCGAAGCTGTTGACGCCCCAGATGAAGCCCTGCACCGCGGTGCGGTGCTCGTACAGCGCCAGCAGCTGGCCGGTGGCGTAGGGGGTCAGCTGGTCGAGCAGCAGGACGTTGCTCGGGCGGTTGCCCGGGAACACCTTGTGCGGCACGAGGGCGGCGGGGACGTTCTCCTTCGCCAGCTCGGCCTCGGTCTTGCCGTAGGCCAGCGCGTCGGGCTGGGCGAAGAAGTTGCACATCAGCTCGTCGTGGTTGTCGACCGGCTCGCCGGGCAGGGCGACCGGGGTCTGGCTGCGGCGGAAGCCGATGAAGTCGCAGGGGATGACGCGGCCCTGGTGGATCAGCTGGTAGAACGAGTGCTGGCCGTTGGTGCCGGGCTCGCCGAAGTCGACCTCGCCGGCCTCGAAGGGCAGGACCTGGCCGTCGACGGTGACGCGCTTGCCGTTGCTCTCCATGTCGACCTGCTGGATGTGCGGCGCGAGCTTGAGCAGCGACTGGCAGTAGGGCAGCAGGGCGCGCGACGGGCGGCCGAGGAAGCTGCTCTGCCAGATGCCGAACAGGCCCATCAACGCCGGCAGGTTGCGCTCGGCGGGGGCGGCGAGGAAATGGCGGTCCATGGCGTGGGCGCCGTTGAGGAACTCCTGCACTGGCTTGTAGCCGAAGTGCAGGGCCAGCGGCAGCACACCGACCGCGCTGCACACGCTGTAGCGGCCGCCGACCCAGTCCCAGAAGCCGAAGGCGTTGGCCGGATCGATGCCGAACTCCTTCACGGCGTCGAGGTTGGTCGAGACCGCGACCATGTGCTTGGCCACCGCCGTGGCGCCGAGCGCGTCGACGATCCACTTCCGCACCGTGCGGGCGTTGAGCATGGTCTCGGCGGTGGTGAAGGTCTTCGACACCACGATCACCAGGGTGCGCTCGGGGTCGAGGTCGGCGAGGGCGCGGGTGACGTCGATCGGGTCGACGTTGGCGAGGAAGCGCAGGGTGCGGCGCTTGGCCGCCTTGGTGCAGTCGGGATCGGTGCGCATCGCCTCGAAGACGAACTCGGGGCCGAGGTAGCTGCCGCCGATGCCGATCGAGACCACGCTGGTCAGCTTCTTGCCGGTGGCGCCCTTCCACTTGCCGGTGCGCACCTCCTTGCTGAAGGCCTTGATGCGGTCGAGCACGGCGTGCACGTCGGGCACCACGTCGTGGCCGTCGACCTCGATGCTCTTGCGCTTGGGCGCGCGCAGGGCCATGTGCAGGACGGCGCGGTTCTCGGTGCCGTTGATCTTCTCGCCGTTGGCCATCGCCTTGATCTTGCGCGTCAGGCCGGCGTCGCGCGCCAGGTCGACCAGCAGGTCGACGGTCTGCTTGCTGGCGTTCTGCCGGCTGGCGTCGAGCAGCACCCCGTCGACCTCCCAGCGCATCGCGGCGCAGCGGCTCTCGTCCTGCAGCAGGTCGCGCAGGTGGGTGCCGGCGATGGTCTTGGCGTGCTCGCTGAGGGCCTTCCAGGCGGGCGTGTCGCAGATCAGCATGTGTGGGGCTCCGTGGGGCCGGAAAGGTATGGCGGAGGGGGCGGAGGCAAAGGG
>JAIFKN010000262.1 GCA_020049615.1 bacterium | reverse complement strand
GCCCTGTCCAACAGCGGCTCCAGCGAGGAGGTCGTCGCCCTGCTGCCGGCCTTCGCCCGCATCGGTGTGCCGGTCATCGCCATCGTCGGGCGCACCGACTCGCCACTGGCGGCGCATGCTGCGGTAGCGCTGTCGATCGGCCGCGTGGTCGAGGCCTGCCCGCTCGGTCTCGCCCCCTCGACCAGCACGACGGCGATGCTGGCCCTGGGCGACGCCCTGGCCCTGACCGTGCAGCGCATGCGCGCCTTCACCCCGGAGCAATACGCCCGCTTCCATCCGGGCGGCGCGCTCGGTCGCAAGCTGATGACCTGCGCCGAGGTCATGCGTACCGGCGAGCGCCTGGCGGCGGTGGCGCCGGAGACCTCGCTGCTGGCCTGCATGCGCGCGATCGGCAAGGCACGTGCCGGCTCGGTGGTGCTGGTCGACGCTGACCGCCGCCTGCTCGGGATCTGCACCGACGGCGATCTGCGCCGCGCCCTGTCCAATGCCGCCGATCCGGCCGCGCTGCTCAACGGCCCGGTGCGCGCCGTCGCAACCGTGCCGTGCAAGCACGTGCGTGCGGATGAGCTGCTGCAGACGGCTCTTCGTCTGTGCGCGGCCAAGAAGATCAATGAGTTGCCTGTGGTCGACGGCGACGGCCGTCTCGCCGGACTGCTCGATCTGCAGGATCTGGTCGATCGCGGTTTCGAGGTCTCGGGCTGACCCAGCCTACCCGAGCAGCCAGGAGACCAGCAGCGCGACCGCCAGCGCCACCGACAGCATCACCGCCAATCGTTTCTGAAGGCGCAGCTTGGCATGGCATTGCCGTTCCGTGCAGCGGTTGGCCAGCGCATCCCTGGCAGCGGTCAGATGTTCGGTCTCGGAGCGCAGCGCGACGACCTCATTGTAGAGCAGGGTATGCTCCTTGGTCAGCCGCACGCGGTCCTGCATGAGTCTGGCGAATTCGGCTCCATGGATCCCGCCTTCTGGAACGAGCTTGGCGATCCGTCGCACGGTGGAGCTTTCTCCTGTCGGGTCGGCAGACGGCAGGGATGCCAGGACGTTCAGCCGCCCGCTCTGCTTGATCAGCCGTGCCAACTGCGGCTCACCTGCGCCGACGGCCGCCAAGGCGAAGTCGCCGCAGGCGGTTTCGCGCAGATCACGGATCGCATCGAGATCCGGGTTGAGGGCGTGGGCGCGGTCGCAGGCGGCGATGGCCTCGCTGAAGTCCAGGTAGGCCTCATGCGGGTGCAGGCGATGCCCCTGCGCCGCCTGGAGATGGCGTTGGGCGGCCGCCAGTTCGCGCAACGCGGCGCTTTCCGCACGCGAGTGCAGTAGCCAGTCGCGCAGGCCGGCCTGGAAGTCCCGCACCGTTGGCCGCTGCTGTGGATCGGACGCCATCGCCATCTCCTGCAGGGCGACCAGTCTGGACGGCAGCAGCGGCACGCGGTCACGCAGGGAACGCCAGTCGTTGGAGGCGCTGCGTCCGATGGCCTGCCAGACGTCCTCGCCGGAGAAGGGGACATCATCGCACAGGCAGCGGTAGAGCGTCGCACCCAGCAGGAAGACATCGGTCGGGAAGCCGACCGAGGCCCGGTCGGCCAAGGCGATCTCAGGCGCCAGGTAACCAGGAGTTCCGCCGCAGAGGGTGCGTCCGCTGCCGATGAGGGGGGCGCGCAGCACGCCGTCAGGCGGTGGCGTGCAGGTCATCGCCAGCCCCCAATCGGCCAGCATCGCCTCGCCGAAGCGGCCGACCAGGATGTTCTCGGGCTTGATGTCGCGATGGATGATGCCGCGGTGATGGGCGAAGGCGACCGCGTCGCACACCTTGATCAGGATCTCGACGGCACCGGCCAGATCGATCCTGCCGGCGAGCAGTTCCTCTTCCAGGCTGCATCCGGCGATGCGCCGCATCACCAGGTAGTTCTCTCCGGCCTCGTAGACCGGGACGATGTTGGGATGCTCCAGCCAGGCGGTGCACTTCGCCTCGGTCCGGAAGCGTTCACGTTGGCTGTTGTCGAGGTCGTAGCGGGCGATCTTCACCGCCACGGTGCGGGACAGCGTCCTCTGCACGGCCGACAGCACCACGCTGGTGCCGCCGCGCCCAAGCATGGAAACGAGGAAGAATCGATCTCGACTGGCCACCAGCCCGTCGATATCTACCAGCCCCGGAGTCTGCCGGATGCGTCCAGTGCCACCAGAGATCTGCGCGCGATCTACGGCGCTGCCGGTCACGGTCTCCCGGGGCTCCTCGCTAGGGGGTGGTTCCGAGGGCCGTACGGTGACGCGGAGATTGGTGTGATCGCTGCGCTCCAGCGCGCTATGCCAGAGGTCGGCGATCCCGTTCTGCTCGCGTTCCAGGACCTGACTCATGGGCTGGTCCGGATCGGCAGCACGAAGGGGATCGGCAGGACGGGTCGATGGAGGCACGCCGTTGGTCGCACATCAGCCAGGATCGCCCGCTAGATGAACGGCGAATGAATGCGCTTTGAACGCGGTGCTCCGTCTGCTGCCCTAGCGTGTCCTGAAGCCAGGTGCCCGGGTCGGCGGATGGTCAGACCAGAGTCTTGCGCACCTGGGCGGAGACCATGTCGATGATTACGACGGTCAACACGATGATCGTCAGGACAGCGCAGGCGGGACCGTAGGCGAAGCTGGACATGTGGTCGTGCAGGACCATCCCGATGCCCCCGGCGCCGACGATGCCGATGACCGTCGCCGAGCGGACATTTGATTCGAAGCGGTAGAGGGTGTAGCTCACCCACAGCGGCAGGACCTGGGGAATGACGCCGTAGCAGATCTCCGCCAAGTGCGAACCGCCGGTGGCACGCACGCCTTCGACCGGCCGCGGGTCGATCGATTCGACCACCTCGCTGAACAGCTTGGCCAGGATGCCTGTGGTATGCACGAACAAGGCGAGGACCCCGGCAAACGGCCCGAGTCCGACGGCGACGATGAAGAGGAGGGCGAAGATCAGTTCATTGATGGCGCGAGCCGCATCCATCAACCGGCGCACCGGCTGGTGCACCCACCAGGGCGTCAGATTGGAGGAGGAAAGCAGGCCGAACGGAATCGCAGCAATCACCGCCAGGAAAGTGCCCCACAGGGCGATGTGGACGGTGACCACCATCTCCTTGGCGTAGAAGCGCCAGTCATGGAAATCGGCGGGGAAGAAGTCCGATCCCAGTTTGGCTATGTTGGCGCTGTGCAAGACCAGTTCCATCGGCTGCATCTCGGCCCCGTACCAGGCCCAGATCATCAGGGCGACGAAGCCGACGAGGAGACCCCAGCGCTGCCAATGCTGGGCCGCGGTGCGCGGTTGGCGCAGGCGGCTGGCAATGGCATCGGGGATGGGCAATGGCAGCGCGGTCTGGTTCATGGGTGGATCCCCTTCCTTGCGCCGTCCACGGAGGACGGCGCAAGGAAGGTCGAAATCACTTCGTCTGGCCCTTCTTCAGCTCGGCGAGCTGGGCCTCGAGCTCGGCCGTCTTTGTCGCCTTCTCGTCAGCCGACAGCTTGTCGTCGGACTTGATCTCGGCGAGCTTCTTGGCGATCTCCAGCTCACGGAAGGGGGTGAGCTGCCGGTTGTCGGATGGGCGGAAGGCCGACCACTTCATCTTCTCGAGCGTGACCTTCTGCTCGGGCGTCTTGCCATAGGTGACGAAGAACTCGCGCAGCTTGCCCTTGACCGCCTCGGGCAGGTCCTTGCGCCAGACCATCGGATCGCTGGCGATCATCGGCGACTTCCAGGCGACGTGCAGCTGGGCCACCTTCTCGGGTTCGCGGCTGTTCATGCGGTCGTAGACGTCGCTGGCCAGGGTCGCAGCATCCAGCTGCTTGTTGAGCACGGCCAGGGCGTTGGCCTCGTGCTTGGCATTGGTGGTGCGCTTGAACGCGGTCTTGGGATCGAGGCCGCGCTGGGCGAAGACGTAGAAGCCGGGCACCAGCGTGCCGGAGGTGCTCTGCGGGTCGCCCATGCCGAAGTTGAGGTCCTTGGCCTTGCCCAGGATGTCCTCAAGGGTCTTCAGGCCGCTGTCCTTGTGGGTCACGATGTAGCTGTAGTAGCCGGCCTGGCCCTCGAGGTTCACCACCTGGCAGAAGATCTCGCCTTCGGCGCGATCGACGGCGGCGATGGCGCTCTTGTTGCCGTACCAGGCGATGTCGACCTTCTTGAAGCGCTGGGCTTCGATCACCCCGCTGTAGTCGCTGGCGAAGAACGCCTTCACCGGCATGCCCACCGCCTTGGCCATGTCGGCCAGGAACGGATCCCAGGTGGGCTTGAGGTTGCTCTGCGACTCGGTCGCGATGATGCCGAAGTTGAGCTCCTTGGGCTCGTCGGCGGCTGTGGCGAGGCTGGCGGCGAGGGCCAGGGCGATGGTGGCGAGATGGCGGAACACGGGATCCTCCGGGGTGGTTCAGGCGAGCGCTGGTTCGGGTTCGCGGACCTGCGCGGTTTTGATGGAAGGGCAGAGCTGGCTGGCGACATCGTCTCCGCCGGCGGCGTGGAATTCACCGCCGTAGATCGACCGCAGCGTATCGACGCAGAGGTTGCGCGGGGCTCCGTCGTAGACCAGCCGGCCTGCGCGCAGGGCGACGACGCGCGAACAGAATCGCACCGCCCAGTCGATCTGGTGCAGCGAGACGACCACTGTGGCGCCGTCCTCGCGGTTGATGCGTGCGAACGATTCCATAACCAGACGGCAGGATCCGGGATCGAGGCTGGCGATCGGTTCATCGCCGAGGATCAGTCCCGGGCGCTGGACCAGGGCGCGGGCGATGGCGGCGCGCTGTTGCTGGCCGCCCGAGAGGGTGCCGCTGCGCTGCCAGGCCTGCTCGAGGATGCCGACGCGCTCCAGGGCCTCGAGCGCGATGCGCCGCTCGGATTCCGTGAAGGTGCCGGTGATGACCCGCCAGCTGGGAATGCGGCTGATCATGCCGACCAGCACGTTGGTGATGACCGGCAGGCGTTCGGTGAGGTTGAACTGCTGGAAGACTACGCCGATGCCGGCGCGCGTATTGCGGACATCGGCTGCCAGCCGGCCACCCTGCTGGACGATCTTCCCACCGACCTCGATGGGTCCGCTGCCGGCATCGACGGTCAGCAGGCCGGCTATGGCGCGCAGGAGGGTCGACTTGCCGGAGCCGGATGGGCCGATGAGCGCGACCATCTCTCCCGGTTCGATCCGCAGGTCGATGCCGCTCAAGGCGAGGCGCAGGCTCCGTCCCGAACCGAAGGTGCGGGAGACGTTGGAGATGCTGACGGTGCTGGCATCGAGTCGGCGCGTGGGTTTCGTCATGGTCCCGCCTATGGTGATCGACGGTCGACCGAAATAGAGAATGCTGCGTGAATCGTCTGAGAAGGGTCGATGAAGCCCGCGCGGCGCTGGCTGATGCGTAGACGTCGAGGCGCCACCGCCAGGCTGGAACAGTTGCAGCCTGATGGGGCGAATCGGTTTGCGGATCAGACCGGGGCAGGTGCGCGAATAGACCTCGTCGGAGGCAGGGTGCGATCGAGGCGTCTTCACGGTCCCTTCATCACGGCCGGGAATGTCCCGGCATGCTGGGAACCATGTCCATTGAAGCGGATCGCTTCGTCCATTTCTGCTCTGGAGCGTTGAGGTCGGACCTCGATCCTCCGCCGATCGTGGTTCGCGACCGCCTGTCGCACGGTCAATCCCATGCCTCCACGGAATCTTGCGCATGAGCAATCCATTGCCGCTCCCCATCGTCACCATGCGCAGAGCCATCGAGGCGGACCTACCCGCCGTGACGACGCTGCTTGCCGGTTTCGAGCCTGACGGTGCCGAACTGCCGCCGGCACGAGCCAGGGACATCTTCGCCCGCATCCAGGCCACGCCACGCATGGCGGTTTGGCTGGCGATCAGCCAGGAGCGCGTCGTCGGTACCTACACCATGCTGGTGATGGAGAACCTCGGTCATCACGGCATGCCCTTGGCGATCGTCGAGAGTGTGATGGTCGCGCCGGATGCACGTGGCGGGCGCATCGGCGAAGCGATGATGCGGCACGCCATGGCGCGGGCGGCCGAGGCTGGCTGCTACAAGCTCGCCCTGTCGAGCAACCATCGTCGCCTCGACGCTCATCGCTTCTACCGCCGGTTGGGATTCGACGTCCACGGCATCTCCTTCTCGATCACCCCGTGATTGCGCAGGCCATGACCGATCAATTGTCTAGACGTCTGGACCAGGAGATCGAGCGCGATGGCCCGCGCGCGATCTACCTGCAGGTCGCGGAACGCCTCGGAGCCGAGGTGCGTCTGCGCCATGCCCCGGGCGACCGGTTGCCCCCGGAACCGGAACTGGCGGCACGCTTCGCCGTCAACCGCCACACGTTGCGGCATGCCATCGATCTGCTCGAGTTGCAGGGCGTGCTGGAGCGCCGGCGCGGCCTCGGCACCTACGTGCTCGACCCGCCGGTGAGCTATCCCCTGCACGCCCAGGCCCGTTTCAGCGATAACATCACGGCCGCCGGCCGCACCGGTACCGGCCGGCTCCTGGCTGCCACCTGCGAACCGGCCCCAGCTGAGGTCGCTGGCGCGCTGAAGCTGCGCGGAGGCAACACGGTCTGGCGCCTGACCACCTTGCGCGAGGTCGAAGGCGCGCCGGTCAGCCTGATCGATCATTGGCTGCCGCTGGGACCGTTCCCTTCCCTGGCCGCGGAATACCAAGGCGGATCGCTGCATGCGTTGCTTGCCGAGCGGTATGGCATCAAGCCGCTGCGCCGCAGCACCGCCATCAGCGCCGCCTTGCCGTTGGCCGCGGTCGCTCGCCAGCTGCGCATGTCCCCGGGCCATCCGGTGCTCCGCCTGCGCACCATCAACGTCGACACCGCCACCGGGTCGCCGTTCGAATACGCGGTCAGCTGCATCCGCGCCGACCGCCTGGAACTGGTCATCGACCACGACGAGCCCACCCATGCCTGACTGCGATCTGTCCCTCGCCCCCCGCCAGGAGGTGCTCGACCTCGCCGCCGCGCTCTCCGCCGGGCGCCGACTGGAGCACCTTGCCGTACCGCAAGAAGGCCTGTGGCTGCTGCAACTCGAAGAACCGGTGCGCCGCGATGGCTGGTTCGTCGGTGAAGTTCCGGTCGGTCAGGCCTGCGTTGCGCTGCACGACGCTGCGCGCGGCGAGGCCCGCGGCGGGGCCGTGCTGCTGCACGCCGACCGTGAGCTGGCCACCGCAGCGGCGGTCTGCGATGCGGTGGTCCGCGCCGCCTGGCCGGGAGCCGAGGAGGTGGCGCGACTGCGTGCCGCCGGCGCTGCGGTGCAGGCCAAGGTCGCCGGAGTGCGGGCCGCGATCCTCGAACGGACCCGGGTCGACTTCAGCGAACTCGGTCAGGAGGAGGCATGATCGTCCTCGACCATCCCTGGACCGCCGACGGACAGCGTCTGGCCTTCCGCGCCGTGCTCGAGGCCTGGTCGCGCCCCGGCACCGTCGCCGATCTGGCCGCCTGGAGCGGCGGGGCGCGCGCGCGCACCGTCGTGCTCGCCGGACTGTGCGATGCCGCCACCACGCTGCACGACGTGCATGGCCTGCTCAGCGACGGAGATCGTTCGCGGCTCGGAGCGAAGTCCGCCGCCGCTGGATCGGCCGCCTTCATCCTCGCCGACGGTACGCGTCCGCCGGACGGACTGGCTCCCGCCTGCGGCAGCCTGCTGGCGCCCGAGCAGGGCGCCACGCTGGTGCTCGACTGCCAGGCGGTCGGCGAGGGTCCGGCGCAGCAGCTGAGCGGACCAGGCATCGACGGCAGCGCCGAGCTGCGCGTCCTCGGCCTCGATCCGGGCTGGTGGACGGCACGAGCCGCCTGGTGCGCGTTCCCGCTCGGTGTCGATCTCATCCTGTGCGATGCCCGCCGCATCGCCTGCATTCCGCGCACCGTCGCGGTGGAGGCCTGAATGGGCTACGTCGCCGTCCGAGGTGGTGAGAATGCCATCGCCGAGGCCATCCGTTCCCTCGATGTGCTGCGCGCCGGCGGGGCCGAGACCGGCGCCGGCGCCGGCGAGCCGCTGGCGGTCGAGGCGATCCGCCATCAGCTCCGGCTGCTGGTCGACCGGGTGATGGGCGAGGGCGGGCTCTACGATCCGCAGCTCGCCGCCCTGGCGATCAAGCAGGCGCAGGGCGATCCGCTCGAGGCCTCCTTCATCCTGCGCGCCCACCGCAGCAACCTGCCCCGCCTGGGCGAGAGCGCGCCGCATCATGGCGCGTCGATGCGCCTGATCCGGCGCATCAGCTCGGCGTTCAAGGAGATCCCGGGCGGCCAGCGCCTCGGGCCGAGCACCGACTACCTGCAGCGTCTCTTCCGCCTCGACCTGCTGGACGAGGATCCCGCGGCCTTCCGCGCCGCAGCCGCGGCGATCCCCGGCATTCCGCCCACGGCCTGCGACTTCCCCAAGGTGGTCGAAGGCCTGCGCGCCCAGGGCCTGCTGCAGGAGGTCGGTGCCCCCCAGACCGCGGTCGACATCACCCGCGCCCCGGTCGCCTTCCCCATCCCGCGGCCGGCGCGTCTCGCCCACCTCGCCCGCGGTGAGACCGGCGGCGTGCTGACCATGGCCTACACCACCATGCGCGGCTACGGCTACCTGCATCCGACCGTCGCCGAACTGCGCGTCGGCTACCTGCCGGTCCTGCTGCCGCATCCGCTCACCGGCGAGCCGGTCGAGGCTGGCGAGGTGCTGATCACCGAATGCGAGATCGTCGCCACCCACGGTGGCGGCCCGGGCGAAGGCCCGCCGCGCATCCTGCTCGGCTACGGCGGCTGCCTCGGCCACAACGAGGTCAAGGCCATCGCCATCGCCATGTGCGACCGCGCCATGCTCTCGGGCGACGAACGCGGGCCGCGCCATCCCGCCGAGGATCCCGAATTCGTCGTCTGCCACGTCGACGGCATCGAGGCGATGGGCTTCTGCAGCCATTACAAGCTGCCGCATTACGTCACCTTCCAGAGCGACCTGGAGAACATCCGCGCCAGCGCGGCGAAGCTGAAGGGGGGCGCATGATCAGGCCGGAAACCCGAAGCCCGAAGCCCGAAGCCCGGTTCGGCTTCCTCGACGCCTTCGCCGTGCGCGAGATCCGCCGCGGCCTGCTCAAGGCCCTGGCCGTACCTGGCTACCAGGTGCCGTACGCCAGCCGCGAGATGCCGATCGGCCGCGGCTTCGGCACCGGCGGCATGCAGATCACGCTGGCCGTCGCCACCCCGGACGACCGGCTCAAGGTCATCGACCAGGGCGCCGACGATTCGGTCAACGCGGTCAACCTGCGCAGCTTCATCTCGGCGGCCTGTCCCGGCCTGTCGACGGTGACGCGCACCGCCGAGGCGACGCTGATCCAGACCCGGCATCGCGTGCCCGAACTGCCGCTGCAGTCGGGACAGCTGATGATCTACCAGGTGCCCTATCCCGATCCCTTGCAGATCGTCGAGCCGAGCGAGGCGAAGCGCCGTCGCAGCCACGCGCATGGCGACTACGCCCGGCTGTGGGTCAAGCTGTACGAGGACGTGGTGCGCTTCCGTGAGGTCTCGATCAGCAACCGCTACCCCGCCCGGGTCAACGGCCGCTACGTCATCGACCCGTCGCCGATCCCGCGCTGGGACCTGCCCAAGCTGCATCGCAGCCGCGTGGCCCACCTGTTCGGCGCCGGACGCGAGAAGAAGCTCTACGCCGTCCCGCCGTTCACCGATGTCGTGCCGCTCGCCTTCGATGACGTGCCGTTCGAGGTCGAGCGCTTCCGTGATGCGGCAGGCGTGCGGAACCGCTGCCAACGCTGCGGCGCGACCGACACCTATCTCGACGAGATCCCGCAGCCCGGCCAGTCCTCGCGCTGGCAGTGCAACGACCAGGACCGCTGCGCGGAGAACATGGGGTACCCCGATGGTGCATGAGACTCCCGTCCTTTCGGTGGCGGGCCTGACCCGCATCCACGGCCGTGGCTGCCCCGACTGCGTGCGCCTGACCGGCGACGCCCACGGCCGCAACGTCTGCCCGGCCTGCGGCAGCGTGGTCGCGGTCGCCGACGTCGCCTTCGACCTGTGGCCAGGCGAGATCCTCGGCGTCATGGGCGAGAGCGGCAGCGGCAAGAGCAGCGTGGTCAAGCTGCTGCATCTCGACGACCGCGCCACCGCCGGCAGCGCCCGTTTCCGCGAGAGCGACGGCCGGACGCATGATCTCGCCGCCATCGACGAGGCCGAGATCCGCCGGCTGCGCGACACCCGCTTCGGCATGGTGCATCAGAATCCGCACCTCGGCCTCAACTTCGGCGTCAGCGCCGGCGGCAACATCGCCGAACGGCTGCTGTGCGGCGGCGAGCGCCGCTTCAGCGTCATCCGCGAGACGGCGCTCGGCCTGCTCGACCGCACCGAGGTGCCGCGCGGGCGCATCGACCACCAGCCCGGCCAGTTCAGCGGCGGCATGCAGCAGCGTCTGCAGATCGCCCGCGCCCTGGCGCCGCAGCCCGAACTGCTGTTCCTCGACGAGGTCACCACCGGCCTCGACCTCTCGGTCCAGGCGCGCATCCTCGACCTCATCCTCGAGATCCAGCGCGAGCTGGGCGTGGCGATGATCGTCGTCACCCACGACCTCGGCGTCGTCCGCCTGCTCGCCGGCCGCACCATCGTGCTGCGCCACGGCCGCGTGGTCGAGGCCGGTCTCACCGACCAGATCCTCGAGGATCCGCAGCATCCCTACACCCAGCAGCTGGTCATGTCCGCATTATGAGCACCGTCCTCACCGTCCGCGGCCTGAGCAAGACCTTCACCCTGCACCACCAGGGCAAGCGCATACCCAGCGCCTACGAC
This sequence comes from bacterium, assembly GCA_020049615.1. The sequence continues at coordinate 2,136 of JAIFKN010000262.1, read as the reverse complement.
GCCTCCTTCACCGTCGACAGCGGCCGGCTGACCGCCCTGATCGGGCCGAGCGGCGCCGGCAAGAGCTCGGTGCTGAAGTGCGTCTTCCGCACCTATCTGCCGCAGGCCGGCAGCATCGTCCTGCATGGAGATCAAGACCTCGACCTGGCGACCTGCGACGAGCATGCCGCGCTGCGTGCGCGTCGGCAGGACATCGCCTACGTCACCCAGTTCCTCCACTGCCTGCCGCGCCAGCCGACGGTCGACGTGGTCGCCGCGCCGCTCGCCGCCCTGGGCGTTACGCGCGAGCAGGCCCGCGCCGCCGCGCGCGAGCGCCTGCGCGAGCTCGACCTGCCGGAACGCCTGTGGGACGTGCCGCCGGCGACCTTCAGCGGCGGCGAGCGACAGCGCGTCAACCTGGCGCGCGGACTCGTGCACCGCCCGCGCCTGCTCATGCTCGACGAACCGACCGCCAGCCTGGATCGCCGTTCGGCCGATCTGGTGGTCGGCGCGATCCGTTCGGCCAAGGCCGCCGGCGTCGCCATCCTCGCCATCTTCCATGACCCCGAACTGGTCGCCGCCCTGGCCGACACGGTGGTCGAGCTCAAACGCCCCACGGAGCTGCCATGCGCCGCCTGATCACTGCCGTCGACATCGTCACCCCGGACAACGTGGTGCGCGACGGATCGCTGCTGATCGAGGACGGACGCATCGCCGCACTCTGCCCAGTGGCGCCCACCTTCGACCGCGAACTGGAGGGGGGCGGCACGCTGTGCCTGCCCGGTCTCATCGACCTGCACTGCGATGCCCTGGAGAAGGAGGTCGAACCCCGGCCCCGGGTCGCCTTCGAGCACGGCTTCGCCCTGGTCAACAGCGATCGCCGCAACCTCAACGCCGGCATTACCACCATCTACCACGCCATCAGCTTCGCCGGCGGCGAGTGGGGCGTGCGCGATCCGCGCATCGCTGAAGCCGTGGTGCGGGAGGTGCGCGGCTTCAGCGGCCTGGTCGACCACAAGGTCCACGCCCGCTTCGAGGTCACCGACGATGGCAGCGAGGCGCCGCTCGCCGCCCTGCTACGCGATGGCCAATGCGATCTGCTGTCGTTCATGGACCACTCGCCAGGGCAGGGCCAGTTCGGCGAACTGGCCGCCTACGTCGCCTACATGACGCGGACCTACCACGTCAGCGAGGCCGAGGCGGTGGCGATCGGCACCGCCAAGGTCGAATCGCGCAGGCTGGCGCCCGGGCGCATGGAGCGCCTGGCGGCACTGGCGCGCACCCGTGGCGTCGCCCTGGCCAGCCACGACGACGACACCCCGGCCAAGGTCGCCGAGATGGCGGCGCTGGGCGTGACCATCAGCGAATTCCCCATTGGCCTGGAGGCGGCGCGAAGCGCGGTCGCGGCCGGCATGGTCACCCTGTTCGGCTCGCCCAACGTGCTGCGTGGCAAGAGCGCCAGCGGCAACGTCCGCGCCCTCGACGTCATCCTCGCCGGCGCCTGCACCGGCCTGTGCGCCGACTATCATCCGCCCTCGCTGCTGGCGGCGGTGCTGCGCCTGCCGGAGATCAGTCCGGTGGAACTGCCGGCAGCGGTCCGCCTCGCCTCGTTCGCCCCGGCCCGCGCCGCCGGCCTTGCCGACCGTGGCGCCATCGCAGCGGGCCAGCGCGCCGATCTGCTGCTGGTCCGCGCCGGACGGGTCGAGGCGGTGCTGGTCGCCGGACGCAAGGTCCTCGACACGATCGATCGGCCGGCATGCGTTTGACCGTCCTGGGCAGCGGTGACGCCTCGGGCATCCCGCGCGCCGACTGCGCCGATCCGGCCTGCGCCTGCGTTCGCGCCCGCGAGGGTGGCGGTCCGTCGCGTGGCAATTCCTGCGCCCTGGTCGAGGCTGGCGGCAAGCGCATCGCCATCGACACCGGGGCCGGCGGCCAGGCCTGCGATGCCCTGCTGCTGACCCACTACCACGCCGACCATGCCGGGAAGCGGGATGCGTTCTCCAGCAAGGTCTACGGTCCTGACGATGGCCTGAGCCTCGATGCGGTCGGCACGCCCGGGATCGACATCTTCCCGAAACCGGCCGGGGTGAAGACGGTCAAGCCATTCGGCAGCCTGCGTATCGGCACCGCGGTCTGCACCGCCGTGCCGCTCAACCA
>JAIFKN010000234.1 GCA_020049615.1 bacterium | reverse complement strand
AGGACAGGACGGCAAGATCGGCGTGGAAACGGCTGGTGATCTGGCGCAGCTGGCGGCGCAGGCCCGCCGTGGTCAGCAGCACGGCTTCGCGACCGAGTGCACTGGCCTCCTGCAGGCTGCGGCCGATCTGGTCGATCAGCGCGCTGGCCTCGGCCGGGCTGACCGCGATCTGGCCGCCGGGCGCGCTGCCCAGGCTGCTCGACAGACGCGTCTCGGTGGCGGGATCGAAGATGATCGCATTGAGCCGGCCCTGCGCGTCGAGGTGCGGGGCGACCACGGCGCGGCCCATGCGGCTGCGCGCCTGCTCAGCGAGCAGCGCCGGGTCGGCGGCCGGCGCGTCGGCCACCGCCTCGAGGATCTTCTCGAGATTGTTGATCGGCACCCGCTCCTCGAGCAGGTGGCCGAGCACCTTCTGCACCGCACCGAGCTTGGCCCCGGTCTCGATCTCCTTGACCAGTGCCGGCGCGTCCTTCTTCAGCGCCGCGAGCATCGCCTGCACGTCCTCGCGGTTGAGCACCTGGTGGGCGTTGGCGCGCAGCACCTGGGTCAGGTGGGTGATGAACACGCTCGCCGGATCGGTCACCGTCCAGCCGACCGACTCGGCCTCGCTGCGCCGGTTGGCATCGATCCACACCGCGTCGAGGCCGAAGGCCGGCTCCTTGGTCTTCTGGCCCTGCACCGCCGAGGTCACGCCGCCGCCGTCGATGGCCAGGGCGCGGTCGGGATACAGCTCGTAGCGCGCCACCTCCTGGCCGTGGACCAGGATGCGGTAGCCGTTGGGCGGCAGCTGGATGTTGTCCTTGATGCGGATCGGCGGCACCAGCAGCCCGCCGTCGCGCGCCAGCTGGCGGCGCAGGGTGGTGATGCGGTCGAGCAGCTGGCCACCGCGCTCCTTGTCGACCAGCGGGATCAGGCGGTAGCCGATCTCGACGCCCAGGCGGTCGCTGGCCAGGATCTCCTCCGGCTTCTCCTCCGGCACCGGCTGGGCCTTGGCCTCGGCCGCCGCCTTGGCCTCGGCCGCCTCGCCCTCGGCGCCGCGCAGGGTGTAGCCGAGCAGCATCATCCCGCCGCCGATGGCGAGGAAGATGATCAGCGGCATGCCGGGGATGAAGCCGACGATGACGATGACCGCGCCGGCGATGACCAGCGGCTTGGGCTTGAGGAAGACCTCGCGCGCCAGGGCGGCGCCGGCCGTCTCCTCGCTGCGCGTCTTGGTGATGATCATGCCCGAGCCGATGGTGATCAGGATGCTCGGGATCTGGCTGACCAGGCCGTCGCCGATGGCCAGGAGCGCGAAGGTGGTCAGGGCGGTGCCGGCATCCATGCCGAGCATGGCCATGCCGATGATGAAGCCGGCGGTGACGTTGACGATGGTGATGATCAGGCCGGCGATGGCGTCGCCCTTGACGAACTTGCTGGCACCGTCCATCGCGCCGTAGAACTCCGCCTCCATGGCGATCTTCTCGCGCCGCTGGCGGGCCTCCTTCTCGGTGATCAGGCCCGAGTTGAGGTCGGCGTCGATCGCCATCTGCTTGCCCGGCATGGCGTCGAGGACGAAGCGCGCGGCCACTTCCGAGATGCGCCCAGCGCCTTTGGTCACCACCACCAGCTGGACGATCAGCAGGATGACGAAGACGACGATGCCGACCACGAAGTTGCCGCCCACCACCACGTTGCCCATCGCCTCGATCACCGCGCCGCCGGTGCCGGTCAGCAGGATCAGCTTGGTCGAGGCGACATTGAGCCCGAGACGGAACATCGTCGTCACCAGCAGCAGGCTGGGGAAGGCGTTGAACTCGAGCGGTTCCTTGACGTAGACGCAGACCAGGAAGATGAGCAGCGAGAGGGCGATGTTCAGCCCGATGAGCGTGCTGAGGATGCCCGGCGGCAGCGGCATCAGCAGGATGGCGATGATGCCGACCAGGCCGACGGCGAAGAGCGCCTCGGTGCGCTTGGCGACGCGCTCGAGGGTGGTCATCAGCATGGTCGGTGCGGCGTCGGCCATCCGTCCTCCCGGCGTCCAGACCCCCGTCAGCGGCGTCGCGGATTGCGACACCTGCCGGCCGGGCGGCCTGGGCCACGGGACCGATAGGCGTCAGGCGTGCCAAGCCCGCCGATGGGTCCATGCGGACCACCTGTGCGAACAGCGGGCAACGGCTCCGGCTCAACGCCAGGCGGCTAACGGAAGGAGCTCTGCCGGCGCATCGCCTTCGGGCGCGAGCTGGACGGCGAGACGGAACCGGTCGAGTCCGTCGATCTCCACCGCCAGCTTGCTGATATGCGTGTTGGCGCGCTGGTTCGGCGGGTTGGGCGTCCCGGGCCTGGGGGCCGCCGGCAGCACGGTGAAGCGGGCCCCTGGCGGGTCGAGCAGCCGGGCTTCGAGCCGGACGCCGTCGAGTTCGAGGTGGGCTGTCCGACCATCGTCGACCACCGTGATCACGGCCGGGGTGTGCAGACTCCAGCACACCAGACGCCGACCCTCGGTCGCGACTTCGTCCTGGATCAGCAGCGAGCGCCGATCGACCAGGCGCAACCCACGATGGATGCTGCGGGCGCGACCGGGATAGGCAGGGGTGAGGTCGGCAATGGCCCATGGCGAGGTCCCACCGAGGACGCAGGTCAGCGTGGTGGTGCAACGATGGTCCTGGTCCGGCTGCATCCCGGGATCGATGACCAGGGTGTTGTGACCCTCGGCGCGCAGACGGTAGTGCGTCCAGCGTGAGCCGGAGGTGGACCACACGCCCGGCAGATCGTAGCTCTCGGTGCCCAGTTCGACGGCCCAGCGCCGACCGAGGACCTCGTAGACGAACGAGCCGTGGTCGAGGTGGAGATGGCCGCCGTCGCAATTCCCGGCCTTGAAGGCGGCGAAGGCGGCGGCGGGGTCGTTCCACGACGAACGCATCGCAGTGACATCGACCTGGTGATGACGGAAATGCGCGTCGAGCGGCAGCTCCGGCTGCGCCTCCAGCTGTGCCGGTTCGCACCAGAGCAGATCGAGGGCCTGCGGACGGGCCCAGACGGCCTGCAGCCTGGCCAGTTCCGGACGGCCGAAGCGGCTGGCGAGCAGGAAGAGCTGCGGTGCGGAAATGCGTGGATTGACCGTGTCGCTGAAGCCGGCGAGTTCGCCGGAGGGTCCGCTGAGGTGGAGCGGGAACGACCCCAACCGGCCCCAGCCGGCTCCGCCCAGACCGCGGTCATGGCCATAGGCGGTGGTCAGAGCGGTCCACAGGGCCACGGCGTATTCGCTGGCGTAGCGCCAGTAGCCCGGACCCTCATCGAACTCGCCTTCGGGCCCTATGGCAGCCATGGCCACCGGCACGTGCGCGATGGCCTGGGCGATCGCCTCCTCGCGGGCGTCGGCATCGCGCGGATCGTCCAGCGCCATCGATGGCCATGGCGCCGTAGCAGACCTGGCACCAGTTGTTCCGCATGCTGATCCAGCCGTCGGAGACCAGCCCGCGGCCGCGCCAGGCCGGCAGGGCATGCTCCAGGCCGTGGCGCCAGATTGCGGCCCGCAACGCTTCGCGCTGCTTGGCATCCCAGGCGTCATGCATCCAGTCGAGGCCGATGGCGAAGGCGTGGACCGCCTCGGCGCAGTCGAGGAAATGCTCGGGCCGCCAGGGCGTCGCGATCGCCGCCGACAGCTCCAGCCAGGCGCGATCGGCCCAGCGCCGGTCATGTTCAAGCTGCCAGAACAGTCCGAGGGTATGGACACGGTCGAGGAGCAGACGGGCGGCGTCGAGCTGGCCTCCGCTGGCCGGTGGCGCAGCAAGCATGGCGACGGCGCCGGCTTTGAGCTGTTCCAGCCAGAGCGCCATGCGCGGATGCTCGCGGCAGCGCCGCGCGAGCGAGGCGACGTCATCGGCAGTGATCTTGAGACGGGGATGACCGCTCCGGATATCCATGGTCTACCTTTCTCCGTGGCTGCGCTCTTCTGATGGTCTCTGCCGATGCGCCTGCGGCACGGGATGGGAACCAGTTCGCCTCAGTGGCACGCTACTTCCCGTGCGCCGCCGCCAGTTCCTTGAGTGCGGCCTCGGCCTTGGACGCCGCCTGGGTATCCGGCCAGGCCTTGACGAACTGCAGCAGCTTCGTCCCCCGGGCCGGCACCTTCTCGATCGCCAGGATGCCATCGAGCTCGGCCGCCAGATCGGATTCCAGCAGTCCGTCAGCGCGGGTCCGGCTCGGGCAGGCCTGCCAGTCCTTGAGGAACTTCGCCAGCGCCTTGCCGCGCTTGCCCGCGGCCTGGGCCGCCAGCGGCTCCAGCGCCTTGGCAGCCAGCGCCTCGTAGGCTTCTCCCGCCTTGGCGGCGCAGGCGAAGCCGGCCCAGGATCCCAGGAACTTGGCCAGTTTCCCCGCTGGGGCACCGCCCGGGGCGGCCTGCAGCGCAGCCAGCTCCTTGTCGCCGCTGGCGTCGGCCAAGGCACGGGCCTCGGCTTCGCAGGGGAAGCCGGCAGCGCGCATGGCGAAGGCGCGCTGCTTGTCGGCCCCGGCCGTCGCCAGCTTGGCCAGCTCGGCACGCAGCGTCTCGTCGACGGCCGGCGCCAGGGCGGCCAGGCGCTGCTGCGCCTCGGCCACCGCCTCGATGGCGACGGGGTACTCGCTGGCGATGCCACGGTAGATGCGGCAGGCGTCGTACGGCTTCTTCGTCTCGGCAGCCTTGGCCTGGACGAGCAGGGCGGCCGCCTCGTCGCGCAGGGGCTGGTCGACGAAGACCACCCCCTTCTCGAACCACTCGACCGACGGATGGGAGTGGCCCAGGCCCGGCTCCTCGAAGTACTCGACGTGCTTGAAGCCCTGCGACTTCATGCTGTCGAACAGGCTCTTGGTGCCCGGCCGGTTGAAATCGTCAGGGCCGGTCATCAGGGCATAGCGGTTGCCGAGCGCGAGATCGCGGATCGGCTTGCCCACCAGCTTCTCGGGCGGCCACACCGGCGAGTTGCAGCCGACCAGGTAGAGGGCGCCGCTGAACACGTCGGCGAAGGTCGGGGCGACCATCGAGGCGCAGCGGCCGCCACCGCTCATGCCGGTGGCATAGATGCGCCGCGGATCGAGGCGGTAGCGCTTGCCCATGTTCCACACCGCATCCAGCGACAGGCCCCAGCGCGGCACCACGTCCCGCTCGTTGGGCACGTTGGTGGCGCCGATCCAGATCAGCCGGTGCTTGTCCATTACCGCCCGGTACATGCCGGAGTTGCCGCCCTTGCCGGCGCTCGTGTACACCATCAGCCCATAGGCCGCCGTGCCGTCGTAGGACGGTGGCACATAGACCTCGAACTCCTCGGCCGCGATGTCGTAGAGCGCGTCCTTCGCCGGATCGCCCCAGCCGTAGCGCAGGCGCATGCGCGGATACTCGCTCTCAGGATGACGTTCGCTGAACGTCGTCTTGTACGAACCGGTCCGCGGGGTCTCGCCGGCGCCGAGCACGATGACGACCAGCAGCAACAGCAGGCAGGGGCGCATGGCGGCGAGGTTCGGCGTCGGCGGCTGCCGCTCAATGGGCGACCGGCACATGCACCTCCGTCAGGTGCCGGATCGGCACCTACGCCGGACGGTCGAGCACGCGATAGCCGATCGCCTCGCTGACGTCGTCCAGCCCGACGCCGTCACGCCCCTCCAGATCGGCGATGGTGCGTGCGACCTTGAGGATGCGATCGTGGGCGCGCGCACTCAGGCCGAGTTCGTCGACCGCCTGGCCGAGCAGCCTCAGCGCCTCGGGCGCGGCGTGGATGTGGCTGCGCAGACCGCGCGGATCAAGCAGCGCGTTCGGCCGGCCCTGGCGCGCCAGCATGCGGCCGCGGGCCGCGACCACGCGCTCGCGCAGCGCCGTGCTGGTCTCGCCGCCATCGGCGCCCTGCAGCGCCTCGGGACGCTGCGCCGGCACCTCCAGATGCAGGTCGATACGGTCCAGTATCCGGCCATTTCGCACATATAGAAA
>JAIFKN010000057.1 GCA_020049615.1 bacterium | reverse complement strand
TGCTCCGATCCCTGCTCGCCGCACTGCTCATCTGCTCCAGCCTGATGGCCGGGGACTGCCTGGGCACGGAACTACGGCTGGCACCACCCGCTGGAACCTATGGTGCTGTCGTTCCGGTGGTGCCACTGGTGCGCCTGGCTGCTGGTGAACGGCTGGTCTACACCGTCGATGGATCCACCCCGACGGCGGCCTCGTGGCCAGTGCACCAGCCGATCCTGATCACCGATACGACCACCGCAAGGCGCCGTCATCCGCGCTGTCAGCGGCACCTACACGGTGTCCGGCGTCCTCTCGACGGCCCGACCAATAGCCGCGCCACCCGCTGGCGCCTACCCAGCCAGTCAGCTCGTCACCCTGACCTGTGCCACCACGGGCGCGACGATCCGCTACACCCTGGACGGCAGCCAGCCGACGGCCTGCAGCGCCCGCTACACCGCGCCAGTCACCATCGCCGCCTCGACCACCCTGCGGGCTCGTGCCTTTGGAGGCCAGTTGCTGGTACGGGTAGGTCGTTTCACCCTGCGCGTCCCGGCGGTGTTCCCTAGCGGCGTGATGACCGCGTCCTACGTCATCACCGGCCAGCAGCAGGTCGCCACGCCAGTGATCGCCCCGGCGACGGGACTCTACCGCAGTGAACTGACCGTCACCGCAACGACCTCCACCCCCAGCGCCGAACTCCGCTATCGGCTCGATGACGCCGATCCGGGCCCGTCGGACGCGCTCGTGCCAGTTGGTGGGATTGCCATCGATCACAGCACCGTCGTCAGTGTCCGCGCCTTCCGCAGCGGCTGGATCGACAGCGCCGTGGCCCGGGCCACCTATACCCTCCAGGTTCCCGAGCCGGCGATCACCCCGGCCAGCGGCCTGGCCAACGCGCCCTTCACCGCTGCTGTCACCATCCCCGCTGGCGCGACGGTCCGCTATACCATCGACGGCACCGACCCTGTGGCGACCTCGGATCTGGTCACCGGGCCGATCGCCGTCGAGCGCAATCTCCAGATCCGCGCCCAAGCCGAGCGCACAGGCTGGACCTCCAGCGCCGTGGTCGTCGCTGCCTACGTGCTGCAGTCGCTACCGCCGACGGTCTCCCTGCCCGCTGGAACCTATCTCGGTAACCAGCAGGTCGTCCTCAGCGACGCCACGGCCGACACGACCATCCGCTACACCCTGGACGGAACCCTCCCGACCACCGCCAGCCCGACCGCCACCGGCCCCATCGCCCTGCCGGGTTCCTGCACGCTGACGGCGGTCGCCAGCCGTGACGGTTGGACCGACAGCCAGGCCCTGGTGGTGAACTACGTCCTGCAGGTGCCGACGCCAACCCTGGCACCGGCTGCGGGATCGTACACCGCTGCTCCGACCATCGCCGCCAGCGGCGCGGGGACCATGCGCTACACCCTGGATGGTTCGGTTCCGACGGTTTCCAGTCCCGAGCTGCCGGCTGGTTTCGTCCTCGACCACAGTGCCACGGTGACGGTGGTCGCGTTCCGCACGGGCTGGATCGCCAGTGCCCCGGTCAGCGCCGCCTATGAGTTGCGCCTGCTCCCGCCGACGGCCGACGTGCCGGCCGGCACCTACGCCGCCGAGCAGTCCGTCACCCTGACAGCCAGCAGCCCGGGTTCGACCATCCGCGCCACCGTCGATGGATCGGACCCGGCCTCTTCGTCCACCGCCCAGGTGGTCATCGCCCCGTTGACCATTGATCGCGGCCTGACTCTGCGGGCCGTCGCTGTGCGCGATGGCTGGACGAGCAGTGCGGAACTGGCGCTGACCTACGCCTTTCAGGTGCCTGCGCCGACGCTGACTCCCGCGGCGGGCACTTTCGCCGCCCCGGTCCAGGTCCAGGCCGTTGCAGCCACCGGCGTGATCCATGTGACCACGGATGGCAGCGATCCGACCGCCGCCAGTCCGCTCCTGCCCGCCGAGGGGTTGACCCTCGACGCGCCAGCCAGCGTGGCGGTGATCGCGGTGCGGGACGGCTGGGCGTCCAGCACCATCGTGCGGGCCGCCTATGCGTTCCAGGTCGCCACGCCGACGTGGACGACGGCCCCGGCTCCGTCGATCGGCAGCGTGACGGTAGCCGCCCAGACCGCCTCGCCAGGCGCGACCCTGCGCTACACGCTGGATGGCAGCGTACCGACAACCGCGAGTCCGGAGCTGCCGGTGACGCTGACGCGCAGCCAGACGGTCACCGTGGTTGGCTTCCGTGATGGCTGGCAGGCGAGCACGCTGCTGTCTGCCGTCTGGATGGTCACGCCGACCATCGCCTTTGGACAGACCAAACTGACCCTGCCGGTATCGGCTGGGGGCGTAACGGTCCCAATCCAGTTGTCTGACGCGACGGACCAGGACGTGACGGTCACCCTGCAAGGGGTGAATGAAACGGCGGTATTCGGCACCGATCTGACGTTGACGCCAGGGAATCTAACTATCCCAGCGGGGGCGACGACGGCTTCCTGTATCTTCCAGGCTCTCGCTGGAGCTGCTGATCGCCCGACGGTGCAGGCCCAGGTCACGTTGGCGACGCCGACAGGCGCAACCGTCGGAGTCCCGGCGGGGCTCGTGATCACCATCCCCGGCGTGGCAGGCCCACCACCGACCTTCACGCAACGTCGATCACCGCTCTATCGAAAGCCGGTGGAAGCATTTGATGCGGCGCGCTGGGCGAGCGACGCCGGATATCGATCTAGTTATGAATCGGCTCGGATCCCGGAGCGGGTATGGGAAACGGCCCAACCCGGCGGTGTTGTTCCCACGCTTCGTGTGCAATCCGCCACCGTGCGATCTGCAACGCAGTCTACGATTACGGTGGAGGTCACAGCTGCGCCGAGCGCCCCTGTTACGATCGTTTGCTCAAGCGAGGATGTGTTGGTCGGTAATTCAAGCCAGGTTCTGACCGTGCAGGCCGCGGAAGATGGTAGTTGCGTCATCGGGATACAATTGGGGCGCCCCGGAGTTCGCTCTCTGATCATCGGGTCCCCCGCGTGTGCAGGTAACGCCCGTGTTCGCATGGAGGTAACCCCGTGAGTAAGCTCTCCGTACTTCGCTGCCGTGAGCCTGCGGCTTCGCATCGCGTTATTGGCCACGTTCGTGCGGTTTGGTTGGCCTCGTGTCTATGGCTGATGCAGATGGTTGCGATATCGTCGATGGATGGTGTCGAAGGACTTCCATATTCGAGGGGGCCCCTCAACGAAGAAGTCTCGTATGCCGAGGGTCTCAATCGAGTTGTTCGTTACACCATAGGCGTGGGCGTTATGGGGCCAGATGGGGAGTTGCTCCGAGGTTATCACAACGGGGATATTGGCGCAGGGGCAGTGGATCCCGAGGAGATTATACAGCGTGCACAAGAGTCCTTTAATCAGTACGGTGTTCTACACTGGGTGGATTCGGGAAGTCAACTGGGCTACCTAAATGGCGAGTGGTATACTCCTTGGTATCAATCTGGCGAGACGTTCCCGTACGGGATTTCCTCTCTGTTGGATGGGTATTATCACGTGGGACAGCACACCCCCGTTGATCAAATCGGCTTTGCGTCCTTTGATGTGACAGGCATGCCCATGATCCTCCCGAGTGGGGCCATATTGAAGTGGATCGAGAACGTGTATGGGTATGGAGTTGTCGCGGTGTCAATCGCGGACTGCTCCAATGGTCTGCAGTTGCCGTTGTTTGAAGAAGTGTTTGATGGCAATGCGCGTTCGATGTTGCGCTATGTTTCCACAGGGAATGTTTTGTCATATCGTGGCGACTCAATAAATCTGGGTGTTCACGAAGGCGTTTCTCAACGCTCCGGATGGATGGGGGGCGACATCGATGTGACATGGGCGATCAATCAACTTCGACAGCGGAATCCCTCGCTGAGTAAAGTCGTGGTGTATTTCAGAAACATTGGTTCGGATGGTTCCGTGGTTGGAGTAGGGGACAGTTGGATGATGGCCTATGAGCCAGGCGTTTATCCAGACTATTTTGGTGCGCTGCTTCCACCGATGCGGTTTTGGGAGCTACAAGGCGCTGACCGGGAACGGCGTATGGCAGAGGCTCGTTTTGAGGTAAGTGGATCCTTGTATTATTCTACAAATCGGATCATGGAGTCGACGGAGCATCACATCGAGGCGCGGGTTGTTTCCGGTCCACATGCCGGCCTTTCGACTCCGGTTGGCTTGCGGTATTCGCAACGAGTTATGAAGCGCGTTGTGGTCGACGGCACTCAATCTGCCGTCGTGTCGTTTGAAGAGTACGGTTTCGGTGTTTCGCTGCAGGGCGATGGTCAGATTGGCGTCGATGTCGTTGAATTACGCACGCGAGATGGATTCTTGGCTGCTCGACGCGAAGTGGTGTGGGAAGATCCGCGCATGGTGGCCGTCGATGATCTGCCGTCTGAGCCAGGATATGGGCAGTGCCCTCGGCCAACGGCAGAGATCACTCCGCTTACCTCCCGCGTCGAAAACCCCCAGTTGTCCCACATCCACACCGCTACGGACTCCCAGCCCGCTGGCGGGGCTGCCGGTTGCGGCCCCTGTGGCGCCAGCACGGGCGGCGGCGGCGGTCTGACCACCGACATCCGCCTCGACCGTATCCACCGCTATGCCGACTTCACCCGGCCCGGTTCCTTCGGCCCCGGCGTATTCAGCAATCTCGACATCGGCCTGACCCTGTGGAATCACGGGGAGTCGGGCGAGATCTGGGATCCCAGCGCCGCCAGCCCAATCCCGCTGACGCGCACCGACCTCGGCCGCTATGCTGATCAGAAGCGGTCGGCCATCGCCAGCCTCGTCCTGCATGCCGCGGACGGCACCACGGTGGTGGAGGCCGACGCGGCCGTCACCGCCACGGCGACTCAGCACGATGGCACGACGTGGATCTTCGAACTCGTCCAGGCCGGCCTGGGTGGCGACGCCGACCGTCAGGGTCGTCTGGTCGCCATCCGCGACCGCGCCGCCAACCAGGTGACCATCGCCTACGCCTTCCCGGCCGACGCCACCGATGCCGTGCTCGGCGCCCGCTCCCGCCTGCTGGAGATGGCGACGGCGACGGATCAGCGCGGACGGCAGCTCTCGTTCGCATATGCGTGGTCCTGTGGCCAACCGGTCATCTCCACCCTGACCTACCCCACCGGGGCCCAGGTCGTCTACCACTACGACGGTGACATCGCCGGAGTCTGCGCCATTGACTATCCTGACGGGACGCACTCGACCTTTGCGCTGCGCGCCGATGCTGCATCGCAGTGCATGGTGGTCGATTACCAGGATGCTGGAGCCGAAGGTACCCACCGGACGAAGTCCGTATTCCTGACGAAGACCGCCTACACCCAGGCCGATGGTGTCGTAGTCGCCCAGTCGCCCAACCGCGTGCGCCGCGTCGTCGGTCCGACCGGCGAGCCGACCTATCTCAATTGGCTGGAGCGCGATGGTGCCCAGGTGAAGATCTTCGTTTTCGAGGGTGGCGGCATCGCCGGGAAGGGCCGCATGCTGCGCCTCGACACCACGGAAGGCGTCACGGATGCAACGTGGGTCGCTTCAGCCTGGAGCTTCGCCACCGAACCGTCCACCTGGACCTGGGAGAAGATCGCCGACTACGAGGCCGACAGCCGCTTCCGCATGGGCGCGCAGACCGATCCCCTGGGCAAGTCCACCACCTACCTGCGTGACCCCGCCTCCGGCGCGATCACCGGGCGCGAGCACCGGAATGCGTCCGGCGCCGTCGTATCCAGCGAATCGACCGTCTACAACGCGATGCGCCTGCCGACCCGGCATCAGGATGCCAACGGCCTGATCACGCGCTCGACCTACGACGACCAGGGTAACCTGCGCTTCCGCACCGAAGGCATCGTTTTCAAGCCCGATGGCCTGACCGAGGATGCCAGCACGGCGGTCACCTGGGAATGGCGCTACCGCACCGACGGCCAGGTCATCCAGGAGATCGACCCGTTGGGCCGGGTCACCGACTACGAGTACGACAGCCGCGGCTTCCGCACCGCCGAGGTCAGCCCCCCAGACGACCCATTGCTGCCGGCCATCCGCGCCCGCAAGCAATGGCATTACGATGTCGCAGGGCGTCTGGAATGGTCCAAGGACGCTGCCAACCACACCACGCAGTACGTCTATGACGACCGCAACCGCGTGCAGGAAGTGCGCTACGGCAACGGCTCGAAGGAGCGGTACGACTACGGCACTGGCGCTGATGCCAATCTGCTACTGAGCAAGACCGACCGGGACGGCATGGTCACGTCCTTTGTCTACGATGCCGCCGGCCGCGAGACCAGCCGCATTGAGGGCGCTCAGAATCCGGCCATCGCCATCACCACGACAACCAGCTACCTGGATGGCACAGACCTACCGCAGGTCGTCACCCGTGCCGGTCAGAAGACCGAGTACGTCTACGATACCCGCAAGCGCGTAGTCGAGACCAGGCGCTGGGTCGATGGCTCTCGCTACCTGACCGACAGCACGGTGTTCGATGCCGCTGATCGCGTCGCCTACACCCAGGATGCCTTCGGTCGCCGCACCTTCTCGGTCTATGACGACCTGGATCGGGTTATTCGCACGGTTCGGGAAGCCATTCCTGGTGGTGTGCCCTCAGACAGCGCAGTGCCAACGCCGGATGAACTGCGGGCCCTCGTTCGCGTCGCGACGACCAATCCAGTCTATATCATCGACGAGACCGGCTACGACGCCGGTGGCCGTGTCCTGACCACCACGGATGCCCGCGGCATCGTCACCAAGATGGCGTATGACCGGCTCAGCCGTCTCACCGACCGTTGGGAAGCCTTTGACACCCCTGATGAAGGCCACTGGCAGTGGACCTATGACGACGCTGGAAACCGGAAGACCGAGATCGACCCGCTGGGCCATGTCACCACATGGACCTACACGGGTCGCAACCTCGTCGCGAGTCAGATGGTGGCGACGGATACGCTCGACGAGGCCACAGTCAGCTTCACCTACACCCTGACCGGGCAGCGAGCTACCCAGACCGACGCCAACGACCACACGGTGCAATGGATCTATGGCAACTGCTGCGATTGGCTTGAGGACGTGATCGACGCAGCCGGATTCATGACGCACTACACCTATACCCCTGGTGGCCTGACCGAAACGGTTCGTGACGCCAATCTCAACGTCACGCGGACTCTGTACGACGGGCTCAAGCGGCCGTCCGTCGTGACTAATGGCGACAACGAGGTCACGACTACGCTCTACGATGACAATCTGCTCGATGCGGTCGGCTTGAGCAGCACCTATGCGACCGAGTTTGCGCGCATCGCCAATCGGACTGGCCATCGTGCGGTGGCCGTGCGCAACCATCTGCAGGAGACCACGGTGCAGGTCAGCGATGGTCTGGGCCGCACCGTCCTGGTGATCGATGCCGAGCGCCACGTCACGCAGACCATCCACGACCAGCAGGTGAACCTGTCCGGCGCCAGCCTGGTTGGCACCACATTGGTCGATCCGTTGGGCAACCGGACCAACCGCTATGCGGACGGCCTGGGACGTCTGCGTATCATCGAACCACCCGCAGTGGTCCTGCTTCCGCCAGCGGGTGAAACCGCGGACTACAGCCTCTATGATGGGGAGGGCATCGACGCCGAGTACGACCTGTCCTACCTGGGGGATCTGAGTTCGGCAACCGCGACCAAGACGGTCGATGCATCGGGATACACCACGATCCAGGTAGAGGGGATAGTCAGCTCCACGACCACCTACCTGGGGCCATTCGGTGGTTCTGGTGGCGATGGCAACTGGTATTCCATGACCGACTGGGACTTGATCGATGGCATGGATGTGGACGCCGATTACCTGTCTGAACTGGAGAACGCCGGGTTCTACGACCGCGCCGGCATGTGGGCAGACAAGGAAACCGATGGCGATGGTTGGGTCACGCTGATCGTCCACCAGCAAACAACGTCGTCCGAGGTCCTAGGTCCATATGCGCCGCAAACCCTGTCCGGCCGCATCGTCATGGGCTATGACGCGAACGGCAATCGCCGCACGGTTACCGACCCGTTAGGCCATACGCAATCGAGCTGCTTCGATGCCCGCAATCGCCAGGTGAACACGACGGATGCGACGGGGAACACGTCGAGCATCGAATATGATCTGCTCGGAAATGTCCTGCGGCACGTGGACGGGTTCAACCATGCGACCGAATTCACCTACACGGCACGGAACCAGAAGAAGACGGAGAAGGACCGCCTGGGGAACACCACGGCCTTCAGCTATGATCTCGCTGGCAACCTCCTGACCATCTCCGACGCCGAGAACGAGGCCAAGAAGGCCACGGTGACGCCGGAGGTCTACGAGGCTGGCAAGACCCGGTACGCCTACACCGAGCGCAACCAGCTTGAAACCGAGACCTTCCCTGGCACCACCGGCGGCACCCGCAGTTACACCTACCACCCCAACGGCCAGTTGTGGACCCGCACCGATCAGCGTGGCATCGTCACGACCTACACCTATGACGGCGCCAACCGGCTGACCGCCCGCGCCTACAGCGACGCGCCGGCCGATACCTTCGACCTGGATGACGCCGGCCGTATCGAGACCGCGACCTCGGGTCGCTACGGCACGGTGGTGGAGCGGACCTGGAAGCCGACCGGCCTCATTGAGACAGAGACAATGATTTGGCCCGCCGACATCAGCGGCGTCACCAGCAGCACGCTAGTGCAGTACGGCTACGATGCTGCCAACCGGGGGACGACGGTCACCTATCCAGGTGGAGCCACCTTGGTGCGTGAGTTCACGACCCGCAACCAACTCGACCGTCTGACTTTGGATGGCACGCAGCTTGCCCAAGCTGGCTACGACAACGCCGGTCGCCGGACCAGCCTGCTCTACGGCAACGGTCTGACCGACACGCGCGCCTACACCGACGACAACCGCCTGGAGTCGACCGTGGTGGGCTTCGATGCACCAGCCCTGCCGGTGCTCAGCCTCGGCTACCAGTACGACGAGAACCGCCGCAAGACCACCGAGACTGATGGCGTCATTGCGACACGCGGCCAGCACTTCGGCTATGATGACGCCGATCGCCTAACGGCCTGGAACCGTGGCGTGGCCCCAGCTACGACCGGCCCAGGGACACAATCCTGGACCCTTACCCCGGTTGGCGACTGGAAGCAAACCATCCGCGACGACACGCCAGAGAACCGCGAGCACACCGCCGTTCATGAGATCGCGAAGATCAACGACGTTCTCGTCCTGCACGACGCGGCTGGCAATCTGGCACGTACCGCTCAGGGCCAGGGCTTCTCGTGGGATGCCGAAAACCGGCTCCTCATGGCCGACGCCCTGCCGTCCGACGACTACAAGCTTGGTCAGGTATTCTACTGGTACGATGCCCTGGGCCGCCGGGTGGCGAAGCGGGTTCACGGCAGCGTCACCCGCTACGTCCACGATGGCTGGCAGGTCATCCAGGAACTCGACGCCCCGGTCATCGCCACACCCGCCGAGGCGGCCAGCGATGGTCCCCTGACCAACCTCGCCACGGTGCCGGATGGGGCCTTGCTCTACCCGACCTTCGACGCCGAGGGTAACCGCCACGATCCGGTGCGCGTCAACTTCCAGCCGGAAACGACGGCGATCCCCGACGGCTTCATCGCCGATAAGGGCCGCGTCTACGACACCCGCACTAACGGGCTGAGCTACGGTTGGCTTGGCGACACAGGCCGCCCCTCGCCGACGGCCCGGCGCTTCCATCCGCTGCCCCAGTACGATACGTTCGGACTCGTGGCCGAAGCCAGCACCACCTGGACGTGGCAGATCGCCCTGCCCAATGGGACCTACCCGGTTGCCATCGTGGCCGGTGATGCAACCAGCTTGGCCCACACCAACAACTTCGTGGTGAACGGCCAGACTCTGACCGACCCCGATCCCGGCAATGCCAGCACCGTGCCTGCCTATGAGGACGGCGACTTTGATGGCTGGCTGGTGTCGGTGCAAGTCACCGATGGCGTGCTGACCATCACGGCAGGGGCAGGGGCATTTGATCCGAGCATGACGCATGTCGAAATCGGTGCGCAGGGGCAGGCTATTACGCCGGAGATGCAGACGCGGTTAGCGGACCAGATCCTGGCGGCGACCCAGCGCACCGGCGGCTCACCATTCTGGAATGGCGGCAGGACCGAGATTCGGAGCTATGTGTGGGATCCGCACTATGTCGACGGACTGGTGGCGTACCAGCGGACCAACGAGGCTGGGACGCAGACCTATTACGCGCACAGCGGGGCCCAATACTCCGTGCAGGCCGTCACTTCGGAGACGGGACAGGTTGTTGAGCGGTACTCATACACGGCCTACGGCGAGCGGGTTGTGGAAGGCGTCAGCAATGGTGGGCGTTCAAGTATCGGGCTGACCACGGCTTTCACGGGACGGGAACTGGATGAGGAGACAGGGTTATACTACTTCCGCAACCGCATGTATTCGGGGAAGGACGGGAGGTTTGTTTCTCGGGATTCGATGGGGTATGTGGACGGGTACTCAATGTACTCTGGGTACTTTGTGCCGACGTTCATGGATCCGATGGGAACAATACTTGTGGCCATTGATGGAACAGACAGCAAAAAAGATGTGACAGATAAGTTTCCGGCAGAAGCTGACCGCGAACGCCATAGCTCAATCCTAAAATTCCATAATCGCTACCAGATGGGGATTGAAGGTCCGGCTATGTTCTGGGACGGACCTAGTTGGACGTTGACGGGTTACGATAGTCGCAGCATTGAATCGGATGCATATCGTTGGTTAAAAGTGGCTGTTCGGAATAATCCAGGTCGTCCTATCGATTTAGTTGGACTATCCCGGGGAGGATTCATAGTAATGAACATTGCTAGAAAGATAGCGTCTGACCCTGAATTCATTGGATGTAACCAGGTTCGATTCCTTGGTCTTCTCGATGCTGTTGATATGGCTCCTGGTTATGGTCTGGGTGATGGCGTTTCTTCAAACGTGCGCTATGCAGCCAGTGTATTAAGTGCTGAAGAAGTGGGATCTCGAAGCTACTTTAGACGAGTGGGGCAGTATGCAGACGACGGATCGCAAACAAACTTCAATAGCATAGTTGTTTTTGGTACACACGCGGCAATTGGAGGCGATCCATGGGAAGGCGACCATCCTGCTCACATTGGATCGACTCGGCCAGCGCCGGGAATTACACGGCCAGGCAGAGATGATTATCAAGTTTATGTGCCGAATATAACACAAGATCAAGATCGGCAGGCTAGCATCGTAGCCTGGGATTACCTAGTCCGACAGGCCCGTATCGCAGGAGTGCATATCCGTGATTAATAAACTTCCCCCCATTCTGTTTTTTGCTCTTGTCGGCTTCGTTCTGGCTGGTTGTGGGACTGGCGTGTCGCCACGAGGGGAAAAACATCGGGTCGTTCCGACGGAAGGGTCCGATGTGTTTTATGACGCTCTGATTGCATACGATCTCTCTGGTGTTGTGCCGGATGAAGCCCATTTGGTTTTTCCTGTGATGTTCAAGGATGGCGTAGGTTATTTCTTTCCGTACTGGAATGAGCAGCGGTCACGAAAGGGGTTTATGGACGCTGCGTATCAGGAGACTGTACGGGCATTCCCAATGCAGGAAGTCAGAATGGACAGGTTTTATATCACCGGCCCTGTCATAGATGACCAGACAGAATTAGTGATTTTTGTCACCCACCCTCACAGAGATACTGCTCCAGGTGATACAATGTTATCTGATGTTCAGGGTGCATTAGGCGATTGGAATGAAATCCGGTATATTCGGCAGGGCAAGGATATCCGTAGAAGTGATAAGCATCACGCCTCAGTTGACGTAAACGCGATGGTGAAGAAAGCTTGGGATTTGTATCGGCAGTACGCCAAGGCGCATGGGCAATAGCATCCGACAACTGCCATGCCAATCTCGTACGCCCCAAATATTCAGAAGTGACGACTGATCGGTGAAATCAGTCGTCCGATTGCCCTGATCTCCATGTTTACTTCATTCCATGCCCCCGCCCACCACCACCTTCACCTACCGGGTCGAATCCGACAAGCCCCTGCTTGCTGCTGTTGCCCGGATGTATGTATGTCGCGTCCATAGCCGACACCCCAACCTGTCGGAAAGCCGATAGCTGGCGCAATAGGTCCGTCGCCGCGCATTGCGGTCGAAGCAGAATAACTCCCAGGTGCCGTCTGCTGGGTTGTGCTGCAGGACAGCGACCTTCATCCTGGTCCATGAGCGCGGATCGTCCCATGCCACGCGATGTTCGTGGATGGTGATGGCGTTGCCTCGGATCGTATGGCTGACGCGGATCTGCTCGCGCAGATCGGCTGGCAACCGCTTGGCGCAGAACACTCCCAGCAGGTGGTCGGCCAGTTGCTTGGTCAGGGGCGGAAGTGCCATGGTCAATCGGCCTCAATGGCCCGGAGCGGATCGCTGCCGAGATCGCGTAGGCCGGAGATCAGGTCGAGATTGAACCAAGCGGTGAAGGTCGCCCAGGATCGGTCCTCGGGCCACAGCCGCACCAGCGGCGTGTACCAGGACATGCATTCGGCCAGGATCAGATGGCACCATTCGCTGAGCCAGGGTTCGGCGTCGGCCAGGTTGGTGCTACCTGGGATGAGGATTGCATGCCGCTGCCACGTCGGGTTGGCGCGCAACCGGGTGCCATCCTCGGGAGCGACCTGATCGACCCAGGCCAGAAAGGGCTCCCGGGCCTGGAGCACGAGCACACTGCGGTAGACGCCCGGCAGAATGCGATCCGGGGCTACGCCATCGGACAGGTCCGGCAGATTAAACCAGGGTTCGGGCTTCCGGTTCTGATAGCGCATCTTCTCGCTGGGCACGGCGGCAGCCTGCCGGGCAGAGGTCAACGGGCAAGCACGCCGGGGACCGACCATCGCTGATCGGCTCCCGGCCCATGCTCACCTGCCCATCATCTTGATGCCGCCACGCGGATCCTGCTTCTTCACGCCGAAATCATGGAAGCCGCGCATCTGGATGCCGAGCACGTTGAAGTCGGCCTGGGCCTGCTCGATGGTCGGCTGCTCCTGGCCGTTGAGGAAGGCGACCTCGATCACCGGCAGGACATGGGGATCGGCCAGGAGATACCAGGCGCGGACACCCGCGTCCAGGTCGCCGGTCAGTGATGGCGCTGGCATCCCCTGACCGCGCCGCTCATGTCCTCGGCATGAAGCCCCGCTCGCCATCCCCGCCACCCGAAC
>JAIFKN010000104.1 GCA_020049615.1 bacterium | reverse complement strand
CGACGTCTACAAGCAGGTCGAGCGCGCCATCGCCACCGCCGACCGCATCATCTTCCTGGTCGACGTGCGCGACGGCCTGCTGCCGCTCGACAAGGACATCGCCGCCACCCTGCGCAAGCACCACGAGCGCGTCATCCTGGTGGTCAACAAGGTCGACCACGACGGACTGGAGCCGCAGGCCTTCCAGTTCCTGAACCTCGGCCTGGGCGAGCCGCTGACCATCAGCGCGGC
Organism: bacterium; assembly: GCA_020049615.1. The sequence continues at coordinate 12,730 of JAIFKN010000104.1, read as the reverse complement.
GCAGGCCACCGGCCTTCACGCCCTGCTCGAACGCCTGGCCGAGGATCTGCCCGCCATGCGCGACGACGGCGCGCCGGAGGAGGCCGAGGACGGCCGCACCCGGCTCGCCCTGGTCGGCCGCCGCAACGTCGGCAAGAGCTCGCTGACCAACGCCCTGTGCCACGACCAGCGCGTCATCGTCGCCGACCTGCCCGGCACCACCCGCGACGCGGTCGACGTCGCGCTGGAGAAGGACGGCGCCGCCTTCACCCTGATCGACACCGCCGGGCTGCGCAAGCGCACGCAGATGATCGAGGACGACCTCGAGTTCTTCAGCGCCTGCCGCACCGAGCGCGCCATCCGCCGCGCCGACGTCGTCCTGCTGGTGATCGACGCCAGCGACGAGATCGCCGCGGTCGACAAGAAGATCGCCCGCTTCGTCGAGGTCGAAGGCAAACCGACCATCCTGGTGGTCAACAAGTGGGACATCGCGCAGGCCTCGCACGCCAGCAAGCAGACCTACCTGACCTGGCTGAAGGACCGCCTGCCCGGCCTCGGCTACGCCCCGGCGGTGTTCACCTGCGCGCTCACCGGCCTCGACGTCGACCAGCTGCTGACCATCGCCCTCGAGCTGAAGGAGGAGGCCAAGCACCGCATCGTCACCAGCCGCCTCAACGAGGTGGTCGAGGCGGCGGTGCGCCAGCGCCGGCCCAGGAAGGTCGGCCCGGCGCCGACCAAGATCTACTACGCGACCCAGGCCGAGACCCAGCCGCCGACCCTCATCGTCTTCGTCAACCGCACCGACTGGATCGAGCCCGGCTACTCGCGCTTCCTCGAGCACTTCATCCGCGCCCAGGTGCCGGAGTTCGCCCGCGTCCCGCTGCGCATCCTGTTCAAGGCGCGCGACAGCCGCTTCCACGAGCAGGAGGACAAGCACCGCGTCGTGCGCGGCCGCAACAAGGCCGAGCGCAACGCCGGCCTGGTCCTGCCGGTGCGCATGGCGATCGACAAGCGCAAGGAGGACCGCCACCGCCGCATGGATGCGGGCGCGCTCGACGACGTCGAACTGATCGGCCCGGCGCGCAAGGCGCTGGCGCGGCGCTCGGGCAAGGACGAGAACGACGAGGACCAGGACCTCGCCCTGGGCGAGCACAAGCAGGCGGTGCCCAACGTACGGCTCGGCAAATCGCCGGAGAGGCGACGCAAGGGCAAGAAGCGGTGATTGCGGCTTCATTGCCGCAGGGGTTAGGGGTGAGGGGTTAGGGTCGTAGGGCGGTATCGGCACGGACCACTGGGCTTGCAGCTACATTGCCCCAGGGGTTAGGGTCGTAGGGCGGTATCGGCACGGACCACTGGGCCGTCGCGCCACTGGCAGTCTGGGATTTCACATAATCATCCTTTACGCCGACCCCATGCCCCTCCATCAACCCATTCCACACGACCCTAACCCCTCACCCCTAACCCCTAGGGGCAATGACCGGGGCAATGACCGGGGCAATGACCGGGGCAATTCCTGATGTGGTGGCTCCTCGTCCCCGCCGCCTATCTCCTCGGTTCCGTCTCCTTCGCCTATTGGGCCGGACGCCTCAAGGGCAAGGACCTGCGCAAGGAGGGCAGCGGCAACCTCGGCGCGACCAACGCGGGACGCGTCCTCGGCTGGCACTGGTTCGCCGCCGTCTTCGTCCTCGACATCGCCAAGGGTACGCTGCCGGTACTGCTGTCTCATCAAGCCAATGACCACTGGCTGCCGATCGCGGTCGCCGCCGCCGCGGTGCTCGGCCACGTCTTCACCTGCTTCCACGGCTTCAAGGGCGGCAAGGCGGTGGCGACCAGCCTCGGCGTGCTGATCGGCCTCGCGCCCGCCGCTGCCGGCATGATCTTCGGCTGCTGGCTGCTGACCTGGCTGCTGGTGTGGGCCGCCCTGCGGCTGAAGCGCAGCGACGCGGTCGGACCGGCCTCGATCCTCGCCGCCATCTCGGCGGTGCCGGCCTACCTGGTCACCGCCAAGCCGGTGCAGTGGCCGACCCTCGGCTTCCTCGCCCTGCTCGCTGCTTTGGTGCTGGTCAAGCACCGCAGCAATTTCGCCAAGTTCGTCGGCCAGATGCGCGGGAAACGGCCATGATCAAGGCCATCACCTTCGACTGGGGCGATACGCTGGCGGTCAACTGGGGCATGCCCTACATCGCCACCGAACGCAGGCTGCTGCGCCGCCTGGCCAGCGACATCGCCGCACTGGGCGGCCGCGCCGACGAGGCCTGGGCTGAGGCCTGCCTGCGCGAACTGCAGGCGGAATGGAACTCTACCGCCGACGCGGCGAGGAATCCAGGGCAGCGCGAGATGGACTTCCCCGCCCTGATGCGCGGCTGGGTGGCCGCCACCGGCCTGTCGGTCGACGATCCGCGCCTGGCCGGGGCGCTGGAGCGCGCCTGGGACCGCATGACCGATACGGTCATCCCGCTCGACGAGGCGCTGCCAGCGCTCGCCGGACTGCACGGCCGCTACCGCCTCGGCATCCTGTCGCATGTACCGTGGCCCGGGTTCGCCGTGCGTCGCTGGTTCCAGCGCCACGGTCTGGCCCCGCATCTCGACTTCTACTCGCTGTCGAGCGAGATCGGCCGGATCAAGCCGCACCCCGACCACTACCACGACGCCATCCGCCAGGCCGGCTGCGCCCCCGGCGAGATCCTCCACGTCGGCGACCATCCCATGCGCGACGTCGAAGGCGGCCGCCGCTTCGGCCTGCGCACCTGCCTGCGCCGCACCGAGCGCATCTATCCCGAGGAGCAGCTCGATGGCTGCCGGCCGGATGCTGAGATCCTGCGACTGGACGAGATCGCCGCGATCGCTGAGCGGCTTGGCCATTGCCCCCAGGGGTTAGGGGTTAGGGGTTAGGGTCGTTGGATATGGCTGTTCGCGACTTCAAAGATCTGTTGGCCTGGCAACAGGCAATGTCTCTATGCACACATGTGTATCGGTTAACGGCGGAGCTCCCGCCAGACGAACGGTTCGGATTATGCTCTCAGATGCGCAGAGCGGCGGTGTCCATACCCAGCAATATAGCGGAGGGACATGGACGTCGGAGCCGCGGTGAATACCTGCAGTTCATCGGTCATGCGCGGGGCTCGTTAGGTGAACTGGAGACTCAGTTACTGCTGTGCCGGGACATCGCTCTGCTGACCGAGGACAACACCTCAGCCACACTGGAACGGGTCCAGGAACTGAAGCGCATCCTCGACGGTCTTCGCAACGCCCTCTCCCCGAAGCCGGCCGCGACTTCCAGGCAGAGATCCAGTGGTCCGTGACTATCCTGCCCTACGACCCTAACCCCTAACCCCTAACCCCTGTGGCAATGCCCCCCTCCGACCCTGACCGCGACCGCAAGCTGGCCGCCAGGCCGCGCGACGGCTGGCGCCGCGCCGCGCCGCTGGGCAACGTGGTCGAGGACTTCCGCCACAGCCCCGAGTTCGCCGCCATGCGGCGCTTCACCCGGGTCAATACGGCGCTGAAGGAGGCGCTTCCCGAGCGCGCCCAGGGCAGGGTCAAGGCCATCGCCATGCGCGCCGGGACGCTGACGTTGGAGGTCGCCGACGGCGTGCTGCTGGCCGAGCTGCGCACCACCTGCGCGCGCCGGATCCAGGATGCCCTGGCCGCCGGCGGCACCGGGGCCACCCGCCTGATCTGGCGGGTGGCGCGGCGGGCCTGAGGCGGCAGACTGCGTGCCCATGCGCTGGTTCCTGCTCCTCCTGCTGGCTACGATCGCCACAGCTGCCGATCCCAAGCTGCAGAGCGCGGATGCGCTCGACGCCACCGAGCAGGACGAGCGCCGCACCGGCACCTTCATGCGCGAGGCGGCCGAGTACCGCCTCGGCCGCGCCACCGCCACCGCCGACCCCACGGCCGACGCCTGGGTCCTGGCCGAGCTCGCCCGGGCCGAGCGCATGCGCACCGGCGGCGGGCGGACCTGGTACCAGCTCTGGCTGATCAGCCGCGAGACCCGCGCCCAGTGGATCGCCGATGACGCCTTCGAGGCGCATCCGTACGGCGCACATGCCGGCCGGCTGCTCCACTTCATGCTCGACTGCCGGGCCGAACGCGGCGAGGTCCGCGGTGCGCTGACCGAGCTGCAGCGCCTGTGGTACTATCTGCCGGACTATGCCGACCTGCGCACCGCCATGATCACGGTCCTGGAGATGGCCGAACGCCTGCAGCGCTTCGAGGCCCTGGTCGACCTCGAGGCGGACGATCCGCGTCAGGTGGTGCGGATCGACGGTCGCGGCTTCATCTTCGACCTCGACGACGTGTTCCGCTTCCTCACCCAGCACGGCGACCGCGACGACATCGCCCCGCGGGCCGCCCTCGGTCTGGCCCGCACCCTGCTGATCTCGGGCGACAAGGATGATCGCTGGCGCGCTCGCCGCGCCTATGAGGACTTCATCGAGCGCTTCCCCGACAGCCCGATGGTCTTCGACGCCATCCTCGAGCAGGCCCTGTCGCATCTCGTCACCTACAAGGGCGCGGACTACGATGTCGGCACCTTGCTCGACGCCCGCGACCTGGTCGATCTGGCTGAACTGGAGGCCGGCGGCGATCCCGGCCGTGCAGCGCTGGTCGCCGCCTATCGCAAGCGCATCGGCGGCTGGCTGCAGGACCGCGACCTGTCGGTGGCGGTGTGGTATGCGCGCCGCACCCGGCCGTCGTGGCTGGCCTGGCTGAAGAAGCCGACCGAACTCAACGACCCCGACAGCGGCGCCCGCTACTACGCCGCCGCCGTGGTCCGGCGCGACCGCGCCTCGGCCCAGGCAGCACAGGCGCAGCAGCTCGCCGAGCAGCTACCGGCCCCGGCCGGGCAGCTCGGGCGATGAGCCCTGGGAGCGCAGGCTTCAGCCTGCATGCCTTGGTTGCCGTGATCGCCCCGCATGCAGGCAGGCTGAAGCCTGCGCTCCCAGGGGTGCTCGCCCTTCTGCTGCTCTCCTCCTGTTCGTGGCGCGTGGCCTCGCCCACTCCGTTGGCCGGGGCGGTACGCGTCGGGGTGGTCGCCGACCAGGGCCGGCTGCCGCGCGCCGGCCTCGACCTGCAGGCCGCCGTCGCCGAGGCGGTCGCCTACCGCACCGGCTGGCAGGTACGGGGCGATGGCGCCGCACGGCTGGACCTGTCGGTCGACCAGGACGATTTCGCCGCCACGGCCGACGATGCCCGCGGCATCGCCTCGCGCTGGCGCTACCGCATGCAGGTCTCGGCCCTGCTGGTGACCAGCGCCGGCACGCGCACCTGGACGGGCAGCGGCACCGGCTACGCCGGCAGCCGGGCCGAAGAACCATTGGCGGTCCAGGCGGCGGCCCGGGATGCAGCCGATACGCTGGCGCGCTGGCTGGCGACGGCCCCCTGAACTCGCCGAAAACTCATCTGGGCTTCACCGTTCCTTCATGATGGACCGGATGGTGCCCGCTCATCACGAGCAACCCACCGCCCCTCTCAGGAGCTCCCGTGAAGTACACCTCCCCCACCCTCCTCATCATCGCCGCTCTCGCAGCTGCTCCGGGCGTCCACGCCCTGACGGTCAAGGACGATGACGTCAAACTCGGCCTCGGCGTCCGCATCCAGGCCCGGGCGGAGTTCAACGACTCCGAGAACGCCGCTGGCGATCCGTATGACGCCGGCTCGGGCAGCGCCCACGGTGGCGACCCGGTCGACTTCATGATCCGGCGCATGCGCCTGACCTTCAAGGGCAGCTGGAAGAGCGACTACTTCTTCAACGTGACCATGGCCTCGGACAAGCGCACCGTCGCCAGCGGCTCCACCATCGACCTCTACGAGTCCTACATCGGCCGCAAGTGGAGCGACGAGGCCAGCGGCATCAGCCACTCGATCCAGACCGGTCTGGCCAATGCCTTCTACAACGGCGTCGCCAACACCTTCTCCTCAGGCGCCTTCCTGCTGCCCAACAGCCGCGCCACCGAACTGCTGCTCGCCTCGCGCGGCATCGGCATCGCCTACATGATGACCGCTCCGTTCGGCCGCTTCGGCATCGACATCCAGAACAACACCAGCGATGCCGCTGGCGACCAGGACGGCCTGTTCTACAGCGCCCGCGTCGAGCTGACCCCCCCGGGCGAGCTGGCGATCAAGAGCGCCACGGAAAGCTTCGTCGGCGCGGAAGGCAAGGGCGTGTGGCTGGCCCTGGACTACGCCCAGAACGTGAGCAATGGCAGCGCCGACTCGTCCTTTGCTGTGGGAACGACCACCGGCTACGGCATCGAGCTCCTGGGTCATGTGGACGGCCTGACCGCCCTGGCCGAATACCGCGCCGACACGCATGAAAACAGCACCAATGATACCGAGACCAAGAAGAAGGTCATGCTGGTCCAGGCCGGCTACGCCCTGCCCTTCGGCGATGCGGTCATCGAGCCGGCGATCCGCTGGGCCGCGATCGACCTCGACACCGAGGATGACGAAGAAGGCGACCCGTACGGCAGCAAGTACGACTACGGCACCTCGGGCACCCAGATCGACCTCGGCGTGAACTACTACATCCACAAGCACAACAACAAGCTGCAACTCGCCTACACCATGTGGGAAGGTGAAGAGACCGAGGATGGCGACTCGGCCTCGGCCGACATCGTTCGTGCCCAGTGGCAGCTGAACTTCTGATCGCTGATCAGACGCTGATCGCATGAACAGACGCACCCCGCCGGATTCCGGCGGGGTGCGTCGTTGCTGCCGTCACAGCGACGGGATCAGAAGGTCAACTGGTGCTGCAGCCGGACGGCGGTGGCGCTGGGGCTGTCCCCGGCGGCGTTCTCTTCGCCCTCCCACAGCTCGACCATCAGGCCCATCTTGTTGTTGTGGCCCTTGAAGTACCAATTCACACCCAGGTCGATGATCTGGCCGGAACCGGCGAAATCGGGCATGGTGCTGCCGGAACTGCCTACGGCGACGCTGTTCACACCGTAGTTAGCGCTGTCGCCATCGATGTCGGTGGCGAAGTCGACCATGGCGAAGCGCCCAGCGGCCTCCAGGACGGTACCGCCAGCCAGCGGGAAGGCGTAGCCGGCCTGGACCACGAAGGCGGTCGAGTCGACATCGTCGGCATCGTCGCCCGAGTCCAGCCCGCCCGAACGCGACATGGCACGGTACTCGACCAGGGCGGTCAGGGCGTCAAGGTGCAGCAGGGCTTCGATGCCGTACACCATGGTGTCGATGCTGCCCGCCTGGGTGCCCGCCGTTGTCAGGTCCGCGTCGGTAACCCGGTCGTTGATGTTGGTCCCGAGCTCGGCGGCGATGGTGATGCCCCTGCCGGTCGCGCCGGCGAAGGATTCGACCCATTTGCTGTTCTTGAAGTCGCCGGTGCCGTTCCATTCGACGCGGGCGGCGTAGAACAGCCCCTCGCCTTCGGTGGTGGGGGTCGCATCATCTCCGGCGTTGCTCATCGCCACCAGATTGACCGCGAGCGTGTCGAACTTGGCGCTATGGCAGATGCCCAGGGCATTGACCGTCACCAGGGCGGCGGTGGGGCGCTGGGTGGGGAAGAGGCAGGCCGAGGTGCGGGCGCCGGCGCTGTTGAAGTCCGACTGCTGCTTGCCCCAGGTGGTCTGGTGCTTCCAGCCGAAGGCGTCGTACTTCGCGCCCAGCCAGCCGTGGTCGAGCGAGATCGTGTTGGGCGAGGTACGACCCCACTGGTCGGCGGCCAGGGCGACGGAGAAGATCCAGGTATCCTGGTAGCTGCCCTTCAGGATGGGACGGCAGCGGCGCAGGTACATGTCGGCCTGGTCGTTCTGTCCGACCGTGCTGACCGAGCCTTCCGTAGCGTTAACCGGATCGCCATCGGCGTTCTCCGCCTGGATCACCTCGGCCCGGACCTGCAGGTAGAGGCCGAGGCCGAGCTTGATGGTGTCGTCGGACACCTCCAAGGCGGCGAGCGGGGCTCCGGCGGCGAGGGCGAGGAGCAGGGGGGTGGCGGATAGACGTGGCATGTAGCCTCCAGACCTTCATTACTACGCCAAATATTCACAAAAGTCAATATCCGGTCTTCATCATGTCGATACCGCCAACCGGTTGTGCTGCCCGGTGGCATCCCCTCCTGGTACACGCCGATCGCGTCCAACGCTCCCGGTCCGGGCGTCTGATACATCCCGAACCCCCACCCAGTGGGCACCTTGCGGGTCCATCCGGCCCGGCCTAGCGTGACGCTTCCCCGCCCGGAGACGTCATGCCGCTGCGCCGCCTCTGCCTCAGTCTCAGTCTCGCCTGTGCCGCCTGCCTTGGCGCCCCCCTGGCCGCCGCCGATTCCGGGCAGCCCACCCCGGAGTTCCTCGCCGAGAAGGCGCAACTCGAGGAGATGCTGTCCTCGCGGCAGCTCGACCTGTTCGAATTGATGTTCATCCCCGGCAAGCTGAACCGGGTGGTGCTGCGTGATCGCGCCGGCCGCGATCACATCTACAACTACCTGACCTTCAGCATCCGCAACGTGGCGACCATCGACCAGGAGCAGTTCGCCGCCCGCGCCAAGGGCTACAATGAGGTGCTGCAGGCGATCGCCCAGCAGTACGAGATGGCCAAGATCGACAACGAAGGCGGCGTGAAACTGAAGATCGACGGAGTCGAAGGCCAGGACGGCGTCGTCCTGGAGCGCACCGAGAGCAAGCTGCGCACCCGCACCGTGGTGCTGACGGCGCAGGCTTCCGACGAGGACGGCACGCGCATCCGCCTGCTCGACGAACCGCCGGGCAGCGGCCCGCAGGAGCAGTACGCCTTCCCCGACCTGGGCGAGCCGACCAGCGCCCGGGTGGTGCAGCGCATCCACGAGAAGGTCGAGGAGCAGGAGGGCCGCAAGCTGCTGTCCTCCGAAGCGCTGCGCGCCTTCCCCCTGCCCCCCTTCGACGGGGTCGCCCGCATCGAGGCCAAGGACATCACCGACCCGGCGCACGACACCGACGGCTGGCTGGTCGGCGAGGCGCATGGCGTGCTGCTGTTCCCGCGCCTGTCCGACTTCGGCGACCGCTTCACCATCCAGATCAACGGCCTGTGCAACAAGATGCGCTTCCGCCACCCGGCGATCGAGGCAGGCAAGCCGGAGAACTACTTCCAGACCCGCATCCTGCGCCGCACCATGGTGCTGACCTTCGAGCGGCCTGGTGACGAGTTCTTCCGCGACCTCGACCGCTTTGAACTCAACCGCCACGGCTACCAGTGGGTCGAGTCCTTCCAGCGCACCGACATCAAGCGTACCGCGGCCTACGCGCGCTACTTCCTCAGCAACATCGCCGACGAGAACGGCGGGCTGAACGCCACGGTGAAAGAGCAGTTCTGGCCCTACTACGACGAACTGCGCACCGCCAACGACAAGCTGCCCGACATGAAGGCCACCCTGCAGTGAGCGAGCGCGATGCCCAGCTCGACCCGGCCCTGCCCCCTGAGGCGGCGCTGTCCGGCGCCCCCGAGGGTGTGCGCCGGCTCGCGCTGATCGTCGCCACGCTCTACGCCGGCAGCTGGGACGACTGCGCCGAGGACCTGCGCCGCCGCCGTGCCGGCAAGCCCTACCTCTACCGGATCGACGTGCCCGGCCTGGATGAACTGGCCTGGCTGCACCGCCTCAAGACCTACGAAGCCGCCCGTGGCGAGCCGATCGCCTCCCATCGTCTGCAGACTGCGGAGACCCGCCTGTGACCCTCCTGAGCCGTTCCCTGCTTGCCGTCACCGTCGCTGCCACCTGCCTGGTGCCGGCCGGTTGTTACAGCCTTGCTTCCCACCGAGCGAAGGCCACGGCCGAGGAAGTTACCCCGACCGCTACGAGCGAGGTGCCATTTGAGATGGCCTGGGAACTACAACTACCCGGTCAGGTCGAGCGCAGTTGGGTCGGCGAGCAGATTCCCGACTTGGTGTTCTTCCAGATCGCCAAGACGCATGAGATACACTGCGTGGATGCCAAGAGTGGCCAGACCCGTTGGGTTTCCGAACAGTTCCGCCACCCGATCCTGGGCGAGGCCTTTGTCCATCATCAGGTTCAACCCGGTGAGCGTGAGAAGGAGGTCATCGTCGATGATCGCCTCTACATTGTGGTAGACGATACGCTGTTCTGCCTCGATATCGCTTCGGGTCAGCGCATCTGGCATCTCGTCCTGCCCTTCGCGCCCAGCACCGGACCGATGGCCGCCGGCGCCACCGAAGGCAACCTGCGCGTGTTCATCGGCGACTGGAACAACAAGGTCCAGGTCATCGGCATCCATCAGCCGACCAGCGATCGGCAGAAGAAGTTCCCTTACGTCGTATGGCAGATGAACACACCCGGAGCAGTCCTCGCTCAAGGCACCGAAAGCGAGGAACTGACCTACATCGGCGACGCCTCCGGACGCCTGCACTGCTACAAGCTCGACCGCACCCTGGTCTGGGAGGTTGAAACCGGTGGCGCTGTTGACGGCGGTGCCACTACCAGGGGGCGCACCCTGTATGCCGGCAATGACGCCAACGCTATACACGCCATCAATCGCCTGACAGGCGAACGCCTAGGCCAATTCAACCTGCAAGGTCAGGTGCGTCAACGCCCCTTCTGGTTCAGCGGCGAACCTGAGCGCCTCTACGTTTGGGTGGATAGCCCTGATCCTGCCGTTGCGGGTCTGGTTGCGCTCAAAGTCCAACCCGACAACATCCCCCATAGCGACGCAACAAGGTATGCCATTGAAGTCGTCCGCATGGGCCAGGAATGGGCGGTTGCACAGGTCAAGGAGTTGGTTGGTGCCACCCCCTTGCATCTGTATCTCGGAGATCCTCGTTCCAAGACGGTCAAGCAGATCCATCGCGGTACGGGAGAGATCACCAAGAGCATCCCGGCGAACGCGCTTGTTCAGAACGAGCGCATTCAGGGCGTCGTGTCCTACAAGAACGCGTATTCATCCGATCTGCCGACCATTGCCTACTCATCATCTGGACACGTGATTTGCTGGCGCACCTACGGCTTCGTTCCGACCCCGGCAGAAGAGTCACTTGGACTAACGCGTCGCAATCCTGTTGACCCCGACAAGTCTACGAATAAGAAGGCGCGTCTTGATGCAACTTCTGGCGCAGTGCCGGTTATCGAAACGCAACCAAACAAGTAACCCAGCCACCCTCCTTCCCCGCAGAGGCCACATGTCGCCCGTCCGCCTTCTTCAACTCACTTCCACCATGATGCTGCTGTCGAGTTCGGCCTTTGCGCTGGACTACATGGCTCCTTCATCGGGCCGACGCGACCCCGGCTTCCAAGTTGCCGAGCCGGACCCGACCAACTACACAGACCTCCGTCTCAACTACATCATGCTATCCAATGGCACTGATGCCGAAGGCTCGGAACTTGGATCGAAGAGCGCACACAAATGGGACAGCGCAAACCGTATCTCGATCATGAATTACGGCCCCGTCTGCAGCATGATCCCGATCAACTGTTTCACGCCATCGCGTGTCACTGGCGACGCCAAGCCGCCCGCCGTGATTACCTGGGGTGAAGACCGCGGATGGGACATGCTTGGCGGACTTGAATTTGCGCGCACGACCATGAGCGTGGATGCAAGCACGACGGCAACCGTGCACCCCGCCGTCGATTACACCAACATTGGCATTAACTGGCATATCCTCGGCATCGGCACCGAGTTCGCCTGCAAGGGCGGTTGGCGTGTCCATGGCGAGGCCAACCCGTGGATCGGCATTGGCTACACAACCGTCGACTGGGCAAACACGACCATTCCCGTTACTGGCGGAACCCTGAACGAGACGACCAGCGGTGTATCCTTTGAATTCGGACTGCGTGCCGGCTTGTTCCTGACGACTCCGATTGGTCTGCAAGTCGGTGGTGAATTCCGTTACATTGCCAACAGCAGTGCGCTCGGGGATGAAGATGATGTGACCGGCATCACCGCCGACATCGGTTCGGCATCATTCGGACTCTCGGCTGGCTACCGGTTCTAATCCCGGCGACCTCTTTAGCTACGGACTGGCACTCGCCCTCACAGTGCTGCTCTGCGGCTGTGATCAGCGAGCGGTTCCAGCAACACCGTCACTACCGCCACTTGCCAGTGATGTTCTCGGCGAGTGGCGGTGGGCTGGGGCGGCAAATCTGGATGTCTACTTTCAAGTAGATGCACGTGGCGGTCACGCCACCTGGAAACTGCCTCTGCATCGCTTGAAGGCGGAGTATAACTTGTTGAGTAGTGGTAGTGCTGACGGTTCCTTCCTGGTTGTATATCGTCGACGTCCAGATCCCTCTCTGAGCGAGACGCAAACAGCGCGGATAGCCAAGCTTACTCCAGATTGGTTTTCGGTGAGCGGCGTGTCGATGGGCGGCCGTTTGGTGGCACGCATCAACAGTAGCGACTGCAATTGCCCGAAAGATGCAACCTTTTCTCGTCGTTAGCGCCATTGCACAGCGTGCATAGGGGAACCCTTGCAGCCATGGGCAATGCCCGCAACCTGTGTTCACCGCGGTTATGTTCACCGGCATCATCGAGCACGTCGGCAGCCTCATCACCGTCGAACACGGTCACGGCGGCTCGCGTCTGGGCGTCGCCCTGGGTCCGCTCGCCGAGGGCACGAAGCTCGGCGATTCGATCTGCGTGTCCGGCGCCTGCCTGACCGTCGACCGCCTCGACGGTGACCTCGCCGCCTTCGACTGCTCGCCGGAGACCAGGCGCAAGACGACCATCACCGGCTGGCGGGCCGGCCGGCAGGTCAACCTCGAACGCGCCCTGCGCGTCGGCGACCGCCTGGGCGGGCATCTCGTCGGCGG
>JAIFKN010000291.1 GCA_020049615.1 bacterium | reverse complement strand
CGCCGTCGCCGAGGAAGGTCACCGAGACGCCGCCGGTCTTGCGGTACTTGGCGCTGAACGCGGCGCCGGTGCCGACCGGGATCTGGCCGCCGACGATGCCGTGGCCGCCGAGCATGGCCTTCTCCTTGGAGAAGAAGTGCATCGAGCCGCCCTTGCCCTTCACATTGCCGCCGGCCTTGCCGTACAGCTCGGCCATCAGTTCATCGACGCCGACCCCGGCGAGGATGGCCTGGGCGTGGCAGCGGTAGCTGGTGACGCTGGCGTCGATGCCGGGGTTCAGGTGGGCGAACCAGCCGGTGGCTACCGCCTCCTGGCCGATGTAGAGGTGGAGGAAGCCGGCGATCGACTTGGCCTTGTAGGCCAGTTCGGCGCGCTCCTCGAAACGCCGGATGGTGAGCATCTGGCGCCACATGGCGAGGAGGCGTTCGCGGCCGATCTCGGCGCGCACGGAGGCGGTATCGACCTGGAAGAGCTGGGCGGGCATCAGGGTTCCTGCGCGGTTCTGATCGCGCGCCGCGACCATGGAGGCCCGGCCGGATCCCGCAAGCGCCGGGCGGCGAACTTGCGGCAGGAACACGCAACATCGAGGATCCCCGGGAGCGGCATCACCCGCTGTGTGGAACCTTGCGAAACGAAATCGCCCTTCCGACACTGTTCCAGAAGGGCGATCCTGGGGTGTGTGCGGCGAAGATCGCCAAATCAGGGCTTGGCGGGTTCGGCTGGAGCGGGTGCCGGGACGAGCGTCGGAACGGTGACCACCGGGGCGACCGGCTCGACCGGCTTGGCAGCGGCCGCAGGGACGTCCGGCGCGGCGGGCTCGACCGGCTTGGCAGCTTCCGGCTTGGCCTCGGGGACGACGACCGGCGCGGCGGGTTCGGCAGGCTTGGCAGCTTCCGGCTTGGCCTCGGGGACGACGACCGGCGCGGCGGGTTCGGCCGGCTTGGCGGCTTCCGGCTTGGCCTCGGGGAGCACGGTCGGCACTGCCGCAGGGGCGGGCTTGGCGGCTTCCGGCTTGGCCGCCGGAACGCTGGCCGGCGCGTTCTTGACGTTCTGGAACGACCCGCGGTGCGGGTAGGCCATGAACAGCACCATGATGAAGAAGAGTACGGCGAGGGCACCGGTCACCTGAGCCATCTTGCGGTGCGCACCGACGCCGAGCGAGGCGTCGAGCTGGCCGCCGCCGCCAGCCGCGCCCTGCAGCAGGATGAGCCCGATGATCGCCGGGCAGAGGATCCACATGAGGATCGAGATGACGTAGACGACAGTATCCATACGTGGCCTATAAGAGGGGGCGGCAAGATAGCGCAGGGTCAACCAAAGGCTAGAGGGGAGGGTTTCCCTCCCCTCTGCCTCGGATTTGGAAGACGGACGCCGTTGGCAGCGCAGGCGAGTGCCCGGCTCGCGCAGCGAGTCGCGGCCGAAGCCGAGCAGCCTCCACTGACGTCGTGGTCCCGATCGGCGAACGTCAGTGAGCCGTGCCTGCGGGTCCAGGGCAGCGCCCTGGACGGGGTCCTAGGGGTTCGTGAACCCCTAGATGCTAGCCGGCGGCGCCGGCGATGATGGCTAGGAAGTCGGGGGCCTTGAGCGCAGCCCCGCCGACGAGCGCACCGTCGACGTCGGGCTGCGAGAGGATCTCCTTGGCGTTGTCGGCCTTGACCGAGCCGCCGTACTGGATGCGGATGCTGTCGGCCAGGTCGCCGACCACGCCCTTGAGCACGCTGCGGACGTAGGCGTGGGTCTCCTGGGCCTGGGCGGTGGTGGCGGTGACACCGGTGCCGATGGCCCACACCGGCTCGTAGGCGATGACCAGGGTCTTGAGCTGGTCGGCGGTGAAGCCGGCCAGGGCGCCGGTGATCTGGGTCTTGAGGACCTGCTCCAGCTTGCCGCCCTGGCGCTCGGCCAGCGTCTCGCCGATGCAGACGATGGGGATGAGGCCGTGCTTGAGCGCGGCGCCGAGGCGCTTGTTGATCAGCGCGTCGGTGTCGCCGTAGTACTGGCGGCGCTCGGAGTGGCCGAGGATGACGTACTTGGCGCCGGCGTCCTTGATCAGCACGGGCGAGAGCTCGCCGGTGAAGGCGCCCTTGTCCTCCCAGTGGGTGTTCTGCGCGCCGACCCCGATCGGGCTGCCCTTGGCGGCGGCCGCGACCGCGGCGACGGCCAGGGCGACCGGGCACACCGCGACTTCGGCCGTGGTCGGCTTCTCGGCCAAACCCTTGGCCAGGGCGGCGACGAGAGCGGTGCCCTCAGCGATGGTGAGGTTCAGTTTCCAGTTGCCGGCGATGAACTTCTGGCGGGCCATGTGGCGCTCCGTGTTGGGGGGACGCGCACGTTAGGGCAACGGTCGCCGGGTCAAACGCCCTTGCCCGCGGCGCCGTGCAGCAGACCCTTCCCCGCCATGCCCACCGGCACCGTCCTCGTCTCCGGCCTCGGCCTCATGGGCGGCAGTCTCGCCGCCGCCGCCACCGCCGCCGGCTGGCGCGTCCTGCTGCACCACCGCCGGCCCGAGCCGGTGGCCGAGGCGGTTGCGCGCGGCTGGGGCCAGGCCGTCGCCGACCTGGCCGCCGCCCAGGCCGATCTCGCCGTCGTCTGCACCCCGGTCGAGCACCTTGCCGCGGCGGTGCGCGCGATCGGTCCTGGCGTGCCGGTCATCACCGACGTCGGCTCGGTCAAGGGCGTGCTGTGCCGCGAACTGGCCGGCGTGCCCGGCTTCGTCGGCTCGCACCCGATGTGCGGCAGCCATCGCCAGGGCATCGCCCACGCCGATCCACTGCTCTACCGTGGCGCCACCTGCATCATCACGCCGCAGCCGGGCAATCCGCCGTCGGCGGTTGCGTTGGTCGAGCGGCTGTGGAGCGCGCTTGGCTGCCGTCTGGTGCGCCTGACCCCGGAGGCGCATGACGCCGCCGTCGCCGTCGCCAGCCACCTGCCGCACGTGCTTGCCAACGCCGCCGCCCGGCGCCTGACGCCCGAGGCCGCGCCGCTGTGCGCCGGCGGCTTCCGCGACGTCACCCGGATCGCCGGCGGCGGGACCGAGCTGTGGAGCGGCATCCTGCTGGCCAACCGGGTCGAGGTCGCCGCCGAGGCGCGCGCCGCTGCGGCCGATCTGGCCGCCCTGGCGGCGTCGCTCGACGCCGGCGATGTGGCGGCGGTGCAGGCCTGGCTGGCCGCCGGGCGCGCCGGGCGGGCGCGCTACGAGGCGGCACGTGCTTGATCAGACGCAGGGCTTCTGGACCTGGTCGCTGCCCTGCGGCCGCTGGTTCGGCATCGACGTGCGCCTGCACTGGTCGCTCCTCGCCTTCACCGTCTTCGAGGCCGCCACCTTCGCCGCGGTCGGCGCGGCGTGGTACTGGTGGCCGGTGGTCATCCTCGCCGTGCCGTTGTGCGTGCTGCTGCACGAGTTCGGCCACAGCCTGACCACCCGCGCGGTCGGCGGCGAGAGCACCAGCATCACCCTGTGGGCCCTCGGCGGCATCGCCTGGTGCCAGGTCCCGGGCCGGGCCCTGGCGCACTTCCTGGTCGCCGCTGCCGGTCCGGCGGTCAACCTCGTCCTATGGGGGGCGTGCCTCGCCGCGCTGCACCTGACGCCATGGTTGGACGGTGCGCCGCGCCACGTCGTCGGGTTCGTCGCCTCGGTCAATCTGGCGCTGCTGCTGTTCAATCTACTGCCCTGCTATCCCCTCGACGGCGGCCGCATCGCCCGGGCCGTCCTGTGGCCCCTGGTCGGCCGCCTCCGGGCGGTGCGCTGGACCATCATCCTGGCCTGGGTCTGCCTGGCCGGGCTGGCGGCGTACGGATTGTGGACGCGGCAGATCATGCTGTTCGCGATCGCGCTGGTCATGGCGATGGCGGTGTTCAACGAGCAGCGCGCGGTCGCCGCCGGCTACGATCCCGAGGGGGTCGACGAGTACCGCCCGCAGGCCGGACTGCTCGCCGGCTGGCGCGCGCGCCGAGCCGCCGCGGCGGAGCTACGCCGGGAGCGCGCCGACGCCGCCGAGCAGGCGGAACTCGACCGCCTGCTGGCCAAGGTCTCGGAGCACGGCTTGCCGTCGCTCAGCGCTGGCGAGCGGCGCATGCTGCAACGGATCAGCGAGCGTGAGCGGGAGCGCAAGGACCGCGGGCTTTAGCCCGCGTTCTTGCCCAGCGCCTGGTAGCGTGCGTACAGCCCGTCGTAGGTCTTCTTCAACTTCGCGTTCGGCTTGACCGTGCGTTCGATCTGCGACGCCATCGCCGCCTGGGCCTTGGCCATGGTCGGGTACGCTCCACCCGCGACCGCCGCGGCGATGGCCGAGCCCAGCGCGCAGCACTGGTCGCTGGCGACGATGGCGATCGGGGTCTGCAGCACGTCGGCGCAGATCTGCATCGCCAGCGGGCTCTTCCGGGCGATGCCGCCAAGGGCGACGACGCGCTTCACCGGCACGCCGCTGCCGTCGAAGCGCTCGGTGATGGCGCGGGCGCCGAAGGCGGTGGCCTCGACCAGGGCGCGGAAGATGTGCGCCGGGCCATGGCCGAGGTGCAGACCGCTGATCGCGGCGCGGGCGCGGGCGCTGGCGTCAGGCGTGCGCCGGCCGTTGAACCAGTCGAGCGCGACCAGGCCGCCGGCACCGGGTTCGAGCCGCGCAGCGGCCTCGGCCAGGGCCGGGATGATGCGGTCGGGATCGCCGCCCTTGGCGCCGCTCAGCGCCACGCCGGCGTGCAGGGTCTTGCGCCACCAGGCATAGACGTCGCCGAAGGCGCTCTGGCCGGCCTCGAGGCCGATCATGCCTGGCATGATCGAGCCATCGACCTGGCCGCAGATGCCCGGCACGGCCTTCCGGCCGAGCGCCTGCGGCGGCGCCATCAGCATGTCGCAGGTCGAGGTGCCCATGACCTTGGCGAGCTCATACGGCCGCGCCCCGGCGCCGACCGCGCCGAGGTGGGCATCGAAGGCGCCGACCGCCACCGGCACGCCGACCGGCAGGCCGAAGCGCCCGGCCCACTCGCCACCGAGTCGGCCGGCGACCTCGTCGGCGGTGAAAGTGTCGCTGTAGAGCCGGTCGCGCAGGGCCGGCAGGCGCCGGTCGAGCGCGCCGAGGAACCTGGCGTCGGGCAGGCCGCCCCACGCGGCGTGCCACATCGCCTTGTGGCCGGCGGCGCAGCGGCTGCGCCGGATCAGGGCCGGATCGGCGATACCGCAGAGCACGGCCGGCACCCAGTCGCAGTGCTCGACCCAGCTGTGCGCGGCTTTGGCCACGCGGCTGTTGACCCGGGTGATATGCAGGATCTTGGACCAGAACCATTCGCTGCTGTAGATGCCGCCCGACCACCTGGTGTAGTCGGCATGCTTTCCGCCGTGCGCCAGCGCGTTGATCTCGTCCGCCTCGTCGACACCGGTGTGGTCCTTCCACAGCACCATCAGCGCATCGGGATCCTTGGAGAATGGCTTGGTCAGCGCCAGGGCGGTACCGTCGGCGGCGACCGGTAGCGGGCTCGAGCCGGTGGTGTCGACGCCGATACCGCAGACGCGCATGCCGGCACCCGTGGGCGCCTTGGCCAGGGCGCCGCGCACCGCCGCCTGCATGCTGTCGAGGTGGTCCTGCGGATGCTGGCGGAAGCGCTGGCTCGAGGCGTCGCAGAACTCGCCCTTGGCCCAGTGGGCGTAGTTGGAGACGGCGGAGCTGAGCTCCTCGCCGGTCTTCACGTCGACGAGGAGGGCGCGGACCGAGTCGGTCCCGAAATCGATACCGAGGGCGAGGGCGTTGGGCATGGCTGCGGAATGTGCGCAGGCGAAGCCCGCACGCCACCCCCCGCCCGCGGCAGCGTAGGCTGGTTGACGAATTGTAGCGGCAGCCGGGCAGGCGATCCGGTCCCATGCTATGCTCCGGGGGGTGTGGCGGCAATATACCGGGGAGGGACCATGCCGGACGCGGCCAGCGAGGATGCCGATGACGACCTGATGCGCGCCTTCGTGGCGCGGCGGGCGGAGCTGATCGGCTACCTGCGGGCGATCGCGCCGCCCGATCTGGTCGAGGACGCCTTCCAGGAGGTCTTCCTGGTCGTGCACCGACGCCTCGGGGACTTCCGCCGTGACGGCGACTTCCCGGCCTGGGTGCGCGGCATCGCCCGCAACTGCGTGCGCCAGCTGCTGCGCCGCGCCGGCCGCCTGCGCTGCCTGCCGGACGGCGAGCTGGCCGATCTCATCGACCAGGCGGTGGCGGAGCTGGAGCAGCAGCCCGAACCCGCCGGCGTCGACGCCTTGCGCGGCTGCCTCGAGCGCCTGGCCGAGCCGCACCGCCGCATCATCGAACTGCGCTACGCCATCGGCCGGCCCCTGGCGGCGATCGCGCGCGAGATCGGCAGCACCGAGGGCTCGGTGCAGGTGACCCTGTCGCGGCTGCGCGCCAGCCTCGCCGACTGCATCGGCCGCCGCGGGCGGACGGCATGAGCGGCGCCGACGAGCTCGTCCTGCTGCATGGCCGGCTGGTCGATGGCGCGCTCAGCGAGGCCGGACGCGCGCGGCTGCAGGCCCTGCTCGCCGACCCCGAGCTGCGCCTCCGCTTCGCCCGGCTGGTGCGGGTGGACGGCGGGCTGTGCGAGATCCACGGCACGCCCGCCGTGGCGCGGCGCCGGAGCATGTGGCGGGGCCGGCCTGCCATCCGCCTCCTGGCGCTGGCCGCCAGCCTGGCGGTCGGTCTCGGGGCGATCGTCTGGCTGGCCCGGGGATCGGCGCCGCTGGCGACGTGGCTCGACGATGCGGCGCGCCCACCTCCGACCGCCGCCTCCCCGGAGGCCGTCGGCCCGGGGCGGTTGCGACTGGCCGACGGCAGCCGGCTTGAACTGGACGCGGACTGCACGGCCCGCCTGTCGACCGACGGCGGCGTGCTCCTCCAGCGCGGGCGGTTGCGCGCCGTGGTCGCACCCCGGACTTCCGACCACCGGCTGGTGGTGCGGACCGCGCAGGCCGAGGTGCGCGTCCTCGGCACCATCTTCCAGGTGCTCGCCGATGCGTCCGGCACCGAGGTCGGGGTCGAGCGCGGGCGGGTCGAGGTCGCGCCGCTGGGCCGTCCGGTCCGGCAGCTGGCGGCCGGCACCGCTGTGCTGGTGCCGCCGGAGGGGACGCCGCGGCCGGTGCCGGCGCCGGGGTGGAGCATCGATCTCGGCGATCCCGCCGCCCGCACCGGCTGGAGCGGCACGCCGCACGTCGATGGCCTGCAGGCGGCGTTCGACGCCGCGGTTTCGGAGCAGTACAAGGTCCCGACCTGGAACCTGCAGCTGCCGGATCCCGGCCTGCTCGGTATCGCCGCCTTCGACGTCCAGGCCGAACTGCGCTGGGAGGTCAGCCTGGGGCGCGCCGCAGAGGTGGCGATCAACCTGCAGACCTGGACCCGCGACGGTGCCTGGCAGAGCACCGTGCAGCGTCAGGAGCGGTTGCCGGCCGGCCGGCAGATCCTGGTCTGGCCGCTGCGCACGTTCACGCCGAGGGGGGCGGCGGGCCTGGCGGCGATGCAGGGCATGCCGATCCGCAAGCTGATCCTGGTCGCGTGGGACGGCGAGGCGGCGGTGACGGCGCACCACTTCGCGCTGGGGCGTCCGTTGTCCGAGTGATACGCCAGGCCGCGGCTGCGGGCTGGCGTGTTAAGGTCCGTGCAGAGCGGAGGCAATCCCGGTTGGAGGCCTCGCATGCTTCGCCCGTTCGCCGTATCCGTCCTGCTGCTCGCCAGCCTGTCCGCCGCCGACCTGACCGGGCAGTACGCCTGGAGCCAGGTGCGCAGCGATGGCGGCGGCTGGGTCACCGGCCTGGTCATGCATCCGGTCGAGGCGGGCCTGATGTATGTGCGCACCGACGTCGGCGGCGCCTACCGCTGGGATCCCGCCGCCGGCCGCTGGTCGCAGATCCTGGCCGCCGGCCGCGGCCTGCCCGCCGGGGTCGGCGGCGGGGTCGAGTCGATCGCGGTGTCCAGGCTGGCCCCGGACAGCGTGTTCCTCGCCACCACGGGTGGCGTTTTCCGTTCCGCCGACCGCGGCGCCAGCTGGAGCCTCGGCGCGGGCACCGCGACCCTGGCGATGGACGCCAACGCCGAATACCGCTGGCAGGGCGAACGCCTGGCAGTCGATCCTCAGAACGCCCAGGTGGTGTACTTCGGCAGCCGGCAGGACGGTTTGTGGCGCTCGCTTGACGGCGGCGCCAGCTTCTCCCTGCTTGGCGCCGTGCCGGTCGGCGTGACCGAGCGGGACAGCGCCGGGACCGAGGTGAACGGCGACGCCATCGGCATCAGCTGGGTGGTGGTCGATGGCGGCGGCGGGTTGACCGCCGGGCGCAGCAGCCGGATCTACGCCGGGGTCGCCGGCCAGGGGATCTGGCGTTCGCTCGATGGCGGCGGCACCTGGACGGCCATCTCGGGCGGGGCTGGGCCGGCGGCCGGCGTCAATCCCACCGACGCCGAGCTTGGACCGGATGGACGGCTGTGGGTCACTGCGGCGAGCAACTACACCCAGATCGGTGGCGTGTGGACCAAGGCGCAGGGCGGCCTATGGAGCTTGGCCCCTTCCACCGGCGTGTGGACGGCACGGCTGCCGAGCGGGGCTGCCAAGTCCTGGGCCGAGGTCGCGGTCGACCCAAGCGATGCGGGCCGGGTGCTGGTCGCCGACCAGTCCTTCGTCACCTACATCACGGTGAACGGAGGCGGCGCGTGGAGCTACCGTGCGCCCAACAGCAGCACCTGGCAGGCCCCTGACGCGCCGTGGATCGGGGTCACCACCGCCGCCAACGAGCTGTGGCGCAGCTGGTCCAGCCCGGGTGCGCTGAGCTTCGATCCGCACGTCCCTGGCCGGGTGTGGTACGCCGAGGGCTTCGGCGTGTGGTCGACCGGGAACGCCACTGCCAACCCGGTGGTGTGGACCAATCACTCCGCCGGCATCGAGGAGACGGTCGCCTTCGGCGCAGTGCATCCGCCGGGCGGCACACTGGTCACCGCCACCGCGGACCTCGGTGGGTTCCATCACGACCAGGGCGCGACGATCCCGCCTGGCCGGCGCATCCTCACCCAGAGCTTCACGACGACCACCTCGCTCGCCTACTGCCGGGCGACACCGTCCCGCCTTGTCGCGATCAGCGCCAACCACCACCAGACCTGGCTGGATTACAGCGGCTGGTCCAGCGACGGCGGGCAGACCTGGCAGCGCTTCGCCTCGATCGCCAACGCCACGCATCCGGCCGGCCTGCAGTTCGGCACCATCGCCGTCGCTGCCGACAACGCGCAGAACCTGGTGTGGGCGCCATGGAACTGGGGCGCCCTGCACTACAGCAGCGATGGCGGGGCGACCTGGACGCCAGGGGTGGTCAGCGGCACCACGACCAGGCTCACCGATCTGCACTACGGTTCGTCCTGGGCGACCTCGGCGGCGGTGGTCGCCGACGGCGCGCTGGCCGGGACCTTCTACACCTACCAGCGCAGCTACGGCGACTTCCACCGCTCGACCGATGGCGGCGCGACCTGGACCCTGCGTTCGCGCAACCCCGGCACGCTCGACTGGATGGAGGGCGAGGGCGGGCTGGTCAGCGTGCCCGGCCAGGCCGGCCACCTGTGGTTCGCCGCCGCGCCGCATGCGCAGGGCTACGCGTGGTATGGCCGCGGCCTGTGGCGTTCGATCGACGGCGGCGCGACCTGGACGAAGCTCGCGACAGTCGGCGACGCGCGCATGGTGACCCTGGGCGCGGCCGCCCCGGGTGCCGCGTATCCGACCCTGTTCGCCCACGCCCTGGTCGGCGGGGTCGAAGGGATCTGGCGCAGCACCGACCAGGGCGCGACCTGGGACCGTCTTACCGTGTACGCCAAGCCGCTCGCCCTGCTCGACAGCATCCGCTCGCTCAGCGGCGACTGGAACACCTATGGCCGGGTCTACGTCGGCTTCGGCGGGAACGGCTTCGCCGTCGGCCAGCCGGCCGCGACCTATGCCGTCTCCTACCGCGCCAACGGCGCGACCGCCGGGACGGTGCCGGCGGACCAGCTCAAGACGGCCGGCATGCCGTTGGCGTTGGCGGGCAACAACGGCGGCCTCCTCCGCGACGGCTGGAGCTTTGGCGGCTGGAACACCGCGGCGGATGGCAGCGGGACGGCCTACGCCTCCGGTGGGGTCTACACCAACGACACGGTGGCGATCCTGTTCGCGGTCTGGACGCCAACGGACAGCGGTGGCGCAGTGGCGGCGGCAGCTGGTGACGGTGGCGGTGGTGGCGGTTGCGGTGTCGGGGGCGCGCTCGGCCTCCTGGTCATCCTGGGCCTGCTCCGCTGGCGCCAGCCGGACAGCTTCAGCGCTCGACCGTCGTCACCACCACGCGCGCCTCGGCCTGCCTGACCTCGGCATTGGCCTTCTTCAGGCCACGCGTCTTGGCATTGGCCGCGACCAGTCCGTCGGTCAGGATCGGGTAGCCATCCTCCATCCGGGTCGGCAGCTTCGGCAGGGGGGCGGTGGCGGCGATGGCCTGCAGGGTCTCGGCGCCGAACGGGGCGTCGACCTCGAACTCGTCGGGCAGCTGGTAGACCTGGTTCACCTTCGACTCGTCGACGTAGAGGTCATCGAGCAGGAGGGCGCGGCGGCCATCGGCGAGGTGGTAGACCAGGCGCAGGTGCGCCGGCCGGTCGACGCGGGCGAAGATCTGCACCCGCTCGCCCTTGGTGAACACCGGGGCATCGTCGCCCTTGCTCGTCCATACCTCCAGCTGCATGCCGCCGCCGACCACCTCGTCGGTGCGGAAGGCCTGCTGGTCGGCCAGCGCTGCGGCGGCGTTCTGCGGCGCGGTGGCCAGGCCGGTGGCCGCGACCCCGGCCTTGGGCAGGGTCGCCTCGGCGGCGGCGAGCATGCGGCCATCCTGCAGGGCATGCGCCGCCAGGACCACGCGCAGGCCGTCGGGCATGTCCCAGGTCGCGCCCAGCACCACCACCTCGGCCCCGCTGGCGGTGGCGGCATCGCGGGCCGGGCCGGCGACGCTGGCGCGCATCACCTTCCAGCCCCCCACCTTGGCCAGTTGGCTGCCGACCAGCTGCCCGGCGTAGCGGCCGAACTGGCTAGACAGGCGCGAATCGCGCACGGTGAAGGAGGGCACCATGACCACCGGCTTCACCTCCCCGGCGCCGCGTGCCAACTGGCTGGCGAGGACGAAGGCGAGGTCGTCGGCGCTGGCGATGGCGCGGCCGGCGAGGCGGCCCTGGGCGGCGGCGGCGCGACTGTGCTGCACAGCCAGGCGTTCGCCGAGGGCGGTGTCGGTCGCGTCAGGAGCCAGGCCGCGGGCGAGGATCAGGTCATCGCCAATGCCGCGCGCCGCCGCCAGCACCCGCGACCAGGCCGGGGCGGCCTCGTTCGGCCGGCCCGCGGTCTCGTGCGCCTGCGCCTCGTCGGCGGCGGCCGCCAGTTCGCTCAGCGCGGCTTCGGCGCGCGTACGTAGCGACCCTGCCAGCACGCTGCGCTCGACCGCGCATACCGCATGAGCTGTGCCGCTCTCCTCGTCGAACCAGGTCTCGAGCTTCCGCAGGTCGAGCCACACCCCGACGATGGTCATCGACTGGTCGCTGAAGCTGGAGTCGAAACGTCCGCCGGTGGAGCCGGTGACCTCGACCGTCTTCGACTCGGTCACCGCCTCGACCCGCACGCGCACGCTGCGCGCCAGTTCGGCCTGCGCGCTGGTGGCGACGATCTGCAGGCACTTGGCGCGGTCGCGCTCGGGCGTGGTGCGCTCCTCGGCGGTGGCGCTCAGCCAGCGCGGCTCGGGGAAGGCGGCGGCGCGGCCGGCGTCGCCGACCCAGGCAGGTCGCTCGGCGGCGGTGAGGGCGAGGCAGAGCAGGCAGAGGAGGGCGCAGCGCATGGGCGGACTATCGTCCGCGGAACCTGGGCTCAACCGGCGGCTGCACGCAGTTCAGGGCAGGGCCGCCAACGGTGAGGCGCCGCCATCCGCGGCGATGACCACCAGCTCCAGCGGCCCAGTCCCGGCAGGCAGCGCGAGGTCGAGGGCTGCCGGCTCGACCGGAGTGCAGGGCACGCTCGCGACCTCGGCGCCGGCGCGGCGCACCGCGATCCGGCCGGCGGCGAACACGCCGAAGCTGCCGCGCAGCCGCCCGTCCGCGACGGTCGGCGGTTCGCTGACGATCCCGCCGGCGGCGATGGCGCGGATCGGACCGGCGGTGCGGCAGGCGGCCAGCTCCCAGGTCGCGGCCAGGCGTTCGCCGGGATCGAGATCGGTCTCCGGGCCCATCGCCTCGATCTCGACGGCATGGTCCCCCATCATGTTGCAGGCCACCGAGGACCAGCCCTCTGGCAGACGGCCTTCGTCCCTGGTCGGGGTGAAGCGGATGGCGAGGCAGGCGCCATCGGCTGGATCGCGCCACGCGATCCAGCCGCCATCGCTGTCGCTGCTGATCTTGCCGGGGCGTCCCAGGCAGGTTGCGCGCAGCAGCCGGACCTTGGCATCGGGACGCCACATCTCCGGGTCGGAGTCGCCGTGGTGCTGGACGTAGCCGCGCTCGCCGAAGCGGCTGGGCCGCGCGGTGCGCAGCGGCCAGACGACCTCGGCCGGACCGCCGGTGCTGCGTGCCGGCAGGGTGGCGATGAGCCACTGGCCGGCCCGTTGCGGATGGTGCGCCAGGTTGGCCCAGGCGGCATGCAGGCGGATCCGCGCCTCGCCCGGCGGCAGCACCAGCCGGTACATCGCCTGCATCCCCAGCGAGCGCCACAGCGGGTTGCGTTCGGTCGGTCCGTGCATGTCGATGCCGGTGGGACCGGGGAAGCCGAGCATCGCACCGCGTTCCAGCTGCGGTGGCGGCGGCCAGCCCTGGCTCGGGGCGTCGCCGCGCCGCCAGTGCGCCTGCGGCGTCGGCCAAAGGAAGGCTCCACCACGGCCGCGGAACCACCACATGTCCTCGCCGTCCCCGCTGGGAGCGCGCATCTCGGCCACCGCCTTGGGGTCAGTCCACAGCAGGGGCCGGCCGGCGAGGTCGAGGCGCAGGATGCGGCCTCCCAGCGGCGAGATGCCGACCGCGAGCAGGCCATTGTCGGCGCTGAAGCCTGGACGGCCGAGCACGTCGCCAGCGGCGAACGGGGTGCCCGGCTCGCCGGCCATGAGCCCGGCGGCCAGGACGAGCAGGGCCAGGCGGCGGATGACGGTGCGCATGGCCGGGATCATCACGCAGGGCGGCGGTGGCTCAACGGCCCTGTTCCGCCTCGCATAGCGCCTGCCGCCGTCCTCGCCACCTGGCACCAGGGCCGCTGCGTGGCGACCGGCCAGACCTGGTGGTCGCTGCCGGGCCTCGGCAACGGGCCGCAGGAGCTGCGCGGCGGGTTGCGTGATGTCGGACTGCTGCGGCCGTCCCGCTGATCAGCCGAACGAGCGAGCCCGCTCGCGCCAGGCCTGCGGCGCCAGGCCGGTCGACTCGCGGAAGGCGGTGGCGAAGCGCTGGCTGGTGGCGAAGCCGCAGGCGTGGGCGATGGCGGTCACCGGCTGGTCGCTGCGCCACAGCAGCCGCTTGGCCTGGCGCAGGCGCCGGCGGCGCAGCCAGGCCGCCGGGCTGTCGCCGAGCTCGGCGTGGAAGCGCTCGTGGAACACGCTGCGCGAGAGGCCGGCGCTGCGCGCCAGGGCGGTGACGGTGGCACGGCCCTCGCCGGCGCGGGCGATGGCGCGGGCGATGGTCGGCGATGGACGCGGCGGCGGGGCGGTGAGGGCGGCCGCGAGCAGTCGATGCAGGGCACCGCGCACCGCGAGGGCGGCGAGCGCATCGCCGCGCGCGACCTCAGACCACAGGTCCTGCCACAGCGGGCCCAGCGCCGGGGCGGGGAAGGCGTGCGGGGCGCGGGCGAGGGCCGCGGCCAGCGCCTGATCCGCGGGTGGGGCGAGCTGCAGCCAGTGCAGGTCGCAGGCCTCGAGGAATCCCGACAGCGAACCGTGCTCCTCGTCCGGCCGGGTCAGGTAGCACCAGCCGGCGGCGAGTTCGTGGACCTCGCCACCCGTCCACCAGTCGGCTGCGCCGCGTGCCAGCCAGCACAGCTCCCAGGCGTCGCGATGGTGGTGGCGCTCCAGCTCTGGCAGGTATGGCCGAGCAGGCGCAGCTCGGGGATGCGCGTCGCCGGCGGCTCGAGCATGCGGCGGTCAGGGCGGGCGGGCATGTGCCGGATCGTCCGGCGCCGGGCCGGCACGCCAAGCTCCGGATGACGCCAGGATGCAGGCATGACCCCCCGCGAACGCGTCCTTGCCACCCTCGACTTCGCCACTCCCGACCGTCTGCCGCGCTGTGCCTGGATCTCGCCGTGGGCGTGGATCCACATGCCCGACGACGTGCGCGCCTTCGAGCAGCGCTGGGCGACGGATTTCGGCGGTGTGCCCTCGCCGTACCGGCCATCGTCGTGCCGCAGTGGCGACATGCACGGCGTCGGCATCTACGTCGATGAATGGGGCTGCCGGTTCGAGAACATCCAGGCCGGGGTGATCGGCGAGGTCAAGCATCCCACCGTGCCGGAGCTGGCGCGCTGGCGCGAGACCATGCGTCCGCCGTGGGAGACCCTGCCCATCGACCAGGACGCGGCCCGCCGCCAGATCGCCGAGGCCTATGCCAGAACCGAAAGGTTCGTCATCATGTCGGCCTGCCCGCGGCCGTGGGAGCGCTACCAGTTCCTGCGCGGCAGCGCCGAGGCGATGGCCGACCTCGCCGAGTCGCCCGACGAGGCGGCAGCGATGATCGCCGAGATCCACCGCTTCTACATGGCGGAGATGGCGTTCTGGGCCTCGACCACGGTCGACTCCCTGATGTTCATGGACGACTGGGGCGCGCAGAAGGGTTTGCTGATCAGCCCGCGCATGTGGCGGCGCTTCTTCAAGCCGCTCTACGCCGACTACTGCCGCGTCGCGCACGCCGCCGGCAAGAAGGTGTTCATGCACAGCGACGGCGACATCGTCAGCATCCTGCCGGATCTGGTCGAGGTCGGCGTCGACGCGCTCAACAGCCAGCTCGGCTGCATGGATCTGGGCAAGGTCGCCGCCGCGGCGAAGGGCAAGCTGACCTTCTGGGGCGAGATCGACCGCCAGCACGTGCTGCCCTCCGGCGCTGCCGCGGTCCACGCCGAGGTGCGCGAGATCGCTGAGGCCCTCTACGATCCGCGCGGCGGCATCATCGCCCAGTTCGAGTGGGGCGGCGCCTGCACGGCTGAGAGCGCCAACGCCGTGTTCGAGGCCTGGGACGAGGTCAGCGCGCCGTTGGCGGCGGCGCGCTGACGGTCACAGCTCCAGCACCGGCCAG
>JAIFKN010000221.1 GCA_020049615.1 bacterium | reverse complement strand
ATTCGGGGCGTCCGCTCTTGGCGAGATCGGCGTAGCCTTCGCCCCAGAAGTTGACGTTGAAGCCCTGGTGCATCAACGGATCGATGACCTCTTCGGGCGTGCTGGGGCTCGACCACAGCAGGCGGAGGACGGCGGCCCCGGCCAGTTCACGGTATTCGATCCGCACCTCATAAGGCTTGCCGGCGACCAGGGCGGTCGAGCCCGTGGTGGTGGCGGCAGCGCCCCAGGCGTCGATCAGGGTGGTCCAGGTCGATGCGCCTTCCGCCTTCACGAAGACCCGCACCCCGTCGTTGGCGATGGCCTTGACGGTGTAGGTCTCGGTGAAGGCGGCGATGATCCTGCCGGTGTAGCGGGCGGAGAAGCTGTCGAGGGGGAAGGACCGGTAGCGGGGATCGTTCGAGCCGCCGATGGGCAGGACGGTGCCCCAGTCGCAGTCGAGGCGCAGCTCACGTCGAGTGAAGGCTGGCGGGCCCTTCAGGTCGGCATTCGCAAAATATTCACCACGGAGCCCGCCGTCGGTGTAACCGCCGCCTACTTGCGCCTGGAGGCAGGACGCGCAGACGACGAGGGCGAGGACCGGCAGACGCCAGGGTGTCGAGTTCATGAAATCAAAGGTGCCTGACAGGCGCGCGCAACAATGGCATGATCAGGGCACGATAGCACGCGCATGACAACGGGATCACCTTTGCTGGACGCCCGCAGTGCAGATGGCGGCGAAGCTGGTGCTGGGGCTGAGCGACGGCAGGCGTCCCAGCAGCTATGCCAGGCGCAGGGCCTGAGGTTATTGCCGTTGCGTCGGGGACGCTTGGACACCTTGGCGGGCCACTTGGCGCAGATCCGCCAGGGCGGCCTCGCACACGTTTTCGTCGAAATCCCCGATGTCGGCGCGGCATCCCAGGCCACTTGGCATGGCGAGCGTGAGGCGACCGCCAAGGTGTTCGCGGAACTGGGCCAGGCCGGCGTAGATCTGCCTGCGGCCATCAGCATCAAGCAGGTCGAATGTGGCGTCCCACAGGCGGAAACCGAGAGTCGACAGGGTCCTGACGACGCGCTCGGCTTCAGCCGTGGTCAGACGACCGATGCGGACAGCGTAGAGGGCGTCGAGAGCGACACCGATCGCGACCGCTTCGCCATGCTGCAGACGGTGCTTCGACAGCGCCTCCAGACGGTGCGCCGACCAATGTCCGAAGTCGAGCGGACGCGACGAACCATGCTCGAACGGGTCGCCCGAGGTGGTGATGTGCTCGAGGTGCAACCGCGCGCAGCGCTCGACCACCTCCTCCATGGCCAGCAGGTCGCGTCGCGCCAGGGCGGGAGCGAGGTTTTCGATACGCTCGAGGAACGCGGCGTCCTTGATCACGGCCACCTTGACCGCCTCGGCCAGACCGGCGCGCCAGCTGCGGTCGTCCTGGGATTCGAGGAAGCGGCTGTCATCGACCACCGCCCAGGGGGGGGTGAAGGTGCCGATGAGGTTCTTCAGGCCGAAGAGATTGACCGCGTTCTTCACCCCCAGGCCGGCATCGCACTGGCCGAGGGTGGTGCTGGGCAGGCGGATCTGGCGCAGGCCGCGGTGGAACAGCGACGCGCCCAGGCCGACCGCATCGACGACCGCTCCACCGCCGATGATCAGGACGTAGGAGTGCCGGCACAGGCCGAGGTCGACACCGACGCGGGCGACGCGTTCGACCACCGCCAGTCCCTGCTTGGCGGCCTCGCCGCCGCTGATCGGCTCAGGAGCCGCAGCCAGGGCTATGCGATGGCCGGCGTGGGCGGCGAACCAGGCATGGATGTCGCGCACCAGGCCAGGGCGGCTGGCGAGGACGGCGGAGTCGATGAAGACCACGGCCCTGGCGATCGGCGATTCCGCCCCCGGATCCATCAACTCGGCCAGAACGGCGTTGTCAGCCGCGAAGACGTCCCGGGTGAAGACGACCGGGAACCGGAAATCGACGCCGAAGGACCAGTCGCGGGAAGTCATGGCTCCATGTTCAACGCGGGAACGGCCTTGGCGATCATGGGATCTGACCACCTTGTCGCCAGGACGGCGATACGGTGGTCAGCGGATGCGCGACTGACTACTTCTCGCGGCGGACAGGGCTCCAGACGAAACCGACCGCATCGAGGAAGGCGCGAGCCAGGATCATGTGACCGACTAGGTTCGGATGGACCCGATCCCAGGCGAGATTGCAGGAGTGCTGGTGTTTCAGCGCCCGGTCGAAGGCGGCCTGGGTGTCGACGCCGATGACGCCGTGCTTCTTGGCCACCGCCAGGACGATCTTGCCGTACTGGTCCATGCGCGCACGCATCGCGTCGGCCGGATTGGCCTCGATGTGGAAGGGGGTCATCAGCACCATCCCCTTGAGCAGCGGCTTGGTCGTGCCGACCAGCGCGTCGAGGGTCGTCTCGTACTCCTCGGGCTGCACGGCGGCCTCGGGGAACAGGGGAGAGTCGAACTGGCGCCACACGTCGTTGGTGCCGATCATGATCGACAGCCAGTCCGGCTTGAGGTCGAGGACGTCGGTCTGCCAGCGGCCCTTGAGGTCGCGCACGGTGTTGCCCGAGCAACCGGTGTTGGCCACGCGCACCGGGCGGTCGGGATAGGCAGCACCGAGCAGGGCCGAGACCTGCGTGACATAGCCCTTGCCGAGCGGATCGAAAAGCCCCTCGGCCACCGGCCGGTTGCGTCCGGCGTCAGTGATCGAGTCGCCGATGAAGAGGAGCTTGGAGCGGGCTGCGATGAGCATGGTTCAGGCCTCGGAGTTGGCTGGGGATGCTATGGCGGAGCGCTGCTGCGCGAGCGCGGCCTCGGCCCCGGCGCGGAAGGCCGGCAGGAAACGGTCGTCCAGGCTCCGGCGCGAGGTCAGCGGCGCCGACTCTGGACCGTCCAGGGCGCTGCCATCGATGATCGGCCAGTCGCGGCGATCGGCCTCGGCGACGGCGGAGGCGATCAGTTCCTCGTCGTGACGCGCCGGCAGCACGGCGAGGGCGCGGACGCCCGCGGCCGCCATCCGATCGCACCAGCCGCGCAGACCGCTGGGCGTCGGCCCAGGAACGATGGCGGCCGGCAGGGCGCCAAGGCCGTGGCAGATGGCGACCGCCTCGGACACGGCAGGGGCGGCCGGTCCGGGCACGTGGCACGGGCCGCCGGCCTGGAACAGGCGGTCGAGGACCAGGCGGAACTGCTCGCCGTCGTCGCCAGCGGGCGGACGGCCGACCACGCGCTGCCAGGCGTCGGCGGCGGGCATGCTGCGTTCGACGGCGACCTCGCGGACCCGCCCGACCGCCGCCCAGGCGACGTGGCGTTCCAGGACGTTGCCGACCGGGGTGAGACCGACGACATCGTTCCAGGAGGGGCCGGCGGCCCCGACCGTGGAACGGAAGCGCTCGCCCAGGCGCGCCGTCAGCGTCCGGCAGTGGGTCTCGTGCAGATCGCGCAACCGGGCTAGCGCCGACTGGGCCGTCGCATCCGCTGGTCGGCTGACGCCGAGCCCCATCAGGCGCACCCCATCGGCAGCCGCGATCTCCAGGCCGAGTATGGCGGGCAGGTTGACGACCGCGCCAGCCTCGGCGAATTCACCGTGACCAGCGGTGCTGAGGAGGTCGGCGATGCCCGCGAACTCCAGCCCGGCCAGCCGTGCCTCCCACACCGCCTCGCAGGCGGAGAGGAAGGGGCCGAACGAGTGGTCGCTGCGCAGCAGCAGGTCGCAACCGCGACGCGGGGTCGCAGGTGTGGTGGCGTGCAGCGCGGCGAGCGCTGCGAGGCGCTCCGGCCTGTCGGGATGGGCGAGGTCGGCGCGGCGGCCTGCCATCGGTCTCAGGCGGACTTGCGCGAGGCCGGCGGATCGGTGATGCGGCGACGGCCCTCGATGAAGTCGGCGTCGACCAGGAACTCCTTCTGGGTCTTGACCAGCACCGGCACCTCGAACATGAGATCGAGCATGATCTCCTCGAGAATGGCGCGCAAGGCACGGGCCCCGGTCTTGCGCTCGTGGGCGCGGCGAGCGACCACGCGCAGGGCGTCCTCGGTGAACGAGAGCGACGCTCCCTCCATGGCGAAGAGCGCCTGGTACTGCTTGACCAGGGCGTTCTTCGGCTCGGAGAGGATGCTGATCAGCGCCTCTTCGGCCAGCGGGGTCAGGGCGCAGACCACCGGCAGGCGGCCGATGAATTCCGGGATCATGCCGAAATCGACGAGATCCTGCGGTTGCACGTGCTGCAGCAGGGCATATTCGGCGTCGTCGGCCTCCAGCGCGGTGCGGGCGGCGTCGACCTGCGAGATGCGGAAGCCGACCTGCTTGTCACCCAGGCGCCGGCCGACGATCTCGGGCAGGCCGCTGAACGCGCCGCCGACGATGAACAGGATGCTCTCGGTGTTGACCTGGATGTACTTCTGCTCGGGATGCTTGCGGCCGCCGCCCGGCGGGACGTTGGCGACGGTGCCCTCGATCAGCTTGAGCAGGGCCTGCTGCACGCCCTCGCCGCTGACGTCGCGGGTGATCGAGACGTTGCCGGCGCTACGCGCGATCTTATCGATCTCGTCGACGTAGATGATGCCGGTCTCGCAGCGCGCGACGTCGAAGTCGGCGCTCTGCAGCAGGCGCAGGATGAGATTCTCGACATCCTCGCCGACGTAGCCGGCCTCGGTCAGCGTGGTCGCGTCGCCGATGGCGAAGGGCACGTTGAGCAGCTTGGCCAGGCAGCGGGCGATTGCCGTCTTGCCGCTGCCGGTGGGGCCCAGCAGGAGGATGTTGGACTTCTCGAGCTCCACCCCCGAGCCGACCTGGTTGTGGCGCAGGCGCTTGTAGTGGTTGTACACAGCTACCGAGATGACGCGCTTCGCCTTCTCCTGGCCGATGATGTACTGGTCGAGATGGGCCTTGATGTCCTGCGGGCTCGACAGCTTCGGACCGGGACGGGGGGCTGCGGCGTCCTTGATCGCGCTCTTCTTCTCCGTCTTCTGGTCGCGGATCAGGGTCGAGCAGACGTCGACGCATTCGTTGCAGATGTAGGTGCCGGGCGGACCCTGGATGAGCCGGTCGACCTGCCCGCTGTGGCGGCCGCAGAACGAGCAGGAGTCGAGGCCGGTGTCTCCCTTGCGCTTGCTCACGGTGTCACTTCTCCGCCGCCGGCTTGGTCACGACCTTGTCGACGATGCCGTAGGCGCACGCCTCGTCGGCGCTCATGTAGTGGTCGCGCTCGCTGTCCTTGGTCACGCGCTCGATCGGCTTGCCGGTGGTCTCCGAGAGGATGCGGTTCAGCTCCTTCTTCAGCCGGATCAGCTCGCGCGCCTGGATCTCGATGTCGCTGGCCTGGCCGGAGGTGCCGCCCATCGGCTGATGGATCATGATGCGGCTGTGCGGCAGGGCGAAGCGCTTGCCCTTGGTGCCGGCGGCGAGCAGGAACGACCCCATGCTGGCGGCCTGGCCGATGCACACCGTCGCCACGTCGCAGGTCAGGTACTGCATCGTGTCGTAGATGGCGAAGCCCGAGCTGATGATGCCGCCGGGGCTGTTGATGTAGAGGGTGATGTCGGCGTCGCGCTTCTGGCTCTGCAGGAAGAGGAGCTGGGCGACGACGACGTTGGCGACGAAGTCGTCGATCGGCTCGCCGAGGAAGATGATGCGGTCCTTGAGCAGGCGCGAGTAGATGTCGTAGGTGCGCTCGCCGCGCGAGTCCTTCTCGATGACGTAAGGTATGGGCATGTGTTGTCCGTTCGTGCATGCTAGGGCCGGGATCCGCCAGCCAAGCCCATCCGCCCCGGCAGGTGATACGGACGGACAGGTGGTCGGGAACGGTCGGATGCCTGCCGCGAACCGCCTGCGACCATGGACGTTCACCGGAAAAGCCATGCTACGAACCCTGCTGTCAACCCTGCTGCTGGTCCTGATGTCCGTCTCCGCCTGGGCCGAAACCTATGAGGAGATGGAGAAGCAGACCGACATGACCAATGCCGATTCGGTGTACACCCTGGCCAAATGGTGCGCCGAGAACGGCAAACCGAGCAAAGCGGCGCAGCTGTACACCAAGGTGATCAAGATCGACCCCAACCACTACGACGCCCGCACCGCCCGGGGCGAGGTGCTGGTCGGCGACCGTTGGGTCAACAAGGCCTTCGCGCCGAAGGGTGGGGGCGGAGGGGGCGGAAATGCGGGCGGCGACCAAGCGGCTGGCGGCAGGCGCTCCTCCGGCGGCGCGGGTCCGGCGGCCAAGGAGGTCGCCTGGGAGCTGTCCATTCCCAAGGATCCCAACCCGGTCCAGAACGACTTCATCGACGGCCTGATCGAGCGGATGCGCACCGCCGCCAACGAGTCCGATCCGATGGACCGCGCCATCGCCACGCTGATCCGCGAGGACAACTGGCCGACCGCATTCCCGCGCCTGTGCGCCGCCCTGGCCAAGCCCGGCTATGGTGACGTCTACGGTGCTTGCGGGCTTCTCCTGGAACTGGCCAAAGCCAAGCGCACACGCGAGATGAAACGACTGTATCCGTTCATCATGAAGGCGAGCGAAGGCGTCACCGACGCCGGCGACCTCGCCACCCTGGCGATGGTCTCGGTACAGATGCGCGAACGCAAGGCGGTGCCGCGGCTGGTGGAGATGCTCGTCCACGCCGACAAGGACGTGCAGGAATACAGCCGGGAGGCGCTGTCGGCGATCACGCGCCTGCCGGCCAAGGACATCACCCCGGACAAGGCGAAGGCCTGGTGGGACGCCAACTGGTCGGCCAGCGAGGATGCCGTGCTGCTCGAGCAGCTCCGCAGTGGCGACCAGTCCACCGCCGTCGAGGCCGCGGCCGGCTTGGCCGAGATGCGCAATCCCGAGATATTCCAGGTCCTGTTCAAGCTGCTGCGCAGCGACGATCCGACGGTGGTCAAGCGCGCCATCGATGTGCTGCGCCGCGCCACCACGCTCGATTGGGGCATCTCGGTGGCGCTGCCGCAGGACCAGCGCGCCAAGCGCATCGAATTGGCTGAGAAATGGTGGAAAGAGGAGAAGAACCGCTTCCGCTGGCCCGGCATCCCCGACACCGAGGAGGGCACGGTGGCCGCCACGGTCGCCGTCGACCCTGATCGCGAGGCGGTCAACCGCCTCTCCAGCACGAACGGCAGCGAATCCCAGGAGGCGGAGGCCAAGCTGCGTTCACGTGGCCGGTCGGCCGTCGCGGCGCTGATCGACGGCCTGGCCAGCCCGAATCCGCTGATCCGGCGCCGCGCCCACGATATCCTGCTCGAGACGACCAAGCAGAACTTCAAGTTCGACCCCCGCGGTGATGACGCCAAGCGATCCGAGGCCATCGACGCCTGGCATGCCTGGGCGGTGAAGGAGCGTCTGGTCGCGGCGGACGGCGAGGCGATCGAGCAGGATGAGCCGGCCCCGAAATAGACCCGGGCTGGCTGGGCCTGCGGAGCGGGATAGACAAGGGCATGATCGACCCGCTGCGCATCGCCGCCAACGTCGCCGCGGTCCGTCAGGAGATCGCCGACGCCTGCGCCGGCTGCGGCCGCGATCCATCGGGCGTGACGCTGATGGCCGTAACCAAGAACCAGGCTCCGGATGTGCTCGGTCCCCTGCGTCAGGCCGGCATCAGCGATTTCGGCGAGAACCGCCTTGAGCACCTGCACGACATGCTTGCGAGCCGGCAGCATGGCGACCGCTGGCACTACATCGGCCGCGTCCAGGGACGCCAACTGGCCAAGCTCGCTCCGCTGGTCGATGCCCTGCACAGCCTTTGCGATCCCGACCATGTCGACCGGTTGGCCCGCTCCTGCATCCAGTCCGGCCGGCGCCTTCCCGTCTATGCGCAGGTGAATGTCAGTGGGGAACTCGCCAAGGCGGGAGTCGATCCTTCCGGACTGGTCGGCCTGCTGACCTCAATCCGCGCCCAACCCGCCTTGGAACTGGTCGGCTTGATGACCATGGCTCCCGTACTGGGTCCTCAGGCGGATGAGGCGTCCGTCCGTTCCTGCTTTGCCCGTCTTCGTCGTCTTGCCGTGGACCATGGTCTTCCTGGACTGTCCATGGGCATGTCCGGTGATCTGCCCATCGCCATCCAGGAGGGGGCCACGATGGTCCGTGTTGGCTCCCGTCTGTTCGTATGACCCTGGAGTGGGGTCATTCGTCCATGTCTGCGTCTGAACAGCCAATACTGGGCGTCGGGTGACCACCGCTTCCGGATCCTGCGCCCTGGGAGCCCCAGCTCTCGACGCGTCTGCATCGGTCGTCCTGGCTGATCTGCGCGCCGCTCTGCCCCAGGTGCACGTCACTGTCCGTCGGACGAGGCGGAGCCTGCTCGGATTGCGGCGTGTGCCCCGCATTGGCCTGGTTCTCAGAGTACACCCAGAGCTACTTAACGATCCCGACTGTCCGGTTTCTATATCTGAGTGGGTCAACCGTTATGGACGTGGAGGAGCGGGAACTCCGCTCCGGAATCTGCTGCAGCAGGCCTCATCGCGCATAGCCCATCGCACCGCCGCCGCCTCGACGGATTGGGCAGCGGGACTCGACACGATGGGCGCCGATGCGCAGGCCCTCCTGTCCTCTCTCGCGGAACGAGTCCACGCGGCCTGGTTCGCCGATCTGCCGCCGGTGCCGGTCAGTTGGGGACGGCAGCCGCCCGGGCGCCGCCTGACCCACCTGCGGTTCGGATGCTACCGCCGACAACGCCGCAGCATTGAGATCACGCCGCGGCTCGCCCTGCCCTGGGTCGCAGCCATATTCATCGAGCACGTGCTGCATCACGAGTACTGCCATCATCGTCAGGCGATGACGCCGGCCGTCCGCCGCGAGGGGGTCCATTCGCCGCGATTCCGCGCCTGGGAACGCTCGTTCCCGGGATTCGCAACGGCCCGCCGCTGGGAAAGGCTCGCCCTGCCCTGGCTCCTGGACGGCAGCCCCCCGCCCTGGTATCGCCCGCAGCGGAGCAACGCATGATACGCCCAGCATCTGGCCTCCTTGCCCTCCTCGCCGCGTCGTGCCTGTCAGCCGAGGACGGAGCCGGCTTGTACGACCTCCTCGGCGGCGCGGATTGGAGCGAACGTCACGGCGAGATCATCTTCGGCTGGACCAGCCTGGATGTCGATGGCCTCGACCGCGACCAGGACGCCTTGTACCTGAGCGGCGCGGCGGGAGCGATCTCCGGCTACAAGTCCAAGGGTCAGCCATTCGGCACCATCCTGGGACTCGGAGCCGGACTGAAGACCTGGTGGGGCAACGACCAGGTCGATGTCCGTTGCATCGCCCCGTTCGCCTATGGCATCGCTGGCGTCTTCAATGAATTCAATGACACGAGCCGGGCGGATCTCACGGCCCGCATCGGACCGGGACTCGCCTACACCACCATCGATGACGACAGTGAAATCGGTTTCGCCTGGACCTGGGCGGCCGAGGCGGTGCTGACCGTCACCCGGGGCGAATCCGGCAGGTTCGGTATCGGCCTTGGCTACGAATCCGTCCGGGTCGAGGATTTCACCCAGGAAGGCCCGTACCTCATGCTGCGCATCGGGTTCTGAGTCGAGGTCAGGCTAGGTCGAACAGCATTGCCTCGGCGCCGCCGGCATCGGCGATGAGACGGATGCCGGCCTCGTCGCTGATGGCGATCCCGTCACCGACCCCAAGCGGTCGGCCATCGAGCATCAGACTACCCCTGGTGACCTGCAGCCAGGCATGCCGTCCATGTGCAAGCGGGTAGTCGAGTCCCCGTCCCGCGTCCAGGCTGGCGACCAGCACCGCCGCGTCGGCGGCGATGGCGACGGCAGCCGGTCGGCCAGCCCCAGCCGCCAGCACGGCCCAGCGGCCATGGCGTGCCTCGATCGGGATGGTGGCCTGCGCGTAGTTCGGCCTGCCCCCGGCGACGTCAGGATGGATCCATAGCTGCAGAAAGCGAACCGCAGCATCCTGCGAGGCATTGTACTCGCTGTGCCGGATGCCGGTGCCTGCGCTCATCACCTGAACGTCGCCGTGACGCAGGAGTCCGCCTTTGCCAAGCGAATCACGGTGCTCCAGCCCGCCACCGAGCACCCAGGTGACGATCTCCATGTCGCGGTGGCCATGCGTGCCGAAGCCCTGCCCGGGTTCGACCACATCGTCGTTGATGACGCGCAAGGCGCGGAAGCCAGACCATCGCTCGTCGACGTAATCGCCGAAAGCGAAGCTGTGTCGGCTGTGCAGCCAGCCGAGTTCGGTGAGGCCCCGCTCGGTGGCGGGTCTGAGGACGCGCATGGAACACTGCCTTCCGTTCTCGAATGGTTCTACGCGTCGGGCCGACCGTTCTCGCTTCACCGTCGCGATCGTTGCACAGCCCGCTCCCCGACCGGCTCCCGCTTGTCTCATCCAATCGATCCCGCTTTCCACAATTGGCGATCTCGCTGCGAATTCCCGCCTTCCGGTCCTTCTAATAGTTACACAATATACATTATCGGACATTCATCGTTGGCCCGATACCAATCGCGCTACGACTGGGCACTCCGCTCGGGCCCCGTTCGATGGAGCTGGCCGTCACTTGTCACCGGATATTCCTCGTTCCAGGTCTGATCTGCCATCTGGATCTGAGGTGGCTTCGTCACCCTGGCTATGGATCTCTATGACCAAGTGGTGCCGCAGCGCTTCAGTTGACGCGACCCGGTAACCGGCAGGTCGATCCGTCGTATATGCAAGCGTGACAGCCGAGGCGATTGCGGTCCATCAACCGGCTCGGTACCGTCGTGCCATGCCTGTGCGGGATCCGCTGCTTGGCTTCGCCACCGACAGTCTGCGTTTCGATGTGCTGCTCGGCCGGGGCGGCATGGGTGCGGTGTACCGTGGCCTGCAGATCCGCCTCGACCGCCCGGTCGCGATCAAGGTGATCAAGCCTGATCTTGCCGCCGATCCAGGTTATCGTGAACGATTCGGTCGCGAAGCCCAGACCATGGGCAGGCTGGTACACCCTCATGTCATCGCCTGTCATGATTTCGGCCCAATCATTGGCCCGGATGGCGAGGAACTGCTGGTGATGGTCATGGAGTTCGTGTCCGGCTCCAGCCTCGGTCGCATGGCCAGCGAGGAGCGCCTCCCGGTGCGTCAGGTGGTCGAGTGGTACCGCCAGGCAGCTGATGCCCTGGCCTCCGCCCACCGCCTGGGCATCGTCCATCGCGACATCAAGCCGGACAACATCATGGTGACCAGTGACGGCACCGCCAAGCTGGCCGACTTCGGTCTCGCCCGCGCCGCCGACTCGATCCAGGTGACCGCGACCGGGGCGCTGGTCGGCAGCCCCGCCTACATGTCGCCCGAAGCCTCGCTCGGCCACGAACCGGTCTTCGCCTCGGACATCTACGGACTGGCCTGCAGCATCTTCCACACCCTGTCTGGTCGCCCCCCCTACCACGCCAGCAGCACGCTGCAGGTCCTGCATCAGCATGTCTCGGCCCCGCCGCCGTCGTTCAGCGCCACACGCCCGGACCTAGCCGCCCTGGAACCGCTGCTCGTCCGTTGCCTGGCCAAGGAGGCGACGGCCAGGCCGACCGCCCTGGTGCTGGCGCGGGAGCTGGCAGCCATGGCCAGCGCCCTCCCGGCTGGCGCCCTCGCCTCCGCCCCGGGCCAGGCCAAACTCCTGCCGGCTGCTGCAGCGACGGAGGCCACGGTTGTTGCCACACCACAGGGCCTGAGCCCCGTCCAACGACGTCTCCTGGCGCTTGGCGGCATCGTCGTCGGACTGCTCGGCCTGATCGTCGTCATCGGCGTGGCCAAAGCCAGGCGACCACCGCCTGCCGAACCGGCCGTTGCAGTGCCGATCGATCCCCCGAAAGCGCCCAGCCCGTCGGTCGCGCCCGTGAGCAGGCCGGTCCCAGTCGCGCACGCAACGCCCTTGCTGGCCGGCAGCGGCATCCTCGGAGCTGAATTGGTCGCCGGTCATCCCGCTGCTCCGGTCGGCGCCCCGGCCGTCCACGGCCAGGCTCCGCGGGTGATGATGAGTCAGCTTGGCAAGCTGCGCTTGCGGCTGCCGTCGGATTCGCCGCACCTCCTGCTGATCCTGCATCCGGGACCGGGGGGCAGCGAACGTCAGTTGCGCCTGGATGGCCGGAATGTCGTGCTCCGACCGCAAGCCTGGCAGCTCGTCAACCTCAGCGGCAAGCGCTCCGAGGCCGTCCTCGAGGTCGCATCGGGCGGCCCCTTCTTCTGCGCTGCTGCGATTGCGGGGCGCACCCCTCCGGTCTGGCAGGATCTCGGTGTAGACGCCAGCATGCTGATCGCACCCGATGCCGCCCCCCTACGCGAGCTGCTGGCGCGTCGCAGTCTGACCACCGACTTTACGAGGTGCGCATTCATCGCCAGACCGCTGGCCATGCGACTCTTCGGCGAGGTGGCCCAGCAGCACATTGCCCAGAGCTTCGTCCAGGGGCAGGCGCCGGAGGGGCTCCTGGTCGAAGCCCGTGAGACGGGGGAGGCGATGAACCAGGCGATCCAGGGCGGTGCGCACTGGTGCTTCGTCCTGCTCGATGCCAGCGAGGTCCCGAGCGGCGCTCATCGCGCCGACAACTGGTGCTTGGCGGTCGAGGAGACGCTGCGCCACGGTGCGCTGCTGATCCCCGTGCTCGGCGGGCTACCCACACCGCGCAACCAGATCCTGTGGGAAGCATGGCTCGAGCAGGTGCGCAAGCGACTGCCCGGACTGCCCATCCTCGATGTCGCGGCGGTGCGCGCCTTCCATCTTGCCAATAACCTGCCGCCGCCCGACGCGTCGGCCCAAGGCGAGGGCCTGGGCCTGGCCCTGCGCGATCTGCGTGCCAGGTTGGCGACGGCGCTGCGACCACAGCCTTAGCACCCACCGCGGTGGAGGGGTTGGATCGACGCCGGGATGATATACGATCCTCGTCCCGCCGCAGGAGCCGCCATGTACCGCATCCTCGCCAACGAGCAGCTTGCCCCGGCCGTGCACCGGCTGGTGATCGCGGCGCCGCAGATCGCCAAGGCCAGGAGGCCGGGCCAGTTCGTCATCGTGCGTCTCGACCAGGGCCACGAGCGCATCCCGCTGACCATCGCCGACGGCGATGCG
>JAIFKN010000145.1 GCA_020049615.1 bacterium | reverse complement strand
CGGTTGGAGCGCCGCCGCGGTGCGCCGGCTGCACGCCGCCGAGGGCGCGCTGACCGCCTGCGTCGGCGCGGCGGCCGGCGCGCTGCTCGGCGTGGCGCTGGCGGCGCTGCTGCTGCACCTGCTGGCCGGGCCGTGGGCGGCGGCCGGCGGCGGCGTGCCGTTGCGGCTGCGCTGGGACGCGACCGCCATCGGTGCCGGCGGCGCGGCCGGGGCCGTGCTCGGTGCGCTGACAGCGTGGTGGGCGGGCGGTTTGCTGGTGCGGCGCGGCATCCTCGACCTGCTCGCCGGCTGGCGCGCTGAACGGCTGCGCCGGCCGCCGGCCTCCTTCCGCCGTTCGCGGCCGCTGAGCCTGTGGTGGCTGCTGCTGCGCAGCCTCGCCGCCGCGCCATGGCGCGCCGGGGCCGGCATCGGTCTCGCCGCCTGCGCTTGCTTCGTCCTGGTGATGGTGGCGGCGCAACGGCGGCAGGCCCTGCCCTCACGCGCCCTCGACGGCGGCTTCGACCTGATCGTCGAGACGACGCTGGCCCCGGGCTACGATCCGGCGGTGGCCGAGGGCCGTCGCCATCTCGGTTTCGCCGACGCCGAGCAGGCGTTGTTCACCCGCGCCGTCGGTCTGCTCGTCGCGCCGGGCGACGGCATCAGCTGCCTGCAGCCGGACAAGCCGCTGCGGCCGCGCCTGGTCGGCTGGCCGGATGAGCTGCGCGACTGGCCGGCACCGGCGCAGGGGTGGGGCGTGCTCGATGCCGCCGGCGAGGACGTCCCCGCGGTGGGCGACGCCGACAGCACGCAGTGGATCCTGCACGCGCCGCTCGGCACGCGCCTGCCGTATGATGCCGGCCATCTGCGCATCAGCGGGGTGCTGCCGGCCGGCTCGATCCTGGCCGGCGACCTGCTGGTGGCGCCGGAGCGCCTGCGCCGGTTGCGCCCGGACGCCGCGCGCACGCGCTGGCTGGTGGCCAGCCCGGATCCCGCCGCCGCCGCCCTGGCGCTGCGCCGCCGGCTCGCGCCCTACGGGGTCGAGGTGACCCCGACCGCCAGCGCCATCGCCGCGGTTGGCGCGGTGCGCACCGCCTATCTCGACGCCTTCCTCGCCCTCGGCGGGGTCGGCCTCGGCTTCGCCGTGCTCGGCGTCGCTGCGCTGGTCCTGCGCAGCGCCGAGGAGCGGCGCTGGGAGGGGGCCTTGCTGAGCGCCCTCGGTCTGGCGCGGCGGCGCTGGGCCCTGCTGCTCGCCGGCGAGCAGGCCCTGCTGCTCGCCATCGGCATGGCGTTGGGCACGGCCGCCGCCCTGGCCGCCAGCCTGCCGGCCCTGGCCGCACCGGGCGCGGCGGTGGCGTGGCCGACGGTGATCCTGGTGCTCGGCGGGGTGCTGCTGCTTGGCGCACTGCTCGCGCTGCTCGCCGGCTGGTGGGGTGCGCGCCGCGCGCCGGCCCGCACACTGGCGGCGGAACGCTGATATGCGCTGCCTCGCCGCCCTCTGCTGCCTTGCGCTCCTTGCTGGACGGGCCGACGCCGCCGCTCAAGCGGCTGTGGCGGGCGCAGCTCGGCGGCGCGGTCGGGCCGCTCGCCATCGCCGAGGGCCGGGTGGTCGCGGCAGCGCTCAGCCGCGGGCTGGTCTGCCTCGACCTCGCCGACGGGCGCGAGCTGTGGCGGGTCGACACCGGCCGCGATCCGCTGCCGGCCGCACCGCTGATCGCCGGCGACGCCATCGTGCTGGGCGACGAGGGCGGGCTGGTGCGCTGCTGGGCCCTGGCCGACGGCGCGCTGCGCTGGCAGCGCAAGCTGGAGGGCAAGGTGCTGGGACGGGCAGCGCAGAGCGGCGCGAACGTGCTGATCGGCTCGTACGATCACAAGCTGCACGCCCTGGCCCTGGCCGACGGCGCCGAGCAGTGGCAGGTC
The DNA here is from genome assembly GCA_020049615.1 of bacterium. The sequence goes on along the minus strand of JAIFKN010000145.1, from coordinate 19,431 downwards.
GAGACCGATGGCCCGGTCCACGCCGGTCCGGCGCTGATCGGCGCGCAGGCGCTGATCGCCGGCTGCGATGGCAAGGTGCGGCGCATCGACCTCGCCGGCCGGCTGCTCGGCCAGCTCGACGTCGGCGCCAATATCGGCGCCACGCCGGCCATCGCCGGCGACCTGGCGCTGATCGCGGTGCTCGACGGCCGCTGGCTGGCCCTCGCGGGCGAGACCACGCGCTGGCAGGGGGCGGCCGAGGGCGACCGCTTCGAATACGCCCCGGCGACCGACGCCGCCACCGCCGTGCTGGTCTCGCGCGAGGGCGTGGTGCGCGCCCTGGCCCTGGCCGACGGTGCCGAGCGCTGGCTGGTGCGGCTGGGCGTCGGCGTCGAGGCCACGCCGCTCATCGCCGGCGGCCACACCTGGATCGCCGATGCTGGCGGCGTTTTGCATGCCCTCGCCCTCGCCGATGGCCGCGAGACCTGGCGCGCCGCCATCGGCTCACCGCTGTGCGATCCTGCCGCCACTGCCGGACGCCTGCTGGTGGGCAGTGCCGACGGCAATGTCTGGTGTTACGCCAGTCTGCGATGAATCACAACCCATGACCGCCATGACCCGATATTACCGCCCTGTCTCCGCCCTCCTCGCCATCGCCGCCCTGCTGCGCGCCGCCGATTCCGCGCCCATCATCGTGCAGGCGACCAAGGAGCCGCAGCCGCTCGACCAGACGGCCGATCCGCTCGACACCTGGGACGGGGTTGGACTTGCCGACCACGGACTTGCCGACCTGCGCAGCCTGTGGGCGCGGACGCCCAACGTGCAGACCATGAGCGACCGTCCGGATGGCATGCTGTCGGTGCGCGGCGTCGGCTTCGGCGAGCGTCCGGCCTACGGTGGCGACGAGGATCCCACTCGTGGGCAGCAGGCCCCGCTCGGCGTCTACATCGATGGTGTGGCGGTTGACGCCGCCGGCGGCCTGGCCGCCTTCGACCGGCTGCTCGATGTCGAGCGCATCGAGCTGCTGCGCGGCCCGCAGGGCACGCTCTACGGCCGCGGCGCGCTGGCCGGCGTGGTCGACATCCGCACCCGCGATCCCGCGCAGGTGTGGGAGACCGACGGCCGCCTGTACGGCGGCAACGACCGCACCCTGCGCGCCAGCGCCGCGGTCGGCGGCCCGCTGGCCGATGGCCTGGGGCTGCGCCTGGCGGTCGGCGGCGGCCGCAGCGACGGCTCGCTGGCCAACGCCACCACCGGCGATGACGCCACCGACGCGTCGCGCGACCGCGACCTGCGCGCCAAGCTGGTGTGGCAGCCGCGCCCGGACCTCACCGTGCGGCTGAGCGGCAGCCTGGCCGCGCGCGACGGCTCGACCGACTACTGGGTGCCGCAGGCGGACGCCGACCAGCGCCAGTCCGCGACCGATCAGCCCGGCGACAGCCGGCAGCGCGGCGGGACCCTGGGCCTCTCCGCCACCGCGGCACTGGGCGACGGCACGGTGCTCGACGCGACGGTGGGGACCGCGCACGCGGCGGGCGAAGTCACCTACGACGCCGACCGCTCGGCCCGTGCCCTGGCCGCAGTCGATGGCGACAGCGGCAGCCGGACGCTGTCGGGCGAGCTGCGCCTGCGGCACGGCGACCCCGAGCGCACCGGGCTTGCCTGGCTGGCCGGCGTGGCGGCCTTCGCCCAGTGCTCCGACTTCAGCACCAGCACGGCGTTCAGCGCGACGCCGGTCGCCAACCTCATGCCGCCCTTCTTTCCACCGACCCTGCCGTACTACGCCTGGGTGCAGCAGCCGGAGCATTACAGCAAGGATAGCCGGACAGACGCCCTCAGCTTGGCGGTGTTCGGCCAGTGCACCTGGCACCCGGTCCGCGAGTGGGGCATCACCGCCGGCCTCCGCCTGGGCAGCGAGCGCCAGCGCTTCGACTGGTCGCAGCGGCAGGCGTCGAGCGTGGCGTATCCGTCCGCCCCCGACGGGACCTTCACCGCCGACGGCAGCCGCAGCGAGACGGTGGCGCTGCCCAAGCTGGCGGTGACCCGCCATCTGGGTGAGGACGGTCTGGCCTGGGCCAGTGTTGCGCGCGGCTACCGCCCTGGCGGCTTCAACAGCGACGCGACCTCGGCGACCTCGGCGGCGATCACGTACGACCCCGAATACACCTGGAACTACGAACTCGGCCTGCGCCTGTCCGACCCGTCCGGTGGTCTGTCGTGGCGCAATGCGGCCTTCTACACCGACTGGCGGCAGCAGCAGGTGTTCACCAACGTCAGCGCCTACGACGTCGCCCGGGTCAACGCCAGCCGTTCGCATGTCGCCGGTCTCGAGAGCACGCTGAGCGCGAAGCCGCACCCCGAGTTCGAGGTGCATGGCGGCATCGGCCTCATGCGCACCGCCTTCGACGAGCGCGAGGACCCGTTCAACGGCACGGACTACGCCGGCAACCGCTTCGCCCTGGTGCCGGCCTACACCTGGCAGGTCGGCGCGGCCTGGCGCCATGGCTCGGGCCTGTTCGCCGGCGCCGACTGCCATGGCCAGGGCAAGGTCTACCTGCGTGACGACAACCAGGCAACCGCCGGCGCCTACGCCCTGCTCGACGCCCGCGTTGGCTACGAGGGCCGCCAGTGGTCGGTGGCGCTGCTCGGCGCCAACCTCGCCGATCGCAGCTATGTGCTCGACGCCTTCGAGCTGCCCGCCGACTTCGCCTTCACCTTCGTTCCGACCGACTACGTCCGCCTCGGCCCGGCGCGCTCGCTGGGCCTGGAGATCTCGGCCTGGTGGTGATGAGGTCCACACTCGGCCCGACCACCACGGTCTTCGCCGAGGTGACCCGCCCGGGAGGCATGGCCGAGGAGGCTATCGCCGCGTTTGGTTCATTCCAAGTTGCTCCGTTACTCCCCTTGAAAGTCGCAGCCATGGTAGCCGGATGACGGCGGCCAGCTCAGTCCCGACGCGGTGCCGCCGCCTGCCGGCGCCAGCGTCCCGGCGGTTGGCCGAAGGCGCGGGTGAAGTCGGCGTAGAAGCGGCTCAGCCCCGACCAGCCGTGGTCCAGGGCCACGTCCAGCAGATCGGCCTCGGGGTCACGCAGGCGCTCGGCGGCGCGGTCGAGGCGCAGGCGGCGGTGGAAGGTGGCGGCCGGCACGCCGGTGGCCGCACGGAAGGCCTGGTCGAAGCGTGAGCGGCGCAGTCCGGCGATGGCGCAGACCTCGTCGATGGCAAAGGGCCGGTCGGTGCTGCGCTCGAGATGGGCGACGGCGTCGGCGACGCCGCGCCGGGACGAGCCGAATTCCGCCGGCCGGACCTCGGGCGGGATCGCCTCCGACAGCACCGCCAGCAGGTCGAGGATACCGGCTTTGAGGGCCAGTGGCTGCCCGGTCTCGACCAACTGGCGCAGGATCCGGGCGCACGACCGGATGACCGGGCGCCCCAGTGCCAGATCGGATCCGGAACGCCGGGCCCAGGACCAGCAGCGTCGCAGCGCTTCGAGCGCCAACCGGTCGATCGGATGCTGGGGCGCCAGGCAGCGGGTGCGCAGGCGCAGCTGGATCAGGTCGAGCCCGCGTGAGTCGACCTGCCAGGCCGTTGCCGTGGTCGGCGGGATCAGCAGCAGGCGGCCGCGGCGAGCAGAAATGTGACGACCGGCGATCTCGGCCTGACCGGCGCCGGCCTCGAACAGGACGATGCGGGTGGCCGACAGCATCCGCACACCGGTTGTCAGACCAGCCGCCAGCCGTGTGCGCTCGACCTCGATGCCGAGGTGACCGGATCCCCGCATGATTCCTATATACCATGATCGGGAAATTCAGGAATACCCAAGGCCGACCTGGGAAGACACCGCGGGATCCCTGTGGCATGGTGCAGGCATGAACGTCGACCAGTCCGCTTCCGTCATGCCCGGCATGCCGGCCTGCACCCCCGGCCCGGTATTCTACCACAACCCGCTGACCAGCGAAGCCGACGTGGCCGGCTTCATCCGCGAGGGCCAGCCCAAGATCGCCTGCGATGACGATGGCCTGCTGTTGACCAACGGCATGGACCCGGCCGCCGGACAGGCCGCCAACTTCCTGCTCTGGTGCCAGCAGATCATGCCAGCCGACTTCCAGCTGAGCTGCCGGTTCCGCCCCCTGCGCGAACCGGGTCTGGCCATGCTGTTCTTCGCCGCCAGCGGCCGGGACGGACGCGATCTCTTCGACCCGACCCTCAGTCCGCGCAGCGGCGTCTACCGGCAGTACCACGATGGCGACATCGAGGCCTACCACCTGTCGTTCTTCCGCCGCAAGAATCCCGGCGAGCGCGCCTTCCACACCTGCAATCTGCGAAAGAGCAAAGGCTTTCATCTGGTGGCGCAGGGCGCCGACCCCATCCCCCCGGTCGTCGACTGCGACCGGGCCTACCACATCGAACTGACCTGTTTCCGCGGCTGGGTGCGCTTCGCCATCGAGGGCCTGCCCATCCTGCAGTGGTTCGACGATGGCAGCGTCGGCGGCCCGACCCTCCGCGGCGGCCACATCGGCCTGCGCCAGATGGCGCCCCTGCAGGCCCGCTGGAGCGACCTCACCATCCGATCCCTGAACGCCTGACGGACACTCCCATGAACCATCATTACGCCACCGTCGATCACCACGCCCTTCCTGACCTTTCCGCTGCCCCGTTGCTGGCCGCGTTGCCGGTGGCTGCCGGTGCTGATGGACCGATCTTCGACCGTACCGTCGACTGCCCCGACAACGACCGGGTCTTCGTTGATTGGGATGCACCGCTGGTCTGGCACCATCAGGTCAGCCAGCTGTGGTGCGATACCAAGTTCCGCGGTCGTCGCTGCCTGCACTTCAATTTTGAGAGCCGCACGCCCAAGGTGGTCTGGGACAAGAGCTGGAACCTCTGGTACGACCACGCCTTTCTTGTCCGCCAGCGCCTGCCGGCTGATCTGGCGATCAGCGCCACGCTGGCCCTGGAGGAGGTCGCCACCGGCCTGGGCGCCGACAATGTCGACCTGCAGCGGCCCTGGGCCGGCCTGGTGGTGCGGATGCAGGATCTGCGCCGCTACTACTTCCTGACCCTCGAGTTCCCAGGCCGGGTGGTGCTGTACCGTCGCGATGACCGGCAGTGGATCGAGGTCGCCAGCGCCCAGGTCCACCTCGACGTCTGGACCTCGTACCGCCTGACCCTGACCTGTCAGGGCTCAACCTTCCGGGCCTGGATCGACGACCACTTCCTGTTCAGCGCCAGCGATTACGTCTTTCCCGAAGGCGGCTATGCCGGCCTGCGTGCCACCTGCACCGCATTTGCCGAGGACTGCGAGATCCGGGCCCTGCCGCTGCCGGTCGCCGCCGTGCCACGCAGCCAGCAGGTCGCAGCGCCGGATGAACTGCCGACGCCGGTTGTGGTCCGCGATCTCGACCTGGACCACCTCGGCCCCTTGTCGAGCACGCCCCGGCATCACGCCTCGATGAGCCTGATACCCCAGGGCCCAGGCGCCGAGCCCCACCTGCTGCTGCGTCTGCACGACAGCTTCAGCAATGCCGAGCGTGCAGCCGCCACCGCCAACGTCGGGGTGAAGGTCAAGATCCGCGATCGCGCCGATGGCGACACCCACGCCTGCATCGACCTGCAGGGGAGCACCCGTTGGACCGGCAGCTTCCCCAAGGCGGCCAAGGTCCATGTGCTGCCCGCCGCCTGCCCCCAGGCCGGTTCGATCATTCTCATCGGCGAGCGCCTGCAGCGCGTCGAGGCGGCCACCGGCCGCATCCTGGCAGAGGTGGACCTGCCTGTGGCGCCCGATGGCCGGAAGGTCAATCCCGGCAACGGCCCCTCGTTCCTGGCCGACCTCGATGGCGACGGCGTCCTGGACACGTTCTTCCTGACCTGCGGCTGCAATGACCGCCACCTGTGGGCGGTGGATTTCGCCCTGAACATCCGCTGGTATCGCCACACCCTCGGGGGTCAGGGCCATGGCCACCACCTGTCGGTCTGCGATGTCGATGGCGACGGCCGCGACGAGATCATCGCCGGCCTGTCGCTGCTCGGCCCCGACGGCAGCGTGCGCTGGCAGCAGGAGGAGACCCTCCGCCGCCTGGGCTGCCCCAACGGCCATCACATCGACGCCACGGTCACCGGCTTCTTTGATGGTGCCGGTTCCCCGGCCTCCATCCATATGGCCAGCAGTTCGGCCGGGCATCTGGTCATCGACGCGCTCACCGGGGCCCTGCTGCACGCCCACCCGCAGGGCCATGTCCAGACCATCCACGCCGCCCGCGTGCTGCCGGGCAGCGACGGGATGCAGGTGCTCAGCAGCAACCGCTGGGGCAGCTATGGCTGCACCGGCATCTACGATGGCCAGGGACGGCGCCTGGGGCGTTTCCAGCCTGGCTTCACCTGCCAGCATACCGTCGGCCTGAACTGGACCGGCGCCGGCCACGAGCACCTGCTTGTCTGCGACGGCCAGGGCTACCGCGGCATCTACGATCTCCTCGGCTGCCGCCTGATCGACCTCGAACCCCATATGCCCGTCGCTGATCCCTTCGCCCAGCGCTACGACCGTATCAATGTCATCCGCGGTCCGATCTTCGGCCAGGGCACCGACGACCTGCTGCTGCGCTGCAACAATCGCATCCGCATCCTCTCGCCATCCAGGCGGCCTTCGGCCGGCGAACGCTGCTATCAGCCGATCCGCAAGGGGTTGTTGTCGCTGCCGCGCTGGGTGACCATCGGCGAGACGACGACCTGTGACGAACTGGCAAGCTTTGACTGACATGGTCCGCCTTGCCCTCATTGGCCGGCGCGGTCACGCGTGGTCGGCCGTGATGCTCGCCCAGCGGCTGCCGTCGGTGCGGATCGCCGCCGTCAGCCCCGGCGGAGTCGAGGACGACATGGACGATCTGCTGGCAGCCCTGCCGCAGCCGCCAGAGCGGGTGACGTCCGGCTGGGAGGAGGCCCTGGCGACGCCGGATCTCCAGGGGGTGCTGGTCTTCGGGCCCCTGCATCGGCATGCCGGCATCGCCGCTGCCGCGATCGCGCACGGCCTGCCAGTGCTGTGCGAGAAACCGGTGGCGGCAGAGGTCGCAGGCTTGGCGGACCTGACAGCGGCCTGCGAGCGGCATCAGGGTCGCCTGTGCGCCATGATGGCGATGCGCGACCTGCCCTGGGTGCAGGCGGCCCGGGCCTGCGTGCAGGGTGGTGGCATGGGCCGGGTGCGCCTGGTGACGGTCCGCAAGTCGTACCGCCTGCGCCAGCGACCGGCCTGGTTCGCCGACCGCCGTCAATCGACCGGCCTCATCCCCTGGGTCGGCAGCCATGCCCTGGATCTGGCCGAATGGGCCGGCGGGCTGCGTCTGCGGCAGATCCAGGCTCTGGTCGATCACCCGCCGGCGGAGGGCCCACCTGGGCCGGAACGCTGTGCCGTGCTCAGCGGCCGCTGCCGAGGCGGCGCCCTGTTCCAGTCCACTTGCGACTTGTGGCGGCCCGACGCCTGCCCGAGGCACGATGACGACCACTTGCGCATCGTCGGTGAGCAGGGGCAGATCGACGCCGGACCTGGCGGGGTCATCCTGACGGATGCCAGCGGCCACAGCCGACCTCTCGACCTGCCGCCTGCCGGTGATCTGCTGCATGAAGCCATCCAGGCCATGGCCTCGGGCGGCTTCCTGCCGCTCGACACCGCCACCTCCCTGCGGCTGGCACGATTGGCCTTGGCCGGGCGCGACAGCGCCGATGCCGGTGGCAAACCCATGGAGATCCCCGGATGAGCGTCCTGCGAGCGATCCTTGTCGGCATCGGCGGCTTTGGCGGCGGGCTCCTGCAGCATCTGCTCGACCACGGGCCGGCCCACGGGGTGCGGCTGGTCGCGGCCTGCGATCCGCGCCCCGACCTGGCGCCGGACTCGGCGGCCCGCCTGGCCGCTGCCGGGGTGCCCTGCTTGGCCGATTGCACGACGTTTGCCGACCTGCCGGCTGCCGAACTGGCGGTGATCGCCTCGCCGATCCCCTTTCATGCCGATCAGACCTGCACCCTGCTGCGCAGGGGCTTGGCGGTGCTGGTCGAGAAGCCGGCGGCGGCGACCCTGACCGATCTCGACCGCATGATCGCTGCCGCGGCCGACAGCGGCAGGCCCTGCGGCGTCGGCTTCCAGTGGTCGTGGGCCGAGCCCACCCGGCGCCTGAAGGCCGACCTGCTCGCCGGCCGCTTCGGCCGGGTGACCGGACTGCGGGCGCTGACCCTGTGGCCGCGGCCACGCAGCTACTACCTGCGAGCCGGTTGGGCCGGGCGCCGCCATGATGCTGCCGGACGCCCCGTCTTCGACGAGGTGCTGATGAACGCCACCGCCCATTTCCTGCATCATGCGCTCTTCCTGCTGGGACCGGCTGCCGATGCGGCGGCCACGCCCAGCCGCATCCAGGCCGAGCTGTACCGGGCGCATACCATCGAGACCTTCGACGCTGCCGCCCTGGACCTGGAGGTAGCGGGGGTGCCGGTCTCGGTCTTGGCTGCCCATTGCTGCGCGGAGGCGAACGGTCCGCGTTTCTGCATTGAAACCGATGGCGGGCGCATCGCCTACGAGTGGTCCGACGGTCAGGGCGAGGGCTTCGTCGTCACCACCAGCGATGGTCAGCGCCTGATCTACGGTGATCCCGAAGCCGCCCCGCACGACAAGCTGTGGCGTTTTGCCGACCAGGCGCGCACCTGCTCCGCACTCGACTGCCCGCTGGCCGCAGCGCGGCCACATCTGGCGGTCTGCGAGCACCTGCGCGGCCTGCCGGTGACGGTCATCCCACCGGTGGCCTGCGATGAGCTGCCCTGCCGTGACAGCACCGTGCCGGTGCCGCGGGGGCTGGATCACTGGTTCCAGGCCCGCTGGTCGCAGACAGCCGCACCTCGACCCTGCTGGGCCTGATCCCCGGGACAGCCGTGGTTGCGAGCATTACACTGTCGATCAGCAGAGGATGCCAACCCTGCAGGGCGGATGGAGCGCCGGTGGGCTCCACGAGGTCCTCGGCCACGGGTCGGCCATCGCGATGACCGACGGCGCGCAGGCGGGGATGCCCGTGAAGTCGACGACATGCCCCGGCTGGACGGTGGCCGCGCCGGGCCGAGCGACCGGCTCAACCGCCCGTGTGACCGCCGTGGTCCACGGTGGTGCGAGGCGGCAGACGGCACACCGCCGAGATGCGGTGCCGGTTGTCGGCGATGAGGCGGTAGCCGAGATCGAAGAGCCAGCGGCCCAGCGGCATCACCGCCAGCAGCCACAGCGGCTGGCCCCACCAGCGCCGGCGCAGCACCCAGCGGTAGGCGTCGGCGCCGCGCACCAGCGTCCCATCGGCGAGGAGGATGCTGAGATCGCGCAGCAGGTCCTCGGGGGCCAGGCTGGTGCGGGCGGCGACCCACGGCTCCTGCAGCGCCGCCGGCACCAGGCCCAGGCGCGCGAAGGTCGGCGACCACCACGGCACCCAGCGCGAGCAGATGCCGCACGCGCCGTCGAACAGCACCCAGCCGATCGGCGCGGACGCTACGGACGGCGGAGCCTCGGGCATCGGCAGCGAGGCTACCCCGCGCAGATGCCGGAGCCAGGCGGGAAGGCCGCGGGTCAGACGCATCGACGCCGCCCGCACTGGCCCCGCCGGCCGGGCCGGCATCATCCGGCAGGGGGTCGGCATGGCACGGACGGCGTGGATCACCGGGGGCGGGCGCGGCATCGGCGCAGGGGTCGCCGCGGCGCTGGTCGCCGACGGCTGGCAGGTGTGGCTGAGCGCGCGCAACGCCGAAGCCTGCGCCGCGACCGCGCAACGGCTCGGGCCGGCGGCGCACAGCCTGCCGGCCGACGTCACCGACGCCGCAGCGGTGCGGGCGGCGGCGGCGCGCATCACCGCCGAGGCCGGCGGGCTCGACGCGCTGGTCTGCTCGGCCGGCGTCGGCGCCTTCGGCCCGCTGGCGGACTTCCCGTCCGACCAGCTCGACCGCATGCTGGCGGTCAACGTGCGCGGCACGCTGCTGTGCGCGCAGGCTGCGCTGGCGATGATGCGCCCGGCGCGACGCGGGACGATCATCGGCATCGCCTCGGTGATGGCCGTCACCGGCTACCGCAACCAGGGTGCCTACGCCGCCAGCAAGCACGCCATGCTCGGCCTGCTGCGCGTGCTGGCCAAGGAGGTGCAACCCGACGGCGTGCGCGTCAGCTGCATCTGCCCCGGCGCGGTGGACACCGACATGGTGCGCGCCAGCCGACCGGACCTCGGTCCGGACGACGCGATGGGTGTCGAAGACGTCGCCGCCGCGGTGCGCTACCTGTTGGCGCTCTCGCCGCGCTGCGCCGTCGATGTGCTGCACCTGCGCCGGCGCGCTGCCGAGCCGTTCGCGGTCTGACGGGCCGGATGAACCTCCGGCCGGGCGCCGCGTTGGCCCTGCAACCTGTGGAGCCACGCATGAGCGACGCCATCGCCTGCCCTCCGACCGCCAGCCGGCGCTGCTCCTGGCCGCTGCTGGGGCTCGCCGGGCTGATCCTCGCCGCCGGGGCGGTCTGGCTGCTCGCACCCGCACTGCCGCAGCGCCTGTCGTCCAGTCCCTCGGTCCCGCCGCCGCTGGGTGATCCGCCGATGGCGATCGGCAGCGTCGGCGGCGACCTGGCCGAGCGCCAGCCGCGTCCGGAGCGGCCAGCCGACGCCCCGGTCGCGCTGCGCGCCGCGTCTGGACGGGAGCCGGCCGCACCGGTGCAGGCGCCGGTCGTCGAGCCGCCGCCGATCGACGCGGCGGCGGCCGGGCTGCTCGCCGAGGCCGAGCAGCACTACGCGGCGATGGAGTGGGACCGCGCCGCCAGCCTGGCCGGACGGATCCGCGGTCCGACGGCCCTCGCCCAGCGCGCGGCGGACCTCGCCCGCGGTGCAGTGGCGCTCAAGCGGCTGTTCGCCGAGCTGGACGACCGCGACGAGCTCTGCCGCAACTGGGACACGCATCCGTCGCTGCTGGCGGTGGATGGCAGCCCCACCCGGCTGCTGCCGCTGGTCGCGCTCGATGAGCCGCTGGTCGCGGTGCTCGACGATCCGCTCGGCTGGACCGAGCGCCTGCGCAGCGCGGGCAGGGCTGGCTGCTTCCTGGTGAAGTCAGGCGGCTCCTTCACCCGGGCCGAGATCGTCCCCGAGGCCGGCCGGCTGGTGCGGGTGGACCAGCAGGCCCTGGCGGTGCAGCTCGGGCAACAGCTCGACCGCGCGATCACCCGCATCGACGGCGATACCGAGCTGCGCGCGGACCCCAACGCCTGGTACGAGGCCGGCAAGTTCGCCTACCGCAACCGCCTGGACGTCCGGGTGACGCCGCTGCTCGACCGCGCCTTCCATCTCGATCCGGAACTGGCCGCCACCGTCCGCGAAGGCAACGCCGAGGCGCTCTGCGGCGCCATGGTCGGTCACCTCAAGCAGGGCAATCGGCAGCAGGCCGCCGGGTTCATGGCGATGATCGAGCGCCGCTACGCCGACACCCGCCAGGCGCAGCTGGCGCGGCTCTACTACCAGGGCCGGACGGCCGAGCTGCTCGCCGCTGCGCCGCCGCCGGAGCCCGTCGCCGCGCCAGCGCCGGCCGCGCAGCCGGTTGCACCGGCACCCGCCGCCGCGCCGGACCTCGCCCTGGCCCGCCAGCTGAGCGCGCAGGGCGCCAAGCCTTGCTACCAGGCCATGGGCCTGCCAGCGACCGACGAGCGCAACCGGCTCTACCACCAGGCCCTGACCCTGCTGCGCCAGGCCAAGGCGGCCTACGCGGTGTGGTGCCAGGCGCATCCCGAGGATGCCACGGCCGCAGCCGAGGCCTTCGAGGCCAGCCGGTTGGAGGCCGTGGCGAGGAAGTACGCGACGCTCTGAGGCCTCACTCGCCGACCAGCACGATGGCGCTGCCGCCGTAGCGGCGGGCGAGATCGGCGCGCGGCAGCCGGCGCGGCTCGTCGGCGAGAGGATCGTGCAGCCTGGTCTGTTCTTCTAACCAGTCCGGAACCCGGGCTTTGGGTACCCGCATCAGGTGCTGGAGCAGGCTGAGGTCGGGCTCGCCGACGAGGCGCTCGCGGAGTGTCGCGAGGAGGCGGCACCACAGCCGCGCCGTCATCAGGGCGTCGCCCAAGGCGCGGTGGGCCTGGTGGCCGGGTGGCTGTTCCAGTCCGAGGTAGTCGACGAGCGCGCCCAGCCGATGGCTGGGAGCACCGACGACCAGCCGTCGGGCCAGCAGCACCGAGCACAGGAAGTGGCGTTCATGCTCCTGCCCGGCGCGAGCCATCTCGGCCATGAAGAACCGGCGATCGAAGCTCGCGTTGTGGGCCAGGCAGGGCAGATCGCCGAGGAACGAGCGCAGTCCGGGCATCACCGCCTCCGGCCTCGGCTTCCCGCGCACCATGGCCGTGGTGATGCCAGTGAGGCCGGTGATGAACGTGGGGATGCGGAAACCGGGGTCCATCAGGGTCGAGAAGGTGTCCGTGACCGTGCCGTCGCGGACGATGACGGCGCCGACCTCGATGATGCGGTCTGGCCCCGGCATCATGCCCGTGGTCTCGAAGTCGATGACGGCGATCGCGGTCAGACAGGCCCTTCCAGGTGGCAACCCCCAGCGGAACCCGCCGCCGACGCTCGCCAGGGCGGCGTCGAGCAGCTTCTGGTGCCGCATCTCCGGGTTCTTCGCCGGCACGGTGACGGCGAGGACTCCGGACGGGACCGGGGCGGCGACCTCCTGCGCGACCACGGCCAGGATGCCGTCCGCGCCGGCCTGGGCCGGTTCGATGGCGATGCGGCGGATGGCCGGATCGGTGATGCCCGCCAGGGCCGGGGTCTGGTCGCCGGCGGCGATGACCGAGCAGGGCGGGCCGGCCGGGATCAGGCCCGGTTCGGCGAGCAGCTTGCCGAGCTGTCCGGCAGTCAGCGGCGTGGCCGAGGCGATGGCGATGCCCAGGGCGCCGCGTTCGGTGGCGAGGGCGGCATCCCAGGTCGAGCGGTCGCGGCGGGCGGTCGGGCTCAGCACCACCACGGTGCGGTCGGCTTGCAGGCGCGGCCGGACCACGGTGATACGGGCGCCGGTGGCGGGGTCGGTCCGTTCGCTGACATCGCGGTGCAGGGCGGCGAACTGGTCGGCCAGCGCGGCCGCGGGCAACGGCCGGCGGTTCGGACCGCCAGCCGGCTCGACCGTCGAGGCGACCCAGGAGGCCTCGGCCTGGACCGGCCAGATCGCGGGCGGCGGCACCTCGCCCCCGGAGGCGCGGCGCAGATCGGCGACCGCACGCAGCCAGGCCACCGCGGTGGTGATCGACGGCTGGGAATTGAGGTGCAGCCAGATCGGATTGCCGCGTGCACCCCAGTTCGGCGGCGTCGACAGGACGGTCGACAGGCCCGAGAGGCGCAGCGACTCGTGCCAGGCCAGGCCGCCGATGCTGCGGTCATCGCCCCAGGTGAAGACGTGCAGCATGAGCGTCTCGGGAGCCGGCAGGCCCTGGGGCACCCGGCCGGAGATCGGCGCGATGGCCTCGAACAGCTTCGGCCTGGTCGCCGCCGCCCAGTAGACCGCGCTGGCTCCGCTGGAGTGGCCGCAGGCGAAGGCCCGCCAATCAGGCAGGCCGAGCATCTGGCGGACGCGGGCGAGGGCCTCGGTGACGGCATCCAGCGAACCGGTCGCCGGATCGATCGGCGTATCCTCGAAGAAGATGCCGACCACGGTGAAGCGGGCCTTGGCGAGGGCCTGGAAGACGCCCCCCTTCTGGAAGTCCTTCTCGCCCCACCAGCCCTGGTAGTAGACGACATCCGAGGCCGCCTCGACATCGACCTTCCCGTCCGGGCCGAGCGGGTAGGCGACCTGCACCGTCACTTCGGCGTTCTTGGGCACCTTCGTCGGCAGGGCGAAGCTGGCGCTGCCCGCCGGCTCGGCCGCGATCACGACCAGGGCGCAGACGGACAGGAGGAGGCTGCGGATCATGACGGACCCTACGATCGTCCCAGGCGAGGCGCAATGGCAGCCAGGCGCCGCGAGCAGCAGGGTCCGCCGCCGGCCCCCGGTTGGCGATCGGCTTTCTGCCGCTACCGTCCGGCCATGGCCCGTCCCAATCTCATGCGCTGGTCCGGGCGTTCCCAGGATCTGCTGGCCAAGGCGGTGAACGATCCCGCCTTCGTCGCCTCCATCCAGGCCAAGGGCATCCCGGTCGCCCACCTGCGCCTGTGGGTCGCCCAGACCGATGTACCGACGACCTACCGCGGCCGCATGCGCGGCTGGCTCGAGGACTGGGCGCACGCCAACGCCTCGGCCTGATGACCGCCCGCGAACGCCGCCAGGCGTGGTTCCGCAGCGGACCGCCGGCGGCCGACGTGCTGGTGGTCGGCGGCGGCGTGGTCGGGACGGCCGTGTACCGCCGGCTCGCCCTGGCGGGCTGCCGGGTCATCCTGGTCGAGCGCGGCGACCTCGGCGCAGGCGCCAGCCAGGGTTCCGCCAACCTGGTGTGGGGCGGACTGCTCTACCTCGCCCGCGGCCGCGTCGACGAGGTCTGGCGCTGGACCCGCGAACGCGACCGCCTGCTCGCCGATCCCACCAGCGGCGTGCGGCCCCTGCCCTGCGCCTATCGCGCCGATCCGGCGCGCCGCAGCCCGCTGCTGGTCCGCGCCGCCCTGCTCGCCTACTGGGCGCTGGGCGGCGGCCGCGGCCCGTTCCCGCGTTCGCGCGATGGATACCTGCGCTTCCGCGAAGGCCTGCTGGCCGAGCATGATGCGCGCCGCGCCTGGTCGCAGGCGGCCGGCGTCCCCGGCACGGTACTGAACTGGTGCGCGCCGGCCGCGGCGACGGCGCGGCCCGGCGGCTGGGAGGTCGCGCTGGACGACCGGCTCGACGGCCTGCGCACCACGATGCGCTGCGCCATGGTGGTCAACGCCACCGGCGCCTGGGCGGGCGGCGTCGACGCCCTGGCCGGCATCGACCACGGCTGGGACATCGTGCCGAGCCGCGGCGTCAGCCTGGTGGTGGCCGGCCGCCGCGACCACGCCCTGATGGTCGAGCATCCGGACGAGCACGACATGCTCAGCCTGGTGCCGTATCCAGGGGCGGATGCCGCCATCTGGGGCTCGACCGAGACCCTGACCGACGCGGCAGGCGCGCTGCAGCCGGCCGACGACGAGATCCTCGGCCTGATCCAGCTGCACCGGCGGCTGGTCGGACCGCTGGATCGTCGCGGGCTGCTTGCGCTGCGCTGCGGCGTCCGCGCCCTGGCGGTGAAGCGCGGCACGGCGGCGCGGCGATCGCAGGATCTGACGCGCAGCTTCCGCGTACTCGGCCATGCCGGTGGCTGGATCACCATCCTCGGTGGCAAGCTGACCGGGGCGCGGGCGGTCGCCGACGCGGTCGCCGCGCGGGTCGAGCGCCGGCTCGGACGGCGGGCGCCGGTCGCGCCGCTCCAGACGGCCGAGGCGCCGATCGTGCGCCGGCTCGGACTCGACCTGCCTGATCCGGCCTGGTGCCGCGAGCACGAGCAGTGCTGGACGCTGGAGAGCTGGCTGCGTCGCCGCACCCCGGTCGCCCAGGTCACCCGCCATCGATGGCGGCGTTCGTATGCGGCAAATGCATGTCAACACTATTCTTACATCAACGTCTTAAGTCAGGTGCCATTGCCTCGCCGCCCATGCCGCCGCGGTCGCGGCCGAGGACGCCCGCCTGGACCGCCTGTTCGCGCTCGCCGATGCGCCCTCCGCGGGCAGGATCCCGGCATGAACGACCTGCCTGTGCTGCTCGGCGGCCAGCCCATCGTCCCGCCCGACCACGCCGCGGCGGCGCGCTGGCCGCGCCTGACCCAGGCTGACGAGGCCGCCGTCCTGGCGGTGCTGCGCGACGGCGACCTCTCGACCCATCCCGTCACGCGCCAGCTGGAGGAGGCCTACCGCGCGCGCTTCGGCCGCCGCCACGCCCTGGCCCACGCCAACGGCACGCTCGCGCTGCTCGCCGCCTTCCACGGCATCGGCCTGCAGCCCGGCGACGAGGTCATCGTCCCGACCGCGACCTGGTGGGCCTCGGCGGTGCCGGCGCTGTGGCTCGGCGCGGTGCCCGTCTTCGCCGAGAGCGAGCCGCAGCAGGCCGGTCTCGACCCCGAGGACGTCGAACGGCGCTGCACGCCGCGCACCCGCGCCATCGTCGTGGTGCACCTGTGGGGCGTGCCCAGCCGCATGGCCGAGCTGCGCGCCATCGCCGCGCGCCGCGGTCTGCGCATCATCGAGGACGCCAGCCACGCGCATGGCGCGTCGTGGCGCGGCACGCCGTGCGGCGCGCTGGGCGACGTCTCCGTGTTCAGCCTGCAGTCGCACAAGCTCGCGCCGGCCGGCGAGGGCGGGATCCTGCTGACCGACGACGATGCGATCCGCGTGCGCGCGACCCAGCTCGGCGACGTGTGGCGTTGCCTCGAGCTGCCCGGCGCCGACTGCCGCTTCGCCGGCACCACCTTCGGCATCAAGACGCGCCTGGCGCCGCTGTCGGCGGCGGTGGGGCTCAGCCAGTTCGCCCGCCTCGACGCGCACAACGCCGTGCGCCGGGGGAACTGCGCGCCGCTCGAGGACGCGCTGGAGGCCCACGGCCTGCAGGCCTTCCGCCCCGAGCCCGGCTGCGAGCGGGTGTGGTTCGAGCTGCTCTTCCGCCTGCCGCCAGGACGCCATCCGCTGAGCCTCGCCCAGCTCGCCGCCGCGCTGCAGGCCGAGGGCTGCCAGGTGACCCCGCCGCGCTATCCGCTGCTGCACCGGCAGCCGCTGTTCACCGAAGGTCGGTGGAACGACATCGCCCGCCTGCCGCCGCCGCTGCGCACCTACGCCGCCGACGACCTGCCCCGCACCACCGCACTGGCCGCCGAGCTGCTCTGCTTCCCGGTCTTCACCGAGCCGGCGCCGGAGCTGGTGCAGGCCTACATCGCCGCCACCGCGCGGGTGCTGCGGCACGCGGAACGGATCGCCCAGGCGGGCTGAGCTGTCACGACCCGCGCGGCCGTGCGCCCTGGTGCACGAGCAAGGCGCCGACGCCGACCAGCAGGGCGGCGAGACCGAGCAGGCCGCCACCAGGTGCGCCGAGGAGCAGCCACAGCACCAGGGTCGAGAGCAGCGGCAGGGCGTTGCTCAACGCGCCGAGCAGCGGCACGTCACCGTGGCGCATCGCCAGCTCCCACATCAGGTAGGCCCCGGCCGATCCCGCCACCACACTGTAGGCCAGCACCGGCAGATCCTGCGCCGTCAGGCTGGAGTGCTCGTCCGAAGCGCAGCGCAGGCCGCCAGCCGTCAGCGCCACGAGCAGGAAGAACAACGGCGTGCCGCTCGATGCGCCGGGCCGGTGCAGCGGCACCGCGAGGGCACTGTAGGCAGCCCAGGCGACGGCGGCCCCGAGCATGGCGAGGAACGCGAGCGGGCTGCCCTGGATCGTGGCGAGCAGCGCGGCGGGTGACGGATCCGGCGCGATGGCGATGGCGATGCCGGCCAGACCCAGGACCAGTCCGCCGGACAGCACGGCAGGCCGCAGCTGCAGCGATCGCCGCGACCGGGCGATGCACAGCAGCACGGTGAGGCTCGGCCACAGGTAGTTGACCAGATTGAGCGGCGCGGCGAGCTCCGGCGCACCGAGCGAGAAGGCGGTGAAGTACAGCGCCTGGTAGAGCACGAAGCAGGCGCCGCCGAGCAGGCCGAACGGCCAGCCGATGCGGAGGAAGGCGAGGGGGCTGCGCCGGCGCCAGCCCTCGACTGCCGCCAGCCCGATGCCGGCCAGGCCGCTGACCAGGGCCAGGGCGGTGAGCGGCCCGAGATGCCGCACCAGGGTGATGGTGGCCGAGGAGTTCGCCGACCACACCAGGATGGCGGCGACTCCCAGCCAGGTGCCGGCGCCCCGCCTCACCGCTCCACCGCGCCGGCAGGCGTGATAGGACCGCCGCCATGGACCCCACGCCCGCCCGCTGCTTCGTCCCCGGTGCGCTCTGGCCGGATCGCGCTGGAGTGCACATCAACGCCCATGGTGGCGGCATCCTCGTCGACCAGGGGGTCTACTGGTGGTTCGGCGAGCACAAGGTCGCAGGCAAGGCCGGCAACGTCGCGCAGGTCGGCGTGTCGTGCTACGCCTCGCGCGACCTCTACGCGTGGGAGGACGCCGGCATCGCCCTGGCGGTGAGCGACGATCCCACCAGCGACCTCGCCCGCGGCTGCATCATCGAGCGGCCCAAGGTGATCTACAACCCGCGTACGCGGCGCTTCGTCATGTGGTTCCACCTCGAGCTGAAGGACCAGGGCTACGGCGCGGCGCGGGTCGGGGTGGCGGTGGCGGAGCGCCCCGCCGGGCCCTACCGCTTCGTCCGCTCGTTCCGGCCCAACGCCGGCGACTGGCCGCTGAACGTGCCGGAGGAGCAGAAGCGCCCGCTGGACGACACCGAGCGCGCCGCGCTGGCGGCGCAGCCCTTCACCGGCGGCGCCTTCCCCGCCTATCCCGCCTCCGGCACCTTCCGCCGCGATGCCGCCGGCGGGCAGATGTCGCGCGACATGACCCTGTTCGTCGATGACGACGGCGCCGCCTACCAGGTGCGCGCCGCGGAGGAGAACGGCACCCTGCACATCGCCCTGCTCAGCGACGACTTCCTCGGCACGGCGGGGCCGTACGTCCGCGTCCTGCCCGGCCGCTTCAACGAGGGGCCGGCCCTGTTCAAGCGCGACGGGCGCTACTGGCTGATCGCCTCCGACTGCACCGGCTGGGCGCCCAATGCGGCGCGCTCGGCGGTCGCCGATTCGATCTGGGGGCCATGGACCGAGCTGGGCAACCCGTGCGAGGGCGACGCGCAGCAGCTCGCCACCACCTTCGAGTCGCAGTCGACCTATGTCCTGCGGGTTCCCGGGCACGAGGACGCCTACATCTACCTCGGCGACCGCTGGCGCCCCGAGGACGCCCGCGACGGCCGCTACGTCTGGCTGCCGCTGCGCTTCGACGGCGGCCGTCCGCGCCTGCGCTGGCACGACCGCTGGGACCTGTCGGTGTTCGGGCGGTGAGGGGCGGGCACGGCGCCCAGGGCGAAGCCGAACTGGCCCGGGTCGCCGCGCTGCGGCTGCGCATCGATGCCGGCGGCAGCGTCGCCTATCCGCCCGGCGCCGTGATCGGCTGGCGCCGCATCCCCGACTTCGAGCTGGTGTGGACCGACGCCGGCAGCGCCACCTTCGTGGGGCCGGAGGGCGAGACGGTGCTGACGCCAGGCCGCGTCCTGCTGGTGCGCCCCGGCGAACGCCACGTCTTCCGCATGGACCGGCGGCGCATGCTGCGCCACGGCTTCGTCCACTTCAGCGCCGCGCCGGCGGCGGCGGCGCGGCTGATGATGGCCTGGCCGCGCACCGTGCGCCTGCCGCCGGGAAGCCTGCTCGCGACGGTGCTCGCGGCCCTGGTCCGGCGCTGCGAGGGCGGCGCCGTCGAACGTGTGGCGAACATCCTCGCCCTGCGCCTGGCCCTCGCCCTCTACCGCG
>JAIFKN010000267.1 GCA_020049615.1 bacterium | reverse complement strand
CGCGTCGATGTGACCATCGGCAGCGCCCTCGACATCTTCGGCGGCAGCGGCGTCAGCTACGCCGACTGCGTGCAGTGGAACCGCATGCGCGGGCCGCCGAGCGCCTAGCCAGCCCGGTCGTCGCGACGGATTCAGCGCCGGGTGCGCAGCGCACCAAGGACCAGGGCGCGGAGATAGGCCAGCTCGGCCTCGTCCAGGCCCTGGCCGAAGTCGAGCAGGCGGCCATCGCTGACCAGACGCAGGCGCGGCGGATCCCTGCCGACGATGACCTCCTCCAGGGCGTCGGCGGCGATGGCGAGTCCGCCGACCGTGACCTGGCGGCCGGGCTCGATGCACAGGCGCTGGGCGAAGGCGCCGGAGCGCCACAGCACGGCCATGGCGATGGCCTCGGCGACGGCCATCACCGCGAGGATGGCTCCGGCGGTGGCGGTCGGCACGTGGGCGAAGACCAGGCCGGCGGCGATCCCGGTCAGCACCAGCATGACGATGCCGACGGCGATGGCGCGGCCGGCGTTGGCCGGCTGCACCACCACCAGCGTGCCGCCATCCTCGCCCACCGTGCAGCGCATGGTGGCGGGTCGCGGCACCGCGAGATCGGCGGCCAGCACCCGTTCGGCGGCGGGGCGGTCGAGGTCCTCGGGGGATCGCACGCTCTCGCCACCCGAGCTGCGGTCGCTGATCGCCACCGAGCAATGGCGGGCCCAACGTTCGGCCTCGCGTCGAGCGCGCAGCGGATCCTGCGGACTGTCGAGGCGGAACTCGCTCAGTTCGCCCTCGGCATCGAGGTGGTAGACGGTTCGGCGGCTCTTGCCCGAACCGACCACGGTGGGCGGCCCGATGCGCAGGCGCTGCAGCCGGCCGATGCGGCGGCGCGCGCTCCACGTGAACACCAGCAGGCGGTAGTCGCTGACCAGGTCGCCCTCGTCGGGGTGGAACGCGCGCCGGCAGCGGTAGGTCGCCAGCAGGACACCGCCCACCGCGATGGAGCCGGGGATGAGTCCGAACGGCAGGCCGAAGGCGAGGCTCATCGGCACGGTTACGACCAGGATGATCAAGCCGCCGACGAGGTTGCCGCAGCCGCTGGAAATGATGCTGATCGGGGGAGTGGCCATGCGGCGCCGATCGGGGGATCGCGGTCCTGAGGTGCGCACCACCCGGTTGCCCTTGGCGTTGTAGATCACCTTGTCCATCAGGTTCTTGATCAGGTGGACGCCGTAGCCGCCCAGGCGCTTGCCCTCGCTCTGGCGGCGCTCGATGTGGCCGATCGGATCGGCGCTGGGGTCGGGCAGACGGCCCGGGTCGAAGCCGGCGCCCTCGTCCTCGATGTAGACCATGATCTTGCCCGGCAGGATGCGGCAGCCGAACACCACCTTCTTGTCCTTGTCGAACTTGTTGCCCCACTCGATGGCGTTGCGGCCGAACTCGTCGAGTGCCAGGCGGACTTCGCTGGCGACCGGTTCGGGGATGCGGAAGCGCTCGAGCAGGCCGAGGAACTTGCGGTACTTGAACAGGATCGATTCGCTGGTCGCACCGGTGACCTCGAACCAGCCGAGCGGATCGTATTCGACCTTCATCGCCTCGCCGACCAGCGGGCGGTGCTGCAGGGCGTTGGCCGCCGCGGCGATGAGGTCGTCGATCGACACCGGCTTGACCAGGTAGTCGCAGGCGCCGCGCTTGAGGCAGCGCATGACCACGTCGTCGTGGCCGAGGGCGGTGAGCATGATCACCGCGCCGGGGTACTTGCGCTTGTGCAGCTCCTCCAGCACCGCCTCGCCGTCGAGCCGGGGCATGATGATGTCGCTGACCACCAGATCGACCGGTCGCGCGGCGTCGGCCAGGCGGTCGAGGGCCTCGCGGCCGTCGGCGGCGGTCTCGACCGTGACCTGCGGCCCGAGGTCGCGCAGGGTCTCGGCGAAGTGGTCGCGCAGCGCCGGCTTGTCCTCGACCACCAGGATGGTCGCGGCCGCGAGATGCTCGGTGGCGGTCATGGCTTCCCTCGCGCCGCATGATGACGGCCCGCGCATGGGGTTCCAGTGATGCCAGCCAAAGGGATTACGGGTAACCGGGGTGCGGTCACGGAGTTGCGCGGTGGACGTTCCATGCCGTAAAACCATGGCGTCGACGCTGCGCAGCGCCAGATTGCCGTACCGCAACCCGGAGACGCCATGTCGGATGCCGCCCTGCCAGCCGCAGACAAAACCGTTGAAAAGCCGGCGGACAAGACCGCGCAGGACAAGCAGGCGGTGGCCTGGCTGAAGCAGGCTTCGGGCCAGGTGCGCAGCGAGCTGGGCAAGGTCATCGTCGGCCAGGACGAGGTGGTCGAGCAACTGCTCATCGGCATCTTCGCCAAGGGCCATTGCCTGCTCGAAGGCGTACCCGGCCTGGCCAAGACCCTGCTGATCAGCTCGCTGTCGAAGACGCTCGACATGTCGTTCAAGCGCGTCCAGTTCACCCCCGACCTGATGCCCTCCGACATCGTCGGTACCGAGATCCTGCAGGAGGACCCGGTGACCAAGGCGCGCATGTTCAAGTTCATGCGCGGTCCCATCTTCGCCAACATCGTGCTGGCCGACGAGATCAACCGCACCCCGCCCAAGACGCAGGCCGCCCTGCTCGAGGCGATGCAGGAGAAGCGCGTCACCGCCGGCGGCGAGACCCACGTCCTCGAGCAGCCCTTCTTCGTTCTCGCGACGCAGAACCCGCTCGACCAGGAAGGCACCTACCCGCTGCCCGAGGCGCAGCTCGACCGCTTCATCTTCAAGATATCGGTCGGCTATCCGACCGACGAGGAGGAGCTGGAGATCATGCGCCGGGTGGCCAGCCCGCTGATGGCCGAGGCCGAGAAGGCGATCCAGAAGGTGATGACCGCCCAGCAGGTGATCGGCGTGCAGAAGCTGGTCATGCGCGTGCCGGTCGCCGACCAGATCCTGCAATACGCCAAGAACCTGGTGCGCTGCTCCCGCCCCGACCAGCCCGAGTCGCCCGACTTCGTCAAGAACTGGATCAGCTGGGGCGCCGGCCCGCGCGCCTCGATCAACCTCATCCTGGCGGCCAAGGCCCGCGCCGTGCTGCACGGCAAGTTCGCCGTCGGCTTCGACGACATCGCCGCCGTCGCCGCCCCGGTGATGCGCCACCGCATCGCCTGCAGCTACACCGCCACCGCCGAGGGCGTGACCACCGAGAAGGTCGTGGCGCAGCTCCTGGAGACGGTGTCCAAGGGATAGGCCAGTGGCTCAGGCTCCCAAGCTGAAGGGATCTGCGGGCTGGGTGCCCGATCCCGAGACCTTAGCCAAGATCGGACGCCTTGACCTCAAGGCGCGCGGCCTCGTCGAGGGCTTCCTCGCCGGCATGCACCGCAGTCCGTATCTCGGCAGCTCGGTCGAGTTCGCCCAGCACCGCGGCTACGTCGCGGGCGACGACCTCAAGCACCTCGACTGGAAGGTGTGGGGAAAGAGCGAGCGCTACGTCATCCGTCAATACCGCGCCGAGACCAACCTGGTCGCCTGGGTGCTGGTCGACTCCAGCGCCTCGATGGACTACACCGGGCCGAAGGCGGCCGCCGACCAGAGCAAGCTCGACTGGGCCCGCCTCGCCGCCGCCGCGATCGGCTGGATGGTCCTGCTGCAGAGCGACGCCGTCGGCCTGTGCACCTTCGCCGGCGACGTGCAGGAGTTCGTGCCCAGGTCCAGCCGCAAGGACCATCTCGGGCGCATGTGCGACGCCCTGCTGCGCGCCGAGGCCGACCCGCGCACCGGCATCGGCCCGGTGCTGACCAAGGTCGCCGAGCGCATCACCTCGCGCGGCATCGTCGTGCTGTTCAGCGATCTCTTCGTCGACACCGCCGACCTGGCCAAGGGCCTGGCGCGCCTGCGGCACGACGGCCACGACGTGCTGGTGGTGCAGGTGCTTGACGACGACGAGCTGAACTTCCCCTTCGAGGGGCAGGTCCAGTTCCACGGCCTCGAGCTGGACCAGAAGGTCCTGCTCAACCCGCGTCAGATCAAGGCCGCCTACCTCGACGAGCTGCAGAAGCACATCACCGCCATCGACGCCGCCTGCCGCAAGGCCGGCGCCGACCACGTCCTGGCCAGCACCTCGTCGCCGGTCGACGTGGTGCTGAGCGCCTACTTCAACAAGCGCGCAGCCATGTCCGCGGCCGGCGCGCGCGGGGCGATCGGGCGATGAAGGGCAGGCACACGTGGCCGCTGGCCGCTGGCCGCTGGCCGCTGGCCGCTGGCCGCTGGCCGCTGGCCGCTGGCCGCTGGCCGCTGGCCGCTGGCCGGGGCGTCGCGATGACCTTTCTCGCCCCGCTCCTGGCCGGCCTCACCGCCCTGGCCTCGGTCCCCGTCATCATCTGGCTGCTCAACCGCAACCGCTTCAAGGTGGTGCAGTGGCCGGCGCTGGAGTTCCTGCTCAAGACGCTGCAGAAGAGCTCGAAGAAACTGCAGCTGCGCGAGCTCATCCTGCTCCTCCTGCGCACTCTCGCCGTGGTCTTCATGGCCCTGGCCCTGGCCCGCCCCTCGATCGCCAGCGGAGGCCTCGAGCTGCTCGGCCTGAAGGGCGGGGTCTCGGCGGTGATCGTCCTCGACCGCTCCTTGTCGATGTCGGCGCGCGACGGCAGCGGCAGCCGGCTCGACGCGGCCAAGATCCGCGCCCAGGAGCTGGTCGCCAAGCTGCCGCGCGGCTCGGCGGCGGCGCTGGTGCTGCTCTCCGATGTCGCCCAGGCCGAGCTGGCCGAGCCGAGCCAGGACCTCGCCTACGTCGCCCAGGCGATCGAGGCGGCGCCGCAAGGCGATGGCGGCACCAGCGTGGTCGCCGGTATCACCCGCGCAGTCGATATCCTGCGCGACATCTCCGGCCGGCGCGAGATCTACCTGGTCGGCGACATGCAGGCGCGCGGCTGGCCGCTGCCCGACGATCGCGCCTGGAAGGCGCTCGCCGGCGAGCTCTCCGCCCCCGGCGCGCCGGCGCTCATCCTCGCCGACGTCGGCGGCACGCCGCCACGCGACAACGTCCAGATCGAGAGCTTCGCCGCCGATGATGAGCTGGTCACCACCGACGCGCCGACCCCGTTCACTGCGGTGATCCGCAATCGCGGCGGCGCCCCGGCCAGCGACGTGCAGGTCGAGCTGTGGGCCGATGGCGACGACGGCAATCTGCGCAAGGCCGCCGGAACCGCGATCGACCGCCTGGAGACTGTCACCGAGGTCCGCCTGCAGGCCCGCCTCGCCCCCGGCCTGCGCCGCGTGCAGATGCGCCTCACCCCGGACCTGGTTCCGGCCGACGACGCCCGCCAACTGGTGCTGGAGGCGGTCGACAAGGTGCGCGTGCTGGTCGTGGACGGTTCGGAAGGCCAGCGCGGCGGCGGCGCCGAGTTCCTCAAGGCCGCCCTGTCGCCCATCGCCGCGATGTCCGCCCCGGCCCCCGGAGCGGTCCCGACCCCGGCCGACGAGGACAACGGCCCGGCCGATCTCTTCCGCGTCGAGGTGGTGCCGCCCGCCGCCCTCGCCTCGGTCGACCTCGCCGCCTACCAGGCGGTGGTGCTCAACGACCCGGCCGTCCCGCTGCCCGGCCTGGGCGACGCCCTGCGCGCCTGGCTTTCGGCCGGCCGTGGCCTGATCATCCTGCCCGGCACCCGTGCCACCGCGGCGGCGTGGAACGCGGTGCTGGCGCCGGTGGCGCCGGCCGCCCTGTCCGGCGAGCCGCGCGACCTGGTCGATGACAAGGGCGCCAAGGGCCAGGGCCTGACCACCACCGGCCTGGTCCACCCCATCGTCTCCTTCTTCGCCAACCCGACGACCCAGCCGTTCCTCGCCCAGCCGCGCTTCTGGAGGGCGCACGGCCTGGAGCCCGTCGCCGGCACCAGCGTGGTCGCGACCTTCGCCGACGGCAAGCCGGCCCTGGTCGAGCGCACCATCGGCCGCGGCGCCGTGCTGATGGCCGCCTTCCCCAGCGACAAGACCTGGAGCGACCTGCCGCTGCGCCCGGCCTTCCTCATGCTCACCCGCCGCATGGTCCAGCACGCCGCCCTGGGCAACCGCCCGCGCCTGAACGTGCGCGTGCACGATCCGCTGCGCCTGGTGGTGCCGGCCCGCCTGGCCGGGGCCCGGGTCGAGGCGACCGACCCGCGCGGTGGCCGCACCGTGCTGAACCCCGAGCCGACCGCCGACGGCTCGGCCCGCGTCGAGCTCGCCGAGACGCCCTTCGCTGGCTTCTACACCCTCAGCGGCGCCGAGCGTCCCTGGCGCTTCGCCGCCAACCCGCCCGCCGATGAGAGCGACCTGAGCGCGCTCACGCGCGAGGAGGCCGGCGTGCGCCTGCCCGGCGTGCGCCTCATCTGGATCGGCACCGGCGAGGACGCCGGCGCCAGCCTCGACCGCGCCCGCGCCGGCGTCGAGGTGTGGTGGATCCTCTTCATCCTCGCCGTCGGCTGCCTGCTCGCCGAGAGCGTCCTGGTGGTGAAGTGGGCTCCGAAGGACGCATGAGCGAGCCATGATAGACCTTCTTCTGAAACTCCTGCTCTGGCGCGACGCGACCGGCGATGGCGGCACGGTCGAGGCGCTGCGCCTGCCGCGCTGCGACACGCCCGGCGAGATCGTCCTGTTCCTCGGCCTGCTGGTCGGCGGCGCCCTGCTCATCCGCTGGGGTTACCGCAAGGACGTCGGCTGGGTGCCGCCGCGGCGCAAGCTGGCCCTCTCGGCGCTGCGCGCCGGCGCCCTCGCCGTCATCCTGTTCATCGCTAGCGGGGCCTTCCTCGACGTGGTGCGGCGTTTCGATGGCACCGGCACGGTCATGGTCCTGGTCGACCGCTCGCAGTCGATGGCGCTGGTCGACCGCCGCGAGGGCGAGGCGGCCAGGCAGGCGTCCGAGCTGCTCGGTGGCGCTGCCGCGACCGCCACCCGCCACGATCTGCTCGCCGCCACCCTGGCCGATCCCAAGCGCGATCCGATCCGCGCCCTCGAGGGCCGCTTCAAGGTCGAGGTCTACGGCTTCGGCGAAGGCTCCGGCCTGGCCGCGCTGCAGGCCCCCGCCGCCGGCGGCGGACCGCTCTCCGGGGCCAAGCCGCCGGACGAGCGCGCCAGCCAGATCGGTGCGGCCCTGGCCGACAGCGCCCGGCGCGCCCGCGGCCGCCGGCTCGACGCCGTGATCCTGGCCAGCGACGGCGGCTGGAACCGCGGCGAGGACCCGGTCGAGGTGGCGAAGTCGCTTGGCGCGCCGGTCATCGCCCTCGGCGTTGGCAGCCCGCAAGCCAAAGATCTCGAGATCCCGTTCATCTTCTCGGAGGACGTCGTCTTCAAGAACGACCGTTTCGTCCTCGACGTGCGCATCCGCCAGCGCGGCTTCTCCGGCCGCACCGTGCCGCTGGTCATCCGCCGGACCAGCGAGGCCGGGGTCGAGGAGGTGCTCAAGGAGGAGCAGCTGGCCCTGGGCGACGATCGCGAGTTCGTGCACAGCGTCGAGCTGGTGCCGGACAAGGAGGGCGTGTTCACCTTCTCCGCTGAGCTGACCCCGCAGCCGGAGGAGGCCAACACGGTCAACAACCGCAAGAGCCGCGCCAACATCCAGGTGGTCGACAAGAAGCTGCGGGTGCTCTCGGTCGACGACGCGCCGCGCTGGGACTTCCGCTTCCTGCGCGGCATCTTCGAGGCCGACCGCCAGCGCGTCCAGCCGACCTTCATCCTGCGCCAGG
>JAIFKN010000147.1 GCA_020049615.1 bacterium | reverse complement strand
TGGCGCGACGCTCGATCGCCTTCTGGATGGCGCATCAGGCCAACGGCTTCCTGCGCACCCCGGCGGGCTGGGAGCTGCAGAACCTGCTGCTGGTCGGCTCGCTCGTCAGCCAGGCGGCCGAGCGCCGGCTGGGTTCGGTCGGCACCCACACCCGCACCGATTCGTCAGGCCCGGTCGATCCCAGGCATTTCGCCCTGCGCCGGGAGGATGCATGAGCGACGATCTGCGCTGGACTCCGGTGGGGACTATTGGCGATTTCAACGATGGCCAGGGCCGGGTGGTCACGGTCGGGGCCCGGCGCATCGCCGTGTTCCGCACCGGCGAGCGCTTCCGCGCGCTCAAGGACGCCTGCCCGCATGCCGGGGTGTCGCTGGCTCAAGGCTACGTGCACGAGGACGCCGTGGTCTGCCCCGCCCATGCCTGGAGCTTCCATCTCGATGACGGCCGCTGCACCATGGGGCCATCCTCCTGCACAGCCGTGGCCTACGCCGTCCGCGTGGTCGACGGAAGCGTCGAGATTGGCGTGCCCTAGCTGGGCTCACTAGAACGGCACGGCGCTGCGCACGGTACGTGCCACCGAGGCGAAGTCTGCACCCAGCGCGGCCAGTTCGCCGTCCACCGTCCTGCCCGGCACCGCTGAACCGGCATCCCGGAGCATCTCGCTGAGCGTCGGCGGAGTCGGCGGCGTCGGCGGCGTCATCGCGAGCGGCGTCGGGGCGGGGGGCGTCCCCGTGCCGGCCAGCCAGGCGAGGCCGACGGCCGCGACCAGCGCGGCGGCGATGGCCAGGCGCAGCGGGAAGCGCAGGTGCGGCCGCGCCAGCGGCATCGTGGCGGGCAGCCGGTCGCGGATGCGCCGCGCCAGACCGGCATCGGCGATGGGCGGGACGGTCTGCGCCTCGGCGCGCAGCCGGGATGCAAGATCGCTCATGACAGGGCCTCCGCAGGGGTGAACGACGGATCGGCGCGCAACGCCGCCTCCAGCCGCTTGCGCGCCCGGTGCAGGCGCACGCGGGCGGCGATCGGGTTGATGCCCAGGACGCGCGCCACCGCGGCCGGCGGCTGATCCTCGGCGTAGTGCAGCCACAGCAGCCGGAACTCATCCTCAGCCAGCAGGGCGCGGGCGCGGCGCCACAGACCGCCGGCAGGCAACGGATCGGAAACGGCAGCCGCGATGTGGACATCGTTGAGCGGGGCGTGTTCCCGCCGCCGGGAGGCGAAATCCAGGCGCACGCGATGCGCGATGGTGAACAGCCAGGTCGAAAAGGCCCAGCGCACGTCGTAGCGGGCGATCGCCGCATGGGCGCGCAGGAAGGCCTCCTGCACCACATCCTCGGCGTCATGGTGCGGGGTGCCGGTGGCGACCAGCCAGCGGTGCAGGCGCAACGCGTGGCTCTCGACCAGCGTGGCGAAGGCGGCGGCATCGCCTGCCGCCGCCTTCGCCGCCACCGCCCGGTCGCCCTCGGTCGCCATCACTCGGCCTTCTTGCCCTGCTGGACCAGGCGCAGCGCGTCCTCGAAAGGCACGGTCAGCCGCAGGGAGACGTTGACCCCGTCGCGGCTGAGCTCGCCGGTACGCACCGTCTCGATCAGCACCGGGTCGAGATTGGCCGGCTTCTGCAGCTGGACGATCGCGGCGAGGCCGCGTCCAGCATCGACCATCTGCTGGGCCGCCGCCTCGGTGATGGCGACGGCACGGGCCTCGAACGCGAGCAACGATCCGTCTTCGACCACGCGGGCGACCAGCGAGCGGACGTTGCGCAGCATCGCCGATTCCGGCTTGCCGTCCGCCAAGGCGGCGAGGTCCTCTGCCGCGCACACCACCAGCGCCGACTTCTCCCAGCCGGCCGGCAGCTGGAACACCGCCCCAGGCGCGGTCGACGCGTCGAGCAGCGCGAGGGCCTCGCGCACCCGCGTGCTGCTCTTGCCCAGGATCAGCAGGTCGGCGGCAGCCAGGCAGCCGGCAGCCGGCTTGCCCTTGTCCATCCAGGTATGGATCGTGCGCGATCCGGCCTGGACCGCGGCATAGCCTTCGGCGGCCTGGGCCAGGTTGCCGATCCGCTCGGCGTCGAAGGTGCCGCGGACGTAGACCAGACCGCTGTCGTCATCGGCACCGACCCCGCAGATCGTGACGTGCCGCAGATCCCGCTTGAGGTTCAGGCCCGAGATCGCCTCGAGCATCTTGAGCCTGGCGGCATGCGGCTGCTTGACCATCTCCCTGCCGATCCATTCGCCGACCTTGGTGCGCAGCATGAGCTGGAGATCGGCATGGATGACCCAGCGGCTGTCGGCCGGCACGCGTTCAGCGGCGGCAGCGAAGGATGCGAGGCAGACCAGGACGAGGCCGGCGAGGGCGGCTTGGAAGCGGGGCATGATTGGTTCTCCGCCCATTGTACCGGACTCGCGCGGAAACGTTACCGGCCGACCGCCAGCCGCCGGTAGTAGCTGGCCACCAGCGTGTTGCACGGCGCCACCAGATAGCCGGCCGCCAGGGTGCGGTAGACCTCACGACGCGAGATCTTGACCTTGTGCGCCGGATCCAGCAGGCGCGGATCCGCCTCGGCCCGGACCAGGGTGCGGATGGCGAAAAACAGCGGGGCGAGGCAGAACAGGCGCAGGCGGTAGTCCGCGACGGGCAGCTCGAGGCAGTAGTGCAGCGCCCCGTCGAGGTGCCCGCGGGCCTTGGCGATGAGCCGCCGCATGACCATGTCTGCCTCCGGCCGGCGAGCCGGTTCCAGCAGCTCCTCCGGCGTGAAGCCGCTCTCGGCGCAGAGGTCACGCGGTACGAAGGACCAGCCGCGCACACGGTCGTCGGCGACATCCTTGATGATGTTGACCAGTTGGAGGCCGAGGCCGAAATCGGTGGCCCGCGCCTTCAGCCGGGCGTGGCGCGCGGCGTCGATGCGCGGCGAGTGCACGCGGAACAGCTCGGTCAGCAGGTGGCCGACGGTGCCGGCGACGTACCAGCAGTAGCGGTCGAGGTCGGCGACCCGTTCCAGCGCCTGGAAGGCGTCCGGTCGCGGCTGCAGCTCGGCATAGTCCGCCATGCCATCGCACATCTCCTGCACCCACGGGCGGATGGCCTCGCGGGCCTGACTTGGGAAGGAGCGGAACTCGCGCAGCGTGGCGTCCGCCTCGCGGGTCAGCAGCTCATCGGCGTTGGTCGGCTGGGCGAAGGCCCCGGCCAGGCCCGGCACCTCGCCGCCCCCATCGTCGAGGCTGGCGCGGAAGGCGGCGAGCAGTTCGCGCTTGCGCGAGGCGGGCATCCGGGCGCAGTCCTCGATCGTATCGGCGATGCGGCACAGCAGATAGGCGATCAGCACGCGGTGCTGGACCGGCTGCGGCAGCAGGCCGATGCAGGCGGCGAAGGTGCGCGACACCTTCGGCAGCATGGCAGCGCAGAAGTCGCGGTCGCCGCCGGCCAGCGCCATCATCGCGGCGCTCCGGCATCCGGCGCCGGCCAGAGGCGCTGGCCGTACTGGTCGGCGACATGGGTCAGGTCGAGGGTCAGTCCGGCATCGATCAACTCCTGACGATGCACCGCGCCGCGATCGTCGCAGCGCAACATGGCGAAGCGGCGTCCATCCACCCGCATCTCGACCTCGAGCAGGTCGGCATTGCCGGCCGCGGTGCGGTGCTGCACGCGCTCGAGGACGACGAACACCGCCTCCTTGGTCGCCAGGCGCAGGCGCGTCGGGTCGATGGTCGAGATGCGGGTGGCGAACTGCTGGCCCGGCTTCAGCCCGGCGGGCAGGCCGGCGGCCAGTTCGCCGCCGGAGACGCGGTCCGGACGCACCTCGGGGATGAGGCGCGTGCCGGTGGTGCCGGCCGCCTTCCAGGTCAGGCGCAGGCCGCCATGGTCGACAGGACCTTCGGCGCTGAACGGGACGCCGAAGACATTGCCGGCCACGTCGACCCCGCGCAGGCGCATGTTGGCATCGAGCAACTCGTCGAGGCGCAGGCGGATGCCCGCGCGCGCGTTTCCGCCGACCGCCTGGCGCAGCATGCGCTCGCCGGGCAGGAAGCGGGTGCGGGTGATGTCCACCTGGGTCTCCAGACGCACGCCGACATCGTCGGTGAACACGCCCATCGAGCAGGTGCCGACGCGCTCGGACGCGCTGGTCGGCTGCGGGCGCCAGAGCAGGGCATAGTGCTGCACCCGATTCAGCCGGGAGGCCAGCGAGATGCGCGGGTCGCTTTCGGCGACGAGGCCGAGGTCGGGCAGGACCTGGCGCAGGACGTACCAGCCGGTGAGTCCCAGCCAGGCGGCAAGCACGGCGATGCGGATGACGTTGCCTAGCATGGATCAGAAACCGAAGGCCTGGCGCACCGGATCGCGGGCATCGGCAGGCGACGAGCCGACGACGAACGTGGCTGAGATGCGCTGATCGATGCCGTCCTGGGTGGGGTCGTGGATGTTCTCGTAGGCCAGCGAAGCGAGCCCGTCGACCATGCGGCGGGCGAGGCCGAGATGCCAGCGGTCGAGGCTGCGTCCGCCCGGCAGGTCGTCGCCGCCCGGCCGGACCTCGCCCCACAGGTCGATGCGGTAGCGGTTGAGATGCCAGGCTCCGCCGGCGCGATGCTGCCAGGTGTCGCCGGCGACGGCGGTGGGTGGCACATAGACGCCGTTGTACAGCACCTCGACCCGCTCCGCCACCTGCCAACGCGAGCGCACATCGAACACCGTCCAACGCGCCAGGCGCGCGTCGTAGGTGGCGTCGGCCACCGCCTCGACATCGGGGTGCGGCGAGCCGCGGGCGCTGAACACGACATCGGCCAGGGGCGAGGACGATTCGCGCACGCTGCCGTCGACCTCGACCGCCTCGCGGTCCGACTGGCGCAGACCCCAGCGTGCCGTGACCGCGGCGCTGAACACGGCTGCACCGCTGAGCAGGTCGCCGTCGATGGCGGTGACGCCGTACTGGCGATCGGACTCGGGGTCGTCGAACCGGTCGCCGAAGTCGTAACCGGGATTGCCCTCACCATGCCCGTCGCCCAGGATCTCGAGTCCGAGCCGGGGCGAGAGCGTCGCCGTGGTGCCGGCTCCGCTGTCGTGCAGCAGGCGCAACCGCACGCCTGCCTCGCCGAAGGGCAGGGTCGTCGCGCTGGTGCCAGCGACCTCGCTGCCGGCAAGGCGACCGTCGCTCCAGGCGACGCCGCGGGCACCGGCGCTGGCGTCGAGGGCGAGTCCGCCGATCCACTGCACCACGTCCAGCCGGCCCTCCCAGGCGGCGCAGCTGGCCTCGGTGTCGCGAAGCTCCTGGCGCAGGCGCTCGGCGCGCAGCCGTCCGGCGACGGCCAGCGGCCCGGCCAGGGCGAGGCGGGGCAGGGATACCTCGGCTCCGAGCAGCCGCTCGGTCTCGTCGAGATCCTCGTTGGCGCGACGCTCGGCGTCGGCGGTGAAGGCCAGCCACGGCGTGACCCAAGCGCCGGACAGGCCCTGGCGCGCGAACGGCTTCTCCTCCAGTTCCATAGTCTGGTAGTCGGCGCGGAAGCGCTCATCCGGACTGCGGCCCTCGGGCAGGGTCTGCGACGGGTCCGCGTCAGGCAGGACGGTGTAGCGGGCAGCTGCCGCCCAACCCGCGCCCGAGACGTAGTGCTCGAAGTCCCAGCTGGCCGCATCGCGCTCGCCACCCTCGATGGCCTGATTGGCCGGATCGGCGACGCGCTCGCGGATCATGCGGTAGAGCGAGACGCCGCCACGGCCCCAGTCAGCGTGCTTCCAGAACAGCTCAGCGCCGAAGCCGTTGCCGGCGCGCGTGTTGCGGTCAGCCCGCGCCTCGATGCGGGTACGCCAGCCGCCCATCGCCGGCAGATTGCTGCCGACGCGGTAATGCAGGAACGAACCGAGCCGCTCGCTCTCGCCGACTTCGATCGTCGACCACGGATAGTCGAGGATGTAGTCGCGGTAGAGGTAGGGGAACCACAGCACCGGGACCCCGGCGAGCTGCACCGTCGGACGCACCGCGGCGATGCCTTCGACGAAGCGGTCGATCTCGGCCTTGCCCTTGTCGGTGCGTTCCTGCTCGCGCAGGTAGACGTGCAGGATCGGGCAGTGCAGCGACAGCGCACCGCCGTGGCCGAAATCGGTCTCGACGCCGCGGAAGGTCAGGCGGTCCGGGCGCAGTTCGACCCGCTCGGCCTTGACCCGCAGGCGCACATCGCCCTTCTCAATCCACGCCTCGATGCCCCAGGCATCGCCGGTGCGCGCCTCTGGCCGCAGGCCGATGCGCTCGGCGTGCAGGCGTACCGCGGGCATGACCAGGACGATGCCACCGCTGGCCCACAGGCTGTCGCCGCGCTGGTCCCAGCGCAGGGCCTCGCCGGTCAGCAGCCAGTCGCCCCGCCGTGCGACGAAACCCTGACCGGCGATGGTGATGATGCCGCCGCCGGCCATGCTGGTCGCGGCGCCAGGTGCCTCGATGACCAGGGATTCCCCCGCCGACAGGACGGCGAGCGAGGCGAGGAGCGGGACGCAGCGGCGCAGCACGCGCGCATCCTGGGCCGCCATCCGCTTCCGCCAGTCCCGAGCCATGCACCAAACGGCAGGTTGGACATGCATCCGGTGGAGGCCTTCCGGTCGCCACCCCGGCCGTTAGCCTGTGCCGACCATGCAGATCCTCGTCATCAACTGCGGTTCGTCCTCCCTCAAGTTCGCGGTCATCGACCCGGTGGCCAAGACCGAGGCGGTCAACGGCCTGGCCCAGCGGCTCGGTTCGCCCGAGGCCTCGATCACCTGGAAGGACGCCAGCGGCAAGAAGCAGGAGACCGCCATCGCCGGCGGCGACCACGCCAAGGCCATGCGTGCGGTCTACGAGGGCCTCAAGGAACGCGGCCTCGCCGCCGGCCTCGCTGGCATCGGCCACCGCGTGGTGCATGGCGGCCAGCTATTCTCGGCCTCGGTGATCATCGACGAGCAGGTCGAGAAGGGCATCGAGGCCTGCTTCGCCCTCGGCCCCCTCCACAACCCGCCGAACCTGCTCGGCATCCGCATCTGCAAGGAGCTCTTCCCGGGCATGCGCCAGGTCGCGGTGTTCGACACGGCCTTCCACCAGAGCATGCCGCGCCAGGCCTACCTCTACCCGGTGCCCTACGCTTGGTACGAGCAGCACGCGGTGCGGAAGTACGGTTTCCACGGCACCAGCCACCGCTTCGTCAGCGCCCGCACCATCGAGATGCTCGGCCTCAAGGCCGAGGACAGCGCGGTGATCGTCGCCCACCTCGGCAACGGCTGCAGCGCCACCGCGGTGAAGAACGGCCGTAGCGTCGACACGACCATGGGCCTGACCCCGCTCGAAGGCCTGGTCATGGGCACGCGCTCGGGCGACATCGACCCCGCCCTGGTCGCCTTCATGTGCGAGCGTTTGGGCAAGGATGCCGCAGCCATCACCGACCTGCTCAACAAGAAGAGCGGCCTGATCGGCCTGTCCGGGGTCAGCAACGACATGCGCGCCCTGCTGGCCGAGGTCGACAAGGGCAACGACCGCGCCAAATTGGCGGTCGAGGTGTTCTGCTACCGCCTGGCCAAGAGCCTGGCCGCCCTGGCGGTTCCCCTCGGCCGCATCGACGCCATCGCCTTCACCGGCGGAATCGGCGAGAACAGCGTGCCGGTGCGCGCCAAGGTGGTCGAGCACCTCAAGGTGCTCGGCTTCGTCCTCGACCCGGTCCGCAACGCCGTCAGCGGCCGCGAATCGAAGGGCCGTATCACCACGGATGGTTCGACCTGCGCCCTGGTCGTGCCGACCAACGAGGAACTGGTGATCGCCCTCGACACGGCGGGCCTGGTCACGGGCTGACCCGCAGGATCGCGGACTTCAGCCCACGTCGGATATCCGCCGCAGCGATCCCGCGAGCGCATCCCAGCGCTCGCGGTACAGGCCGTCGCGCAGGCGCGGCAGATCATCCCACAGCGCGAACATCCCGCCGCCGTTCCAGGTGCGCCCGCTGGCGAGGAAATCAGCGAGGCTGCGGCGCAAGGTCGTGTCCCGGGGCAGGCTGACCACGTCCACCCCCGGCTTCGTGTCGCGCTGAAACACGAACCATAGCGATCCCGGATCCGGCTGCACCGGGAAGAGATGAACGGCCCGCGCCAAACGCAGCGGATTGGCCTCGGGCGCCAGCAGTCCAGCCAGACGCGGATCGAGGAACCAGGTCGAGCACACCGCGGCGAGGGCCGGGCGTCCGGCGTGGTGGGCAGGGAAGAACGCCTGCGCCAGGCGGAAGGAATCCTGGCAGGATGGCCAGTCCATGCGTCCGCCAGCGGGGATGTGGACATCCAGCACCTGGTCGCCGCGCCGCAGCATCCGGCTCCAGCGGAGGCGCTCCAGCCGCGTCCGCCACGGCAGGATCCGGCCTGCCGGATCCACCGGATGACCGGTGATGGCGGCAGTGTCCTCCTCCAGCCGGGTGCTGAAGGCGCCGTCCCCCTGCGTGCGCAGACCGTCGGCATCGACCGCCAGTCCGCCGTCGGCAAGGGCGAGCACGGCGCCGTCGTCCCGCCGCCAGACCTCCACCCCGCCACCCCAGGCGTGCAGCTGGAATTCCAGCCGGCCGAGCCGCACATACGGATCCTCGGTCAGATAGGCGGCCAACCACGGGAACTGGTTCGCATAGATGCCGGGGCGCCCCTCACCTGCCCGATGGTTGCCGTCGAAGCAGCGCGCCTCGAGCACGGTCTCGGAGGTCACCGCCGGATCGTAGCCGCGCCGGCGGTGCAGGGCCTGCAACCGCGGAGCGAACTCCAGCGCCAGGAGCAGATAGAAGCCGCCGGACACGTCGGCATGGCGGCCACCGAGTTCAGGTGCGCCCCAGGCGCAGCCGTGCTGCGGCGCGACGAAGGTGCGCCAATGCAGGTGCCAGGCGAGGCGGGCGAGATCGCCGTCGGCAGCCACGGCCCGGGCAGCCGCCGCGATGGGCGGGTCGGCATCCGCATCGAGGGCCAGGGCCTGCCGACGTGCGACCAGATCGCCGCCGATGAGGAGTTCGAGGAACCCGGACGGAGCCGCCTGCCGGGATTCCTCCCACAGCTTGGCCATGGCAGGGGCGGCAGCCGCCGCACCCAGGGCGGTCAGGGTGCCGAGTGCGTCGCTGGACATGACGCCATTCTCAGCGGCCCGCATCCCGAGCAACTACCCCCGGTTAGCGCTGGCGATCCAGCGCCGGGCCAGATCCCGCAATGCCGGCTCGTCCGGCGGCCCGCCGGACGCCGGCGCGAAGCAGGCCTCCTCCAGGCCCTTCAGTTCTGTCTGCAGCGCCATCCGGGACGCGTCATCGAGACGGGCCTCCGCGGCGATGCGCGCCAGCAGGGCTGCAACGCTGAACGGCGTGCAGGAGACGGGCAGCGACCACGCGCCAGCCGTTGCGGTCGGACGGCGGCGGCGCAGCCGCCGCCTGACCACCAGACCTGCCGCCAACGCACCGAACGCGGCAAGGCCCCACGGCCACCAGCGCGGCGGTGGAGCGGGCAGTTCGACGCTGGCCGGACTGTCGACCGCCTCCCCGTCCTGCCAGCGTCGGCGCGCCACCGTGAGCGAGGCGTCCTGCACCGCCGGGAAGTCGAAGGAGCGGGCTTCACCCGGATTCCACGTCGCCCGCCAGCGTCGCTCGCAGAGCGGATGCAGCGCCCCGCCGGCCTCCTCGTCGCCGATCAACGCCAGCCCCTGCTCCTCGACCGTC
This sequence comes from bacterium, assembly GCA_020049615.1. The sequence continues at coordinate 5,742 of JAIFKN010000147.1, read as the reverse complement.
GCGCCCGGTGGCACGGCCAGGATCGCAGGCAGTTCGCCCGGCAGGCCGCGGCCGCGCGCTTCGATGTCGAGGGCGAGCCGCATCGGATCGCGCTGGTCGAGGGTCATCGCGATCTGGCCGCCGCTCCACGGCCTGGGCGCGGCCGCTCCGCGGGCGTCGATGGCGACGGCAGCCGAGGCCACCGGCAGGATGACCTGGCCGCCGCTGTCGGGGAAGTCGAGGTCGAGGCGCAGCGGCGGCAGGCGATCGACCGCGGGGTCGCGGGCGCTGAGCACGAGGTGGGCGAGCGGCGTCTCGCGCCAGCCGCTGCGCTCACAGCCGCGCGGCTGCACCGCCGGGGTCTGGAAGCGCAGGGCATGGATGCGGAAGCGTGGTTCCAGGCTTTCGCGGATCGACCGCTCGAAATCGCCGAGGTAGTTCACCTGCACGCCGCTGCGGTGCTGCACCTGGCGGTTGAGGTAGCGGCCGAAGCCGCCGGATTCGCGGCCGATGGCGGTGCTGTGCTGCAGCACCAGGCTGGCGGCGAAGGGCGCGGTGCCGACCGCGGCGTCGCCTTCCGGGCGCAGCTGCAGGGCGACCTCGGTGGCGATCTCGTCGTAGCCGGCCAGGCGCCGGCGCAAGGCCTCGCCGGCCGGGTGCTGACCGATCGTCTCGACCGCCTTGCGCAGGAAGCGCGGGCGCAACGAACCCTCGACCTCGTCCAGGGCCTCGGCGATGCCGGCCGCGAAACGGCGGGTGCGCTCGTCACCGTCGGCCCTGCCACCGGCGCGCAGCGTCGCCGCGATGCGCCGCATCTGCCCCGGGTCGGCCTCGTCCTGGCGGGTCAGCTGGGCGAGATCGCTGGCCCCGAGGGCGGCGCGGAACCAGGTCAGCTGGACCTCGGCCGAGGCCGGCTCGCCGCTGTTCGCCGCAAAATCCGCGGCGGCGGCGAAGTCGGTCCAGGCGCGATCGCGCAATCCGGCGTACTCGGCCAGCGGCGCCTTGCGGCCGTAGCGGAACTCGGCGCAGTCATAGGCCAGCACGGCGCGCAGCAGCGCGGTCTCGGGCAGGCTGTCGGGCAGCAGCGCGGTGGCCAGGGCGTAGCCGCGTTCGACTTCGGCCGCGGTCTCGGCATCGCTCCGGTTGCTCTTCGCCTGCTGCTGCACCTCGGGCTTGCGCCAGGTGTCGGCTAGCCTGGTCCGCATCGCCGCAGCCAGCACCACGCGCGTCGCCGGAGCGATGGCGGCGGGGTCGCCGAAGACGGCGGCGAGATCCTCGGCCTGGAACACCTCGGCTTCGCTGTGGCAGGCGCCGAAGGCCTGGACCACCGCCTCGGCCGACAGCCGCAACTGGGCCGCCTGCATGCGCTGGAGCAGGCCGGCGAGGTCGCCGAGCAGGCGCACCTGCCTGGCCCGCGTCACCGGATCGCCCCCTGCACCCTGCTCGCCGTTGCGGATCCGCTGCAGGTATTGCCGCCATTGCGTGCGCTGCTGCGCGCTCAGTTGCGGCATCTGCTGGCGGAAATTACGCAGCTGACGCTGGTATTCGCCCTCGTTTCCGCCACTCGCCCGACCGCCGCGCTGTCGCTGCACCCACGAGGCCAGCATCGCCTCGGCCAGACGGTCGGAGGCCTCGGGCTGGGCGCCGCGCAGGCCACCGAGCAGGGCGAGGCCGCGCGTGGTGTCGGCACCGCGCACGATCACCTCGACCGACAGTCGGCGCAGGCGCAGGCCCAGCGAAGCGTCGAGCTGGCCGAGCCAGGCCTCCGACGGCGCGAGGTCGGCCAGCGCATCGGCTGGGATCTCCTCCGGTTCTTCGCGGTCATTGCCCATCCATGGGCGTCGCGCCGCCTCGCTGCCGCCGACCACCAGTTCGGCCTCGATCTGCCAGGGCATCGCCATGGCGTTGAGGAACGGCCGCCACGGCGCCGGATCGCGCACCGCGAGCAGGCTCTGCGCCGCGCGGTGGATCAGCTGCAGCGGTGGCACGCGTTCTTCAGGTTCGCGGCCCTGCAGCCGGTGACCGGCGGAGCCGATCAGCGCGGAGAGGGTCAACCGCGCGGCCTCACCACCGCCCTGGAAGCAGGCGTCCATCCACGCGTCGCCCTGATCGCGCGGCAGCCGGGGCAGCATGGCGACGATGCGGGCGGCGGCGGCGGTGCGCAACTCGGCTTCGGCCTCGCCGCTGGAGGCCAGCACCGCCAGCGAGCAGTCCCACGCCCCGGCCTGCGCCACGGCGTCCTGGTCACGGGTGGCACGCGCAAGCTGCACCCGGGCGTGCAGGTCGAGGACGCGTACGTCGCCAGAGGCCCTGGCTTCGGCCAGCGGCGGCAGGAAGCGACCGGCATCGGCGTCGCGATCGGCAGCCAGCAGCAGCGCAGCGGCACGGGCGCGGGCCGCAGGTGCGGATCCGCCGAGCGTGCCCGCACCGGCATCCAGGCGGTTCAGCAGCGCTTCGATCGCATCGGCTTGACGGAGAGCGGCACGCAGCACTCCGCCAAGCTGCTGGAGGCGCTCGTCATCGAGCCCACCCGGAGCGATCGCCGCCAGGGCGAGGACATCTTCTGGGGAGATCAAACCCTCATCGAGCTGGTTGAGCAGGTTCCCATACAATTGACGTGCGGTCTTCTCTGGCTGCGACCTGAGGAATCCGCCGACGCCGGACCAGTCGCCGGCCGCAACCAGCAGCGTGTAGCGTTCGGCCTGTTTGGCGGCGTCTTCGCCTGGCGGCGGCAGGCTCGGCAGCCGAGCCAGCGCGTTGGCAAGCAGGGCGGGCGTTCGGCGGAACTTGATCTCGGCCAGCTGCTGGAGCAGTGTCGGCTGCTGGCCCTCCTCCTCGCGCGACGATTCCTCGTCAGGCAGGTCGAGCCGGGTGATGGGATGGACATGTTCCGCGGCGCCTAGCCCGGACAGGGACAGGGCGAGGAGCAGGCTGGGAACGATGTGTTTCACGATCCACCTCCGGTGTCGGTATCGCCGGCGTTGGCGCCACGGTCATGCTGTTCGCGGATCTCGGTGCGGGCGTCCTGCGGCTTCTGCCCGGTTCCCTGCGGCGACGGCTGGCGGCCTGGGTTCTGGCGCTGTTTCCGCTGGCGCTGGCTGAGGTTCTTGCAGCCCTTGCAGTCCTTGGGCAGGGGCAGGCCCTGCAGTTCGCTGAGGTCCATGCGCTGCAGCCGCAGGGTCGCTTCGAGATTGCGCGCCGCGGCGGCAGCCAGTCCGCCGTTGGCGGTCTCGGCGAGCAGGCGGAAGTGTTGGCGGGCCTCCTCGGCGAGCGGCATCCACTCGTCGCGGGCGGCACCTTCGAGGCGCATGCCCCACGCGAGGTTGAAGAGCGAGGCGGCGGCTTCGTGGCGCAGTCCGGGGGTCGCCGCGTTCTCACGCAGCAAGGCAGCCAGTGCTGCCGCACCGCCGACCAGGCGAACGCGCCCGCAGCCGGGCCAGCTCAAGCGCCGCCGGTCCGCCAACCTCTTCGCCGTGCGCCGCCTGCAGCGCGGATTCGGCGACGGCCAGCGCCTCCTGCGCGCCTTCGGCATCGCCAGCGGCGAGGGCTGCGGTCGCCACCGAACGCGCAGCAGCGGCCCGTTCCTCGTCGAACATCCATGCCAGTGGGCCAAGCAGGATGACCGTGCCTGCCACGGCGAGGACGAGCAGGCCGGCGACGAGTTGGCGGCGCTCAGGCATGGGTCACCGCCGGGGCGCCATGCAGGCGCAGGGCGAAGGGCAGCAGGGCGGTGATGGCCGAGCCGATGGCGGCCGCGAGCAGGGCCAGCGCCCGGAGGTCCGGACCTGCTGCGGGCGGCGCCGGCAACAGACGGTCGAGCAGTTCGGGCGGGAGATCGCGACGGTTGATGTCGTGATAGCTGCCGCGCACCTGCTCGGCCAGGCGGCGTAGCGCCCCTGGTTCCTGGCGCGACACGTGATCATCGATGAAGGTGCCGCGCTGCGCGTCGCCGACGCCCAGGATGAAGCTGGCGGTGATCGCCCCCGGCATGCTCGGTGGCGCTTCCCCCGCCTCGGTGTCGCCGTCGCTGACCAGCAGCAGGCTGGTCGAACCCGGCGGCCATGGACGGGCCAGACGCTCAGCGCAGGCCAAAGCCTCGTGCAGACGGGTCTTGCCCGAGACGAAGGCGTGTTCGAGCGGCAGGTCATCGAGCACGTTGGCGACCACGTCGCGGTCGCTGCTGCCGGCCAGCACCGGCAGGGCGCTGCTGTGGAAGGCGATGATCCCGACCCGTAGCGGTCGGTCCCCGGCCAGCGCCAGCAGCCGGCGCAGCACCTCGCGGGCGCGCTCGGCCCGGTTCTGCTGACCGGCCGGTCCGGCGTCGCGCAGGTGCATGCTCGGCGAGACGTCGAGGGCTATGAGCAGCCGTTGTCCTGCGCCCGGCGAGGCCCGCACCTGCACGGTTGGGGCAGCCAGCACGCTCAGTCCCCAGGCGAGCAGGACGATCGCAACGACGCGCAACGGCGGGGTCCAGCGCGCCCAGGTGCGAGGACGGCCTCCGGCGAAGGCGAGCCCGCCAAGCCGGGCGCAGCGCCGGGCATGCAGCCACTCGCCCAGCACGGCGAGCGATGCGGCTCCCACGGCGATGAGCAGCGGGCTCACCATGGCGTCCACCGCAGTCCGAGCAGGCAGATGCAGTGCAGTGCGCCGAGCAGCGCCGCCAGCAGCGCGACCGGTGGACGCAGATCCTCGGGCGGGGCGGCGACCGGACGGATGCGGGCCGGCCGCAGCGTGTCGATGCGGCCGAAGCAGGCGGCCAGGGCGGTCTCGTCATCGACCGGGAAGACCTGTCCGCCGCTGGTGGCGGCGATCGTGCGCACCCCCTCGTCCGGCCCATCTTCGCCCACGAAGACCATGTAGAGCACGACCTCGGCGGCGGCGAAATCGCGGGCCAGGACTTCCACACGCCCGGGGGTGAAATCGCCGCTCTGACCATCGCTGACCAGGATGACCATGCGATCGCCATCCGGCCTGGCCGACACCGTCGCCAGGCAGGCCTCCAGAGCCTTCGCGATCTGCGTTCCACCGAACTGGCGCGGCATGCGCTCGGGTCGCAGCCACGGGGTCGACTGCGCGATGGCGTCGAGGTCGGTGGTCAGCGGCGTCCAGCGCAGCACCTCGTTGCCGAACACGGTCAGGCCGAAGGCGTCGCCCGTGCGCTGGCGGCAGAAGGCGTCGACCGCGCGCATCGCCGCGTCGTAGCGGCTGCCCTCGCCGAAGGGCGCCGTCATGCTGCCCGAGAGGTCGAGGCAGATCTCGATATTGGTCAGTTCACGAACCTGCGCCTGACCTCCGCTGCGCTGGGGGCCGGCGAACAACACGACGACGACGGCAAGGACCAGGGTGGGGAGCAGGTTGGCGGCCCGCACCAGCGCGCCGATCATGCGCAGTCCGCGGCCGGGCCCGGCGGCGTCATCCAGAGGGAGACGAACCGGATGGCCATGCCGGCGCAACTCCCAGGCCAGCAGCGCAAGCGGCAGGAGCAGCAGCCACAGCAGGTGCGGCAGGGCGAAGCTCATGCGGCACCGCCGCGATAGGGCGCCAGCAAGGCGGCGACGTCGACCGCCGCGCGGCCCGGGGGCTGATGCAACCAGGCGTCGGTGCCGCGCAGCAGGGCGCCAGCCTCGGGATCGTCACGCAAACGGGACAAGGCAGCAGCCGGTTCGAGGCGGTCCAGGTCGAGGCGACCACGCCAGAAGGCCAGCAGCAGACGTTCGAGCCGGGCCTGTCCTTCCACATCCAGACGACCCGCGGCGGCGGATT
>JAIFKN010000108.1 GCA_020049615.1 bacterium | reverse complement strand
CTCCCCCTGAATGCCGACAGCGTTGGTAGCGGGCATAAGGCACGCTCCATGACACGCACCATGACGGCTGTAAGCCCCCATCGTGCCCGTCGAACATCATGCTGCCGATGGGGCATGACTGTGTCCCCAGGGGGAAAGAGTCCGGGCGTTGGCCAGGAATTGCTCGATCAGTAGCGCCAGGACGAGTTTTCCGAGCAGCCATGTTCGGGCCGCCTTTGCGTCCCGATGCGGCAGTCGGCCCAGGCCGATGAGTTGTTTGAGTCGCTTGAATGCCAACTCGATCTGCCAGCGACAGCGATACATCTCCAGGACGTCCGTCGCTGGCGCCCGATCCGATGGCAACGTGGTAAAGATCATGACGAAATGCGTGGCCTCGATCGTCTTGGGATCGATCACGCACTGCTTCCGCTGCGCCGTGCGCTGCAGGCGTCGCTGAGACTGTGCCGCGATCACCGAGGACAACCGCATGACGACCACGCGGCCAGGAATACGGCGCCCGCGATCATCCGTGGCACATACGGGCCATTCGCGAACCTGACCGACACGCATGCGCCGACATTGGTCGAGCGCCACGAACCCGCGGCCCCGCTCATCCTGCAGGACGAGATGCCGCCACCGCAAGCGAACGATCAGATCCGCCTGGGCATCGTATACGGCCGCGAGGGCAACTGGGGTGAGGTAGTTGCGGTCGGCCAACATCACATCGCCCCTGGACATCGGGGTGCGGGCCAAGGCCTCCCCGCCGCGTGCGTCCGTAACCGTGTGCCAATCACAATCCAGTGTCCCCAGATCGATCGCATAGTGCACCCGCCAGTCGGTACCAGCGCTGGCCGGGCCGCTGATGGAGGTGCTGTCGACCGCTCGTAGCCGCAGTTGGGACCGCTCAAAGAGGCCGCTTCGCTGTCTGTCGCAGAGGCCCTTGGCGATCCAGGAAAGCCAATCACCAGAGGTTCGCAGGCGCTTGAGGAGTGCCACCTGCGATATGTCGGCAATGCCGCCCGAACGAGCGAGACTGACCGTCTCACGAAGACCGCCGTCCAACGCGGCATGTAGCAGCAGCATGCGTAGGACGGTGCCCGGTTCCGTCATGTAACGAGAGCGACGGAACGTCGCGCCGCCTTCTCCCAGCCGGGCGGAAGCAGGTCGCGAATCAGATTCCACTCGTCCTGGGACGGTTGATGCATGGAGGCATCATGACCACTCAATCAGAAGGTCAATTTTTTAGGTTAACGGATATGGGACTCCGTCCCCGAACCCCTGCCGAGGGCCAGCCCCCGGATCCCCCGCCAGGGCCCTCCGCCCTGGACCCGCTCGACACGCCGCGCTCACGCGCGTCGACTCGGCGTATCGGGATCGACCGTTCCAGGCTCGCTGCGGCCTCGCGACATCTACCACACGGTGCCGCTCCAACCGTCCGTCGCTCGTCCGGGCGCTCGCTCCACGAACGGTTGAAACCACAGATCGGTCCTCGGTCGTCGGTCGTCGGTCGTCGGTCGTCGGTCGTCGGTCGTCGGTCAGCCTGGAGCGTGTGTACCGCTCTGGCGGCGCAGGCCGTTCGCGGCCGAGCACGCCTCCACGACCGTGGTACACGCAAGACGCGAGCGCACAGCGCGAGCGGGGGCTCCGGGGCGCGGCCAGCCGCCCCGCAGGGGATCCAAGGGGGCGCCCTTGGTCGGGGGTCCTAGGGGGTCGAGACCCCCTAGATGCAAACTAACCGTCGACGAGCACGTCTTCCAAGGTCAGCCCGTTCTCCTCGACGTAGTTCATGCCCTCGATGGACACCGGGGTCCAGGGGATGAGTTGCAGACGGGTCTTGGGGATCGGCTGCTTGGTGTGTTCGCACAGGCCGAAGGGGACCGGGTTGGCGGAGTCGATCTTGCGCAGGGCGCGATCGATCTGCCACAGCACGATCTGCTCCTCGCCGGCCAGGCCGAGGCTCATGTCCTGCATCTCGGCATCGGAGCCGCGCTCGGCGATGTGGTTCGGCGTGGTGTGACCGTCCTCGGCTTCCATCGCGCCCTGCTCGAGATGGCTGATGTCCTGCGAGATCTCGGCCCGGTGCTCGAGCAGCATCTGCCGCCACTCGTTGAGCTCCTGCTTGCCGAACGGGCAGACAAGGGCGCTGGCCGGCGCGCTGACCGGGGCGGCGATGCGACGCTCGGGGGTCTTGCCGCCGGTCTCGATCAGGGCCATGCGCTCGGCCGAGGCGCCGCGGTTCACCCGGCCGGTGCCGGGCTTCTCATGACGGGCGGGGCGCTCATGCCGCGGCGAACGCGCGATCTTGGCGGTCGTCGGCTTCTTCACCGTCCGGGTCAGGGCCTTGCTCGGCTCCTTGGCTGGCGGCTTGGCTGGTGCAGGCTTGGCCGACGGTTTCGCCGATTTCGCGGGCTTGGCGGGCGGCTTGCCGGTCGTCTTGCTGGCCATGGCTGATCTCCAGGATCTCGATCCGCCCCATTATGACGAGCACCGGTCGCCATCGCAACCATCTGCCGTCGGATTGGGCGGGCGGAGGGTCGATAGCATGGGTGTGAAAGCAAGGAGGAATCGCCTCCGCCGAGGCGAGCATGCCACCGTCCCAGGAGCGGCCTGCCAGCCGTGGCCCCGTGGACACCCAGGCTGGAATCGCTACCACGGTTGCCGTGGCCATCGCGGACGTGCTTGGGGGCATCCCCGTCATCTCGGTCATGGGCACCCCCAGGACCATCGGGGAGACCATCGGGGGCCGGCTGAAGCCGCGCCTGCAGGTCCTCGCCCAGTATCTTCTCGAGCAGCTCGCCGTCGGACTTTCCGGCGAGGGGAGAAGCCGCATGGGGCGCGAGGACGTGCGCAACGCGCTGAAGCCCAGCCTTGATGCCGCCACCCGGCTGGAGCCGGCGGTGTGGATGGAGCTGGAATCGATGGCGCGCGCGGCCGAGCTGCCGCCGGAGGACCTGCTGCTGATCCACGGCTACGGCGACCTGGTCGGATTCTTCCGCGGCGGCGTGACCACCACCCGATCGACCTTCATCTCGCTCAACGCCGTGCATACGGATCACGGCCTGCCCCGCCTGGTCCTGGCCTGGCACCTCGACCCCGCCCTGCTCCCCTACGTCACCCTGGTGCGGCGCCTGCCGGCCCATGGTCCCGGCAGCCTGACCCTGACCCTGGCCGGCCTGCAGCCGGTGTGCGGACTGAGCGAAGCCGGACTGGCGGTGGCGGTCAACGAACTGCGCATCGACGATGGCGCGCCAGGGCACCTCACCCCCAACCTGCTGGCTGCAGCCCTGACCGCGCCCAGCCGCGGTGATGCCGAGAGCCGCATCCAGGCTGGTCCGCGCCATGGCGGCGCCAGCCTGCATCTCCTCGACTCCGAGGGCGACCGCGTCTCCTTCGAATTATCGGGGCAGCACGCGATCCGCCTGCCCGATCCCTGGCCGCAATCGCCGCGCGTCCACTGCAACCAGCCGCTGTCGGAAGAGGTCCGCTTGATGGCCGGCCGCTTCAGGGAGTCGACGAGCAAGGCGCGGCTCGAGCGCATCGCCGCCCTCGCGGTCGAAGCCCGCGCCTGCAGTCCGTCCGAGATCGCCGGCTGGTTCCGCCTCTCCCGGCGTACCAGCGGCGGCGGCGGAGCCGATCCCGGCACCGCCAAGGTCGATGGCATCACCGCCGACAGCACGGTGCTGATGATCTGCGATCCGGCCCAGAAGACCGTGCATGTGCAGCGGGGCGGCTCGGCGCAGGGGATGGGGAGCGCGACGTTGTGATCGGGCTTCGGGCTTCGGGCTTCGGGCTCCAGGTCCAATGCCCCTGGCCTGCGACCACAGGCGGCCTGCCTTGAGCCCGAAGCCGGTTCTCATGCCCGGCCGCTGGCCCGAGGAGCTGCCCGGCACGCCCTGGCGCTGGCTGCTGCTGCCGGCGTGGGCCTGCTACGCCGCCGCGGTGGCGGGGCGCAATCTCGCCTATGACCGTGGGTGGAAGCGCATCGAACGCGTACCGGCTCCGGTCTTCTCGGTCGGCAACCTGGTCGCCGGCGGCGCCGGCAAGACGCCAGCCGCCCTCGCCCTGGCCCGCCTGCTGGCCGCCCGTGGAGGCAGGCCGGCGGTGGTGGCGCGCGGCTACCGCGGAGTCGATGGGGTGAACGAGGAGGCACGTCTCGCCCCCGACCTGCCGACCGTCTGCGATCCCGACCGCGTGCGCGGCGCCCGCACCGCCCTCGCCGCCGGCGCCGACTGCCTGGTCCTCGACGACGGCCTGCAGCACCGTCGTCTGCACCGCGACCTCGACCTGGTGGTGATCGACGCGACGCGACCGTGGGGTGATCCCATCGGCGGCGACGGGGCGCTCCTGCCGCTGGGCTACCGTCGCGAGGGGCTGGCCGCGCTGCGCCGTTGCGCCGTGGCATGGATCTCCCGAGGCCACTTGCGGCCGGAACGCGCCGCCAGCCTGGCCGACCGCCTGCGCGGTCTCGGCCTGGCGGTGGTCCGCGAAGCCACCCCGGTGCGCACGTTCGCCGACCTCGCCGGCAACCCGGCCTCCGCCCCTGGCGGCAGCGTCGTCCTGGCCAGCGGCCTGGGCAACCCCCTCGGCTTCGAACTCGACACGCAGCAACTCGGCCTGGAGGTGCGCACCAGCCTGCGATTCCCCGACCACCACCATTTCACCGCCGCCGACGTCGCCGCCATCGCCAGGCTGGCGGCTGGCGCCACCGTCGTGGTCACGGCCAAGGACGCGGTCAAGCTCGCTGGATTGTGGCCGGTTGCAGCCCCGCCGTGCCTGGTGCTGCGCGCCGCGACGGCCATCGAACCGGACGACCAGCGGGTGCTGACCGGTGCCGTCGACCGGGTGCTGGCATAAGGCCGCGACTGGGCTAGTTTTCCGGCTTCCGGAGCCCATCCATGCGCCATCTCCGCGTCGCCAGCACCACGCTCGCCGCCCTCGCCGCCCTCGCCGCCGCCGAACCGGCCCCGACGGTCGAGACCCCCAAGGCACCTGCGCCGGCCCGCGAATACACCACCCAGCCGATGCGCACCATCACCGCTGGCCAGGCGGATGCGAAGCGCACGGCCAAGGTCGCCCTGTTCGTCACCGACGATGGCGGCCGGAGCTGGCGCAAGGACCAGGAACTGCCCGTCGCGGAAGGCGCCGCGGCGATGCCGGTCTTCACCTTCGTCGCACCCAAGGATGGCGCCTTCGGCCTGTGGACGGCGGCGACCAGCCGCGACGGCCAGGCCGAACCCGAGCCGGTCGCCGGCGCCGCGCCAAAGCTCGAACTCGTCGTCGACCGCGCCGCCCCGACGCTCGGGCGCCTCGAGGCGACCCTCGGCGGCGTCGCCGACGGCCAGGCCACCCTGGCCCTCAGCTGGCAGGTCGGTGATCCGAACCTCGGCGGCGACCCGGTCGCGATCGAGGTCTCGACCGACCTGGGCAAGAGCTTCGCTGTCCGCCACACCGGCAAGGCCGAGGGCACCACCGCCCTGACCGTGCCGGCCGAAGCCGCCGAGATCCAGGTCCGCGTCGTCGCCCGCGATCTCGCCGGCAACGTTCTCACCAGCCCGGCCAAGCCGGTCGCCCTGCCCGTCGTCGCCAAGCCGGCCAACCCCGAGGCCGCCCTCGCCGCCGCCGTCGCCGCCCTGCCCGCCCCGACCGAACTCGGCGTCGCCGGACGCAGCGGTGCGCCGATCCTCACCGCCGGCGAAAGCCCGTTGGCCGGCGCCGAACCGTCCGCCGCGGCGCCCGCCGCCCAGTCCGGCTCCGCTCCGACCGCCGCCACTGCCAGCCAGCCGGCCACATCCGGCGCCGAGCCGGCTGTCGTCGCCAACAGCGATGTCGAGGCGCGCTACCACCGCGAAGCCGGGGCTCCGGTCGAGCAGCCGCGCGGCCGCCAGAGCGGCGGCGAGAGCGGCACGGCACCGGTGCAGCAGTCCAGCGGACCGCGCGCCACCGTCGTCGATCCGTCAATCACCTTCCTCACCGGCGGAGCCGCCGCCGTCGCCCTCGAATCCGCGCGCCAGGCAGAACAGGACGGCGATGTCGACGGTGCCCTCGCCCAGTACCTGCGCCTGCACCGCTCGTCGGTGGCCAAGACGGCGCTGGAGGATGAGCTGTCCCTGCTGCGACGCATCCGCGACCATGGCACCATCGTCGCCATCGTCGAGCAGCTCCAGCCTGAGCTGCGCACCGACGCCGCCCGCCTGCATGCCGCCCGGGCGAGTCTCCAGCTGGGCAACCCCGAGGCCGCCGCCGCCTGGGCCGCCAAGGTCCGGGCCAGCGCGCCGGAGGCCCGCGAAGCCCTGTTCGTGCTCGGCAAGGCGCTCAAGGATCTCGGCCGCAAGGCCGAAGCCCGCCGCGTCTTCGACCAGCTCGGCGCCGGCAACGACGACATCGCCGCCCAGGCGCGCGGCGAGGCTGCTCCCTAGCTTCTAGGGGGTCTCGACCCCCTAGGACCCCCGACCAAGGGCGCCCCCTTGGACCCCGGCGGGACTGCTGGCCGCGTCCCGGAGCCCCCGCTCGCGCTTCACGCGCTCGCGTATCGCGCGGACAACGGTCACGGGGACTCGCTGGGCTTACGCCTGCGCTCGTCATGGGGCGCACAAACTCCGGACGGAGGAAACATGCACGCAGCCGACACGCTCCAACGCTCGATCAAGAAGACCGGGTCCATCGCCGTCGTCGGGCTCGACCCGCGGCCGGCGCTGATCCCGCCGGCGCTGCGCGCCCAGGCGGTCGCCCGGCACGGCGACACGCGGCTGGCGGTGGCCTGGGCCTTCAGCCAATTCAACCGCGGGCTGCTGGCGGCGATCGACGGGGCCTGCTGCGCGGTGAAGCCGCAGGTCGCCTGCTACGAAGCCTACGGCGCGCCCGGGATGCAGGCGCTGGAGGAGACGATCAGCGAGGCCAACCGCCTCGGCATCCCGGTGATCGTGGACGGCAAGCGCAACGACATCGGCTCGACCGCCGAGCACTACGCCCAGGCCTGGCTTGGCGCGGCGCCCGGATTCTCGGGGCCGTTGCCGGCCGGACCTCGCGGCGACTGGCTGACGGTCAACGCCTACCTCGGCAGCGACGGGGTGAAGCCGTTCCTCGGCCACGGCGCGGTGTTCGTCCTGGTCAAGACCAGCAACCCCGGCAGCGGCGAATTCCAGGGCCTGAAGCTCGCCGACGGCGACGCCAACATGGAGGCGATGGCCAAGCTGGTGCGCCAGTGGGGCGAGGGCCGCCTGGGCGCCTGCGGCCTGAATGATGTCGGCGCCGTGGTCGGGGCTACCTGGCCGGCCGAAGCCAAGCGCCTGCGCGCACTGATGCCCGACACCATCTTCCTGGTTCCCGGCTACGGCGCCCAGGGCGGCAGCGCCGCTGACGCCCTCGCCGGACTGCGGCCGGACGGCCGCGGCTGCGTGGTCAACAGCAGCCGCGCCATCATCGGCGCCTGGGAGAAGGCCAAGGCCGCCGACTGGGCGGCCGCCGCGCGCGGCGCGCTCGACGCGATGAACCGGGACCTCAGGACCGCGGGCTGAGGCCCGCGTTGAGAACTATCGGGCGCGGGCTGAACTCCGCGGTCCACCGAGGCTGACCGCCAGGCCGCCGGCGACGGTCAGGGCGAGTCCGCTCCACGTCAAAGCCGTGGGCGCCTCGCCGAGCCAGGCCCATGCCAGCAGCACCGTGACGCCTGGCCCGACCGTGCCGATGACCGCCGACGGTCCACCGCCGATGCGGCGCAGCGCCGCTCCGGCGAGCAGCACCGGCACCACCGTGCCAACCAGCGCCAACGCCGTGCCGCGACTCCACAACTCGGCCGGCTGCGCAGCCCACAGCGCCGGCGGCACCTGCACCGCCGTATGCAGCAGAGCGCTGGAGCAGGCGACGCACATGCCGAGCGCAGCGACGCGCACGCCGCCGTGCCGTTTCATCACCGGCTCGATGCCAACGATGTGCACGGCGTAGGCCGCCGCCGAACCCGCGACCAACGCGACTCCCAGGACGAGGTCCGCTCCCGCCAGCGGTTGGCCGACGCAGGACAGGGCGATGCCAACCCAGGTGACCACCACCGCGACGACCAGCACGAGACCCGGTCGCCCACGGCCGATGGCCCAGGCCAGGGCGACGACCAGGGTCGGGTAGACGTAGAGCACGATGCGCTCCAGCGCGACGCCGATGTGACGTAGCCCCTGGATGTCGAGCCAGCTGGCGACATGGAAGCCGAGCACGCCGAAGATGCCGATCAGCAGCAGGTCGCACCGCTCCAGCCGCGCGGCGCCACGGCCCATCCACCAGGCGACGAGGGCGAAGCAGGGCAGGCTCACTGCCATGCGCACGGCGAGCAGGGCGGTGCCGTCGGCACCGGCGTTGAGCGCATCCTTGATCAGCACGCCCTTGGCGGCGAACAGGATGGCGGAAGCGGCCGCCAGCAGGCAGCCCAAGCGATAGGGGTCCACGGGGGACTCCTGGCCGGGCTGGGTGGAGAGTTTCTTGGCGGCCCGGCGTTTCGCCAAGGACCGCAAACGCATGCGGCCCGCTCGGATGAGCGGGCCGCACGTGGGAGGACGATGCGCAGCTGCCGCTCAGGTGATCCAGAGCGGAAGAAGCCAAGTCACGTTGACGAATGGCTGCGGCATGGGCGCGGAAGCTAGCGGATCACGGGACGGCGCAAGCGGCACACAGTCCTTTGAGCACGATCTCATGGTCCTCCACGCGGAAGCCCACCGGCGCGATGCCGTTCACGCCATGCACGCAGCCCTCGACCTCGAAGACGCGCTGGCAGCCGCGGCAGTGGAAGTGATGGTGGTGGGCGCGGTGCGCGGTCTCGTAGCACGTCGCATGTCCCGGCACCTCGACGGCGACGACCTCGCCGCTGTCGCGCATGTCCTTGATCGCACGGTACACCGTGGCGATGCCGAGCTTCGGCACGGCGACCTGGGCCAGCGCCAGTAGTTCCTCCGGCGTCATCGGCCGCTCGGCGCCGATCAGCGCATCCATGATCGCTTTGCGCTGCCGCGTGCTGCGTTCCTGGGCCATGTGCACGTCCTATCCGGTGACAGCGCCGGCTCCAGCCAGGGCCCCCACCGCGCCGACGCAGGCTTCGGCGAAGCCAGCCAGCTGCTCCGCTGTGGTGCCGCGGCCGAGCGACACGCGCAGGAACGAGCGCGCCAGCGCCGCGTCGCCGCACAGCGCCAGCGCCACGTGGCTGGGCTCACCACGCCCGGCCATGCACGCCGCCCCGGTCGAGACGGCGTAGCCCGCGAGGTCGAGACGCATGGCGAGGTGCCGGCCGTCGACGCCGGGATGGACCAGGCCGAGCGTGTTGGGCAGGCCCCCACCCAGCCGCCGCAACTGCGGCAGACGCGCCGACAGCTGCGACCACAGCCCGGCGGTCAATGCCGCCTGGCGCGGCCCCTCGGCCGGCGCCTCGGCGACAGCTTCCGCCAGCGCCGCCGCCAGCGCTGCGAGCAGTGCCGCATCCTCGGTGCCGCTGCGCCGGTCGGACTGCTGCCGCCCGCCGTTGATCAGCGCCGGAATGCGCACGCCGCGGCGCAGCCACAGCAGTCCGACGCCCTTGGGCGCGCCGAGCTTGTGTCCGGCGATGGCCACCGCGTCGGCTCCGAGCGCCGGCAGCGCCAGCGCCGCCTTGCCGGCGAGCTGGCAGGCGTCGACCAGGATCAGCGCGCGCGGTTCGGCCGCCCGCGCCACCACCGCCAGCGCCGGCAGATCCTGCACCGTGCCGACCTCATTGTTCGCCGCCTGGATGCACACCACCGCCGCATCCGGCGCGGCAGCCGCGAGCCCGGCCGGATCGATGCGACCGGCTCCGTCGACTGCGACCAGGCGCGGCGCGACGGCGTTGCGCAGCACGGCGCTATGGTCGATGACTGAGGCGACGACCGCGCCGGCGCCACGCAGCACGGTGGCCAGCGCCTCGCTGCCGCCTGAGGTGACGACCAGTTCGTCGGCATGGCAGCCGAGACTGCGCGCGCAGGAGGCCAGCGCGGCATCCATCGCGGCGCGCGCCGCCTGTCCGTCGCGATGCACCGAGGCTGGATTGCCCCAGGCAGATTCCTGCGCCGCCAGCCAGGCGTCGCGGGCGCACGGGCGCAGCGGCGCCGTCGCATTCCAGTCGAGGTAGATCATCCGTAATCACTCCGCAGACCAGGGGGCCCCATCGCTGGCGATGGGGTGGGCGCCGAGCAGTGGTGGCGGCATACAATCGGCGAAGCCGATGCCGCCACGATCCCGGAGGTCTGCCGACGGGATCGAACTGCGACAAAGCCCGGGGGTAGGCCTGCAAGGCCGTAGGGGCGAAGCCCCTGAGCAAAAAAGCTCATCGCAGGACGCGATCATCGACGGCGGCACTGGCGAGGAAGTCGCGCGGGGCATGGCCGAAACGCTTGCGGAAGGCACGGTTGAAGGCGCTGTAGCTGCCGAAGCCGGCCTCCAGGGCGAGGGCGAGCAGGTCGGCGCCCGGGCGCCAGGCCGCGCACACCCGGTCGAGGCGGATGCGGGTGCGGTAGTCGACCAGCGCGACCCCGGTCTCGGCGCGGAACAGGCGGCCCAGGCGGTCGGGCGAGAGGCCCACCTCCGCCGCCACCGCCGCCAACGGCTGCTCCGGGTCGACGCGCACACGCTGCGCCGCCGCAGCCACCGCCGGATGCGCCGTGGCCGAGGCCACGTCGGCGGCAGCGGCGAAATCGCCGCGGCAACGCCACAGCAGATAGGCCAGGCCAGGCGCCGCTGCGGCGCCCTCGGCGGCGGCGACATCGGCGAACAGCCGTGCCAGCCTGGTCGCCGTTGCCGGCGCCAGGCGGCGGTTCTCGGTGGCGACGGGGCGGCCGGCGGCGGCCTGGGCGTCGAGCCCCTCGGCCACCAGGGCTTCGACGACCTCCGGCCGCCACACCGCCAGCCACATGCGGAAGTCGGCCGACTCGTCGAGCAGCAGGTGGTCCTCGTCGCGGTGGAAGAAGAGCAGTGAGCCGGGTTGCAGGGCGACGCGCGCCCCGTCGATGAGGTAGCCGGCCGAGCCCTCGACGCACAGGTTGACCTCGAGATCGCTGTGGCGGTGCGGGCGGGCCATGCCGAAGCGCCGCGCGCGGTGGTGCCACGCCCGCGCCGGTCCCGAGTAGCCGAGGTCTTCCAGCACGACGGAAAACGCTAAGCAGGGGACGGCTGGCGGGAAGCGCCATCGGTCGGAGGTGCGCATGCTCGGCGTCGAGGAGCACGGCCATGGCCCGCATGCACGACTTCGACTGGACCGCCCACCGCACCGCCTGGAACCGCTGGTGGGCCAGGGATCTCGAGCGCCCGATCGTGATGACCCAGACCGGCGGCACGCCAGCCACGGCGCTGCCCGCGTGGTGGGGCCGCCAGATCGGCGGCGTGCCGGCCGGCGTGACACCCGAGGAGATCGCCGCCGCCGCCGAGTCCGCGCTGACGGCGGCCGAGTTCCACGGCGACGACTTTCCCAAGTTCTGGATGAACTTCGGTCCCGGCGTCCTCTCCGCCTGCCTCGGCGGCGACCTGCACGCCGACGCCAGCACCACCTGGTTCACCCCCGGCGAACACGCCGGCAAGGCCATCGCCGATGTCGCCATTCCCGCCCAGGTCGGCGGCCAATGGTGGGATCGCGTCCAAGCCGTGACCCGCGCCTGCACCGCCCGCTTCGGCTCGCGCGCGACGATTGGTTTCACCGACCTCGGTGGCAACCTCGACATCGTCGCTGCGTTGCGCGACAGCAACCAGGCCCTGCTCGACTGCATGGACGACCCGGCCGAGATGGACCGCCTATGCCGGGCGGTGACTGCGCGCTGGTGGGAGGCGTACCAGGCGCAGTGCGCCATCATCGAGCCGCTCGGTCGCGGCACCACGCCGTGGGCGGCGATCTGGAGCGAGCAGCGTTGCTACATGCTGCAGAGCGACTTCAGCTACATGATCAGCCCGAAGCAGTTCCTGCGCTGGGTCGTGCCCGACCTGGCCGACATCTGCGGGCGCATCCCGCACGGCTTCTACCACCTCGACGGCAAGGGCGAACTGCCCCACCTCGACCACCTCCTGGCGGTGCCGGGCCTGCAGGGCGTGCAGTGGATCCCCGGCGACGGCAATCCGAATTCTGCTGAAGCGCACTGGTGGCCGGTGCTGAAGCGCATCCGCGCCGCCGGCAAGCTGGTGCAGCTCTACAGCCCCGGCTCGGCGGTGCTCAAGCTCACCGCCGAACTGCCCACCGATGGGTATGTCCTGTGCACCTGGAGCGACATTCCCGGCATGTCCAACGCCGAACTGGCGGTGGCCATCCAGCGTGAGGCCGAATCGACCCGTCAGCGCAAGCATTGCCTGGTGGCCGTGGCGTAAGGACGCGCCGCCGCTAGCGTGCGCGGCATGAACGCTCCCCTCCGTTGGTGCCTGGCCCTGCTGGCCACCATCTCGCTCTGCGCCGCCTCCGAGGCCGACGACCTGCTCGACGGCCTGCGCTACAGCGACGGCGTGTCGCGCAGCGCCGCCGACTTCGCCGGCCAGAACGTCGTCCTCTACTTCTTCTGCGGTCATTGACCCGGCTCGGTGGCGTCCCTCGGCGAGGGCGTCAAACAGGCGGTCGACTGGATCGAGCAGGAACGCAAGCCGGCGTGGCTGGTCTGCATTACCCCGGATGAGCAGCCTGCCGACCTCGTCGGCCTGGCCCAGAGCAAGGGCATCACCAACGCGCTGATGGCCCATGACCCGCGCAACCGGCTGAAGATCTCGACCAAGAACATCTACCAGACGCACATGATGGCGCCGGATGGCACGATCTGGCGCGTGCCGGGCAAGACGCACAAGGACATGCTGATGGCCGCCGAGGCGCAGAAGCCTGGCACGTTCCGCATCCCGGTCGAAGGCCTCACCGACCCCAAGGTCACCGCCGCCTGGTGGATGGTCGAGCGCGGCACCGGCAAGGGCGCGCTCAAGGAGCTGACCGTGGTGGCGAAGAAGAAGGGCGCGATGGCCGAGCAGGCGCAGCAGGTCATCGACGCGGCGCAGAAGGCCTGCGACGCCGCCCTCGCCGCCGCCGGCGACGGACTGGCCGCCTACGAGACGGTCGAACGCCTCGCCGGCCGCTTCGACGGTCTCGACCCCAAGCCGCTGAAGACCCGTCTGGCCGAGCTGGGCAAGGACGCCAAGGTGAAGGAGGAGCTGAAGGCCCGCGACATGTGGCTGAAGTGCCAGGCCGCCCTGGCCTCGCCCAAGCCCAAGGAGCAGGCCGCCGGCCGCGATGGTCTGGCCCAGCTCGCCAAGAAGATGCCTGACACGGTGTACGGCAGGAAGGCTGGGGCCGAGCCGGCCAAGGAATAGCAGGCCCTTCCCAGCGGCTGCGGCCTCTGAGACTCGGCCGCCATGCCGGGTGCCCGTCTGCTGTTCTGCTGTCTCTGCCTGCTGCCGCTGCCCGCCACCGCTGGCGAGGCGTGGCGTCCCGCCGACCATCCCGCCCCGCTCGTGCGCCCAGTCGCTGGCCTGACCCGGCCGCTGCGCGTCGTCGCCATCGCTGCCGAGACCGCCGGCCGCATCCGCGATCCCGGACCGGTCATGGGCGCGATGGTCGCCGACGGCATGGCCCTGACCCTCGACGATGCGATGGCCCGCGCCGAACGCGCCACTGCCGCGGCAGCCTTGGCCAGCGCCGAGGCCGAGGCCGCCTTCCGCGCCCGCGAAGCGGCCCGGGTCGAACGCCTGTTCGGCGAAGCCCGCATCTCCGAAGGCGAGCGCGACGCTGCCGCCCATGCCGCCCAGGCCGCGGCGCTGGCCCGCGACGGTTCCCGCGCGCAGCTCGCCCGTGCCGACGAGCAGCTCGCCCGCCACCGCATCGCCCTGCCGGCCGGCTGGCAGGTGCTGCGCCGCCTGCGCGAAGCCGGAGCCGTGGTCCAGCCGGGCGAAGCCGTGCTGGAGGTCGGAGACCTGTCGGCCGTGGTCGCCACCCTGCACCTCGGCGAGGACGAGATCGCCGCCCTGACGCGCGCCACGGCGACGGTGGCCGGTGCCGCCCTGACCATCCGTGCCGTGCGCGTCGCTGACCTCGCTGACGCGCAGAGCCGCAAACGCGCGGTGGAGATCGAGCTGCCCGGCGCCGCCGGCGGCGGCCGCGAGGTGCTGGTCGCGCTGCCGCTGCCTGATCCCAACGGCGCGGTCGCCGTGCCCATCACCCTGATCCGCGCCGACCTGGACGGCCGCTTCGTGCGCACCTCCGATGGCCGCAGCCTGCGCGTCACCGTCCTGCGTACGGCCGGCGACGGCCTGGTCGCGGTGCTGCCGACCCCGGAACTGCTCGCCGCCGGGCTGGTGCCGGTTGACGACCAGACGACCGGACGACCGGACGGCCGGACGAAGCCCCGGTGAATCCCCTCGTCCGCTTCGGCCTCGGCCAGCGGGTGCTGATGAACCTGCTGTTCATCGGCCTGGTCGCCTTCGGCCTGGGCGTGGCCCTGCCGCGCATCCCGATCGAGCGCTATCCGAACTTCGACTTCGGCGAGGCGATCGTGGTCACGCCGTGGAGCGGCGCGACCGCCGAGGAGGTCGAGCGCCTGGTCACCGTCCCGGTCGAGGACGCCATCCGCGCGGTCGACAACGTCGAGTACGTGCGCAGCTCCTCGCGCGACGGCGCCAGCGAGATCATCGTCAAGTTCGAGGACGACAGCGCCTACGCCAGGCAGTTCGACGACCTGCGCTTCCGCGTCCTGGCGATGCAGAACCGTCTGCCGTCGTCGGACGGCAAACCGCTGTCGCCGTACGTCACGCGCATGGAGACCGATGTCTGGCTGCCGGTCATCCAGGTCAATCTGGTCGCCGACACCGGCTCGACCGCCGACCTGCAGCGCCTCGGCCAGCTCGCCGAGGCGCTGCGCGACCGCCTCACCCCGCTGCCGGGGATGAAGCGCGCCGACCTCGAGGGCCTGCCCGAGGTGCGCTACGAGGTGCAGCTCGACCCGCTGGCGATGCAGCGCCACGGCCTCAACCCCGAGCAGGTCGCCACCGCCCTGCGCGGCAGCGGCGGGGCGCAGCCGGCGGGTTCCAGCGCGGCTGGCGGCACGCGCAAGACCATCGTCGCCGAGGCCCGCTTCACCCGCCTGGAGCAGGTCCTGGCGGTGCCGGTGCGGCAGGACGGCGACGGCCGGCTGGTCACCGTCGGCGAGGTCGCCGACATCCCCGCCTGCGGCCCGCGGGTGCTGGAACGCGGCATCCGCGTGCACTGCGACGGCCGACCGTCGGTGGTGGTGAAGATCCTCAAGGAGTCCGGCGCCCAGGCCACCGCGCTGAAGACGGCGGTCCAGGCCGAGGTCGACGCCTTCCTCGCCCTGCATCGCGACGAGGGCGTGCTGGCGATCTACAACCTCGACTCGACCGAGCGTGTGGCCGCCTCGCTGTCGGTGCTGACCGGCAACCTGTGCTGCTGCTGTTCCTCGGCTGGCGCATGGCGGTGCTGGCGGCCAGCGGGGTGATGTTCGCCTTCCTCGGCGCCCTGGTGGTCATGTACCTGACCGGGCAGAGCCTCAACGAGATCACCCTGCTCGCCCTGGTGCTGGTCGCCGGCATCCTCGACGACGACGTCATCGTCGTCGTCGACAACATCCAGCGGAAGCGCGAGGAGGGGCTGAGCGGCTCGGCCGCCATCCTCGCCGGCGCCTCGGAGATGTTCTGGCCGCTGCTCGCCGCCTCGGCCACCACCATCGGCGCCTTCCTGCCGCTGCTGCTGATGACCGGCACCACCGGCGAATTCTTCCGCCTGCTGCCGATCACCGTGGTGGTCGCCCTGGTGGTGTCGCTGTTCGAATGCGTCTTCCTGGTGCCGACCCACATCGAGGACCTCGACCGCTGGTTCGGCCCCGGTCGCATCCGCGCGCTCGACGGCGGCGACGAGACGCGCTACCTGCAGCGCGGCGGCGTGACCGGGGCGCTGGCCCGGCTCTACGACCGCTTGCTGCGCTTCGCGCTGGCGCGGCCGTGGACCGCGCTGGCCGGGGTCGGCGCCCTGCTGCTGCTGGCCCTGGCGGTGCTCGCGCAGAGCGCATTCGCGCCCTCGTGGGGCCAGCGGCCGATCCTGCGCCTGGCCTTCTTCCCCGAGGACATCCGGGTGGTGAACCTCACCATCCGCACGCCGGCCGGCACACCGCTGGCCGCTACCGACCGCCTCGCCCGCGGCATCGCCAGCGAGCTGGCCGGCGACAAGTCGCGCATCGCCGCGGTCAGCGGCCTGTCCGGCCTGTACATCGACACCAGCTACAAGCCGGTGTGGGGCGAGAACCACGCCCTGCTCTTCGTCGAGCTGCGCATCGACGGCGGCAGCGACGCCGACGCCATCGCCACGGTCGGCCGGATCCGCAGCCTGGTCGAGGAGCGCTTCGAGCAGGACGGCGTGCAGATCGAGGTCGGGGCGCAGAAGGATGGCCCTCCGACCGACGCCCCGCTGGTCGCGCGCTTTGCCGGTGCTGACGACGACGCCGTGCTGGCCGCCGCCCTCGCGCTGCGCGACCATCTCGCAGGACGCGCAGCCGACGGCAGCCTGCCTGGCCTCACCGACCTGCGCGACGACGCCGGCGCCCGCTCCGCCCGCCTGGTCTTCCGCCCCGACGCCGAGCGCGCCGCCCGCTTCGGCCTGACCCCGATGCAGGTGGTGTCGTTCGTCGCCGGCGCCAGCGAGGGCGCCTACGTCGGCGAATTCCGCCAGGCCCAGGACGACATCCCCCTGGTGGTGCGCCTGGCCGAGGCCGTCGCCGACGATCCCGCCCTGCTCACCCAGGTGCCGATCGCCCTGGCTCCGGAAGGGCGATCCCTGCGCTTCGGCGACGTCGGTTCGCTGTCGGTCGAGCAGCGCCCGGCCCAGCTCACCCGCCGCGACTATCGCCGCACCGTCACCATCACCGGCGACCTCGCTCCCGACAGCCCGCTGTCGGCCATCCACCTCGACACGGCGGTGAAGACGTGGTGGACCGGCGCCGCCTCCGCGCATCCCGGCGTCGACCTCGCCTTCGGCGGCGAGGCGCAGTCGACCGCGCGCAGCTACGCCAGCCTGCTCACCGCCCTGGTGGTCGCCATCTTCGTCATCTACGTCGTGCTGGCTACCCAGTTCAGGAGCTACGCCCAGCCGGCGCTGATCATGACCAACGTGCTCTTCGGCTTCATCGGCGTGACCCTGATGATGGCCGTGCTGGGCGTGTGCGCGATGCTGCTGCCCGAGGGCTGGGTACGGCCGGAACGAGCCATGTTCACCGTGCAGACCTTCATCGCCATCGTCGGCCTGACCGGCATGGTGGTGAGCGAAGGCATCGTCCTGGTCGAGTTCATCAATGGCCGCCGCGGCGAGGGCTTGGCGCTGGAGAGCGCATTGATCACCGCCGGCCACCAGCGCCTGCGCCCGATCCTGATGGCCACCACCACGACCATCGCCGGACTGCTGCCGATGGCGATCGGCCTGCCCGAGTTCTCGGTGGCGTGGAGCCCGATGGCCACCGCCTTCGTCGCTGGCCTGACCATGAGCACGGCGCTGACCCTGGTGGTGCTGCCGGCGGGGTATCTGCTGCTGGTGAGAGGAAGGGGCGCGAACGCCAGCGGCTGAACAGCCATTGGCGATGGGGACGGCCAGCGGCAGCGGCCAGCACAGCTGGGCTACAACCCGTCGCGCGGATCCATCCAATCCAGCCCACGCGATGCGGGTCTACCAAGCCAGCGGTTGGCCAGGATCCCGAGCATCAGCCGGATGGCGGTGCGTCGTCCAGCCCCGCTGGTGCAGCCGCCGAGCAGGACCTGGGGAAGGGCATGCACATTGCGGCGCAGCTCCGCTGCCGCGAGAAGGGCGCGAGCGTGGTCGGCGCAGGGCGCGTCAGCGCACCGCTGCAGCAGCGCAACGGCTTCGGTGCTGCGGTCAGCATCCGCCAGTGCGATGACGGCACCGCGCAGCACCTCGTCGTTCCGGTCGTCCTCCCATTCGCTGGCCTCGCGGCGCAGCCGCGCCACGGCCTCCCAGTCGCCCTGGATGGCGGCGATGGCCATGGCCGATGCTTTCTCATCGAGGCCTTCGCACGGCCACCCGCCCGCCAGCCGGCGTAGTTCAATCGCCGCGGAACGCTGCGGTTCGTGCTGCCAATCGCCCAGTACGACGGTGGTCAAGCTGCTCAGATGCTTCTTGCGCGCACGTAGATCGGCAGCAGCGACCACAACAACCGCCGGATCGCCACGGATAAACGTCCAAGTCAGGAAGGCCGCATCCTCGGGATCGAACTTCAGTCCACGCGCGTAGCGGTCAGCCTCGGCATAGCGCCCATCCCACACCAGCTGGCGCATCACTGTCGCGCGCCACTCGTCCGAATTGGTCCCCTCGGCCCAACGCAAGGCCTCGTCATGCTGACCGACAAGAGCGCGGTCGACCGCCAGCGATGCGGCCCATTGCCAGCCTTCCATGATGCCCTGGTTGCCGATCGTACGCTGCGCTCCGGCGAGGTCGCCGACCCGGAGCCGGCTGTAGGCGAAGGCCTGCCGTTGGCTGCGGTCCTCGCGCAGCAGGTCCCGCGTCGCCGCATCGACGGCATCACGATATCCGGCGCGCCAGGCGGCGGCCAACAGGTCCGGGAGCCGCCACCACGTGCGCTCCTGGTCATCGAGATCGCGCACCGCTGCGACAGCCGCAGCGACCCGCCCGCCAAGGGCATCGGCCCAGATCATCGCCCAGCGGATGTCGGTGAACGCCGAGCGTCCGTATCGCGCCGGCATGATCGGTGCGAGCAGCACCTGCATGTCGGCGTCGATCCCAGGTTCGATCTGCCCCTGCCTGCGCAACTGCATCACGGCCTGGTGACAGAGGGTGGCGATGCGCCAGCGGGCGGTGAGTTCGGGGCGTGTATCCTCCGCCGCCGAGGCCGCTTGCCAGGCCCGTCGATAGAGATCCAGCGCCAGCGGAGCCCGACCGATGCGCACCAGGGCCTCTGAAGCCTCCTCGACCAGCATGGCACGATCGCTCGGCTCCATGTCCGGTTCGAGTTCGTCGCCCAGGCGGTTGGCGAGCGACACGATGGCCGCAGCGGTGGATTCGGCACGGGCCGGAGGAACATCCTGCTCACCTCCACGCAGGAGGACGATCGCGAGCAGCAGACCAGCGGAGGCCCGGACCATGCACCGAGCGTAGCGGCGCGAGGTGCAGTGGAATGCTCCCTCGGTTGGCAGCTGGGCGCTGGGCGCTGGGCGCTGGCCGCTGGCCGCTGGCCGCTAGCCTCCGCACCCGTGGCCGCGGCTCTCCTTCCCTACTGGCACATCGCCCGGCTGACCCTGCTGCGCCTGATGGCGTACCGCATGCGCTTCGTCACCGGCATCGCGACCTACGCGATCTTCGTCGGCGGACAGTTCTTCATCTGGAAGGCGATCTTCGCCGCCCGCGGCGACGGCGCGGAGATCGGTGGGCTCGGGCTGGTCCAGCTGACCACCTATCTGGCGGTCGGCTACATCGCGCGCAGCGCCTACTTCACCAACCTCGACGGCGAGATCGCGGCGAAGTTCCAGAACGGCGACGTGGCCCTGGACCTCATGAAGCCAATCAGTCCGCTCGGGCAATGGCTGGCGCTGGCGGTCGGCGAGTGCTCGTTCCGCGTGGTGTTCTTCGCCTTGCCCATGGCCTGCGTGCTGGTGCCGGTGTTCGGCGTGCAGCCGCCCACCGGAGACGGCGCCTGGCAGTTCCCGCTGCTCTTCCTCCTCGCCTTCCTCATCAACCACGAACTGAACGTCGCCGCCGGCATAGCCTGCTTCTTCCTCGAGGAGGTCAGCGCACTGACCAGCCTGAAGCGCAACCTGATCATGCTGCTGTCGGGGCTGATGGTGCCGCTGCACTTCCTGCCCGACGCCATCGCCGCGGCAGTGTCCTGGCTGCCCTTCGCCCTGATCAGCTACTGGCCGGTGCTCGCCTGGGTCGGTGGCCTGGGTTCGCATGGGCACCCGGGCTTCACCCAGGTCGCAGCCCTCGGCCTCGGTTGGCTGCTGGTCATGCACCTGGGCAACCGCTGGCTGTGGGCCAGGGCGCGGAACCGGCTGGAAGTGCAGGGCGGGTGACCAGTATCCCGGCATGGCCGACCTGCTCGACAACCTGAAGCAGCTGGTCGAGCTCGACCGAGCGTTCGGCATCGAGTTCCAGGGGAAGCCGGTGGGTCAGCTGCCGCCGCTGCCCATGTCGAGCCCACGGCCGGTGGCCGCCAACCTGCAGCCAGCGACCAGCGGCCAGCGGTCAGCAGCCAGCAGCCAGCAGCCAGCGGCCAGCGGCCAGCGGCCAGCGCTGCCAAGCCTCTCCGGCCTCGCCTCCGCCGATCTCGACGCCATTGCAGTCAGCATCTCCCAGTGCCGCGCCTGCGGCCTGTGCCAGCAGCGCACCAAGACCGTGCCCGGCGAAGGTCCGTCGACGCCCGAGCTGGTCTTCGTCGGCGAAGGCCCCGGCGCGGACGAGGACGCTTCCGGCCGGCCGTTCGTCGGTGCCGCCGGCCAGCTGCTCGACAAGATGATCGCTGCCATGGGGATGAAACGCGAGGAGGTGTTCATCTGCAACGTGGTGAAGTGCCGCCCGCCCGGCAACCGAGCACCCGAGCCCGACGAGATGGCCGCCTGCCTGCCCTTCCTCGAGGCGCAGCTGGCGGCGCTGAAGCCCAAAGCCATCTGCCTGCTCGGGGCGACGCCGCTCAAGGCCCTGCTCGGCCTGACCGGCATCACCAGGTTGCACGGCCAGCGCAAGGAATGGCGCGGCGTGCCGGTGATCCCCTCCTTCCACCCGGCCTACCTGCTGCGCAATGCCGAGGCCAAGAAGCCCGCCTGGGAGGATCTCAAGATCGTCCTCGGTGTGCTTGGCCGCGAGCCGCCGAAGCGGTGAACCATTGCCTCTGGGGTTAGGGGTCAGGGGTTGGGGCCGTGGCGCGGAACGGCCTCGGACCACCACGCCTTTCACCCGCTCCAGACCCACGCCACACGAACCTAACCCCTGACCCCCAACCCCTGGTGGCAATGACGGGGCAATCCTGATGCTCCCCCCATGAGCACGCGCCGCGAGACCGACGAAGAACTCCCGACCATGGACCTCATCGCCGAGGCCCGCCGGCCGATCCTGATCGAGCGCCACCGCAGCGCGATCGAGGAGATGGAGAGCGGCATCGGCGACGCGTTCATCAGCGGCGAGAGCGACAACCCGCGGCTCAAGGCGGTGATCGCCGAGCTGGATACCCCGGCCGCGGTCAAGCGCCTGCAGGGTGCCATCACCGCGCTTGCAGAGGATTTCCATTACCGCTCCTACAGCGTGCGCCAGGCGGTGATCGAGGTGCTCTGCCTGCTGCGCGAGAACGCCCAGGTCGAGATCGCCGCCCTGCAACTGCACGCCATCGGCGTATACCGCGAGTTGCGCCGTCTGCTGATCGCCCGCCAGGGCGAGGCCCCAGGCATCGCCGACCTGCGCGAACTGCCGTGCTCGGCGGTGGGCAAGCTGACCGCCAGCGAGCAGCCCGGCTTCGGCTCACCGCGCCTGGCTGACGCCGCGGTGTGGACCCCCGCCTTCGGCGAGCGCTGCCTGCGCACGATCAAGCGCCTGCGCCGCCCCGAGTCGGCCGACAGCCACTGGGACGACGCCAACGGCCCACCGACCCTGGCCCGCGAGCTGGAGGAGCCGATCTCCAACCTGCCCGAGGCCGAGCGCGCCGCCGCCCGCCTCGCCCTGGTGCGCGACCGCATCCGCTCGCAGTTCTTCAAGGACATCTTCCTCGCCTACATGGCTGCCGACGAGTTCGACCCCGCCGAAGGCGCCGCCTATCCGACCGTCCTGCATTGGCTGGAGGCGATCGAGAAGACTCCGCACCTGTTCCCCTTCATGCAGGGCCAGACCAGCGGGCAGAAGCTGTTCCGCCTCGCCCAGCTGCTGCAGAAGCTCATCCAGTTGCATGAGATGTACGCCCGCGCCGCCCTGGCCGGCGACCACCCGACCTACCGCGAGGCCTTCGCCACCCTGGGCACGCGCGAGCGGCTCAAGGTCATGGCCAAGGATCGCTACCCCGCCCTGGTGCTGTCGCCCGAGCTGACCATTGCGGCCATGCTCTGCCCCTTCGCCGGGCTGGTCGCCTGGGTTCAGGAGAAGGTCGCCGCCGCCGACTTCGTCCTGCCGCCTGATCCACGACGCTAGCTAGTGGCCGTGGGCGGCCGGCACCGTCGCTGGTCTGGCTGGCATCGGTCCGGTCGACGCTGACGCCAAGCCATCCTTGTCGAGCCAGGCCACTGTGCCGGTGGCGAGCGACTGCACACCAACCACGACGCGCAGTTCACGGCTGCGTGCCATGCCGGCAAGCAGCTCCGATTCCTTGAGCAACCCGTCGCGCTGCAGCGTGGCGTTGGCGGAGACGGCGCGGGCGGTGGCATCACCGGGGCCCGGAACCAGGGCTGGCTTGATCTGCGCCACCAGGGCGCTGATCGCCGGCGTGTCATGGGCATCGGCCAGGGCGGCCTTCACCGCACCGCAGCTGTCGTGCCCGACCACGGCGATCAGGCGGACGCCGAGATGGGCGACGGCGTACTCCAGGCTGGCCACCGCGGCGGTGTCGATGACGTTGCCGGCGCAGCGTACGACGAAGATGTCGCCCAGGCCGCTGCCGAAGAGGTGCTCGGGCGGACAACGGCTGTCGGAGCAGGCGATGATGGCGGCGGCCGGCTGCTGCCCCCCGGCCAGCTCGCGACGACGCGCCAGACTGACGTCGGGCTGGCGCTGCTCGCCGGCGGCGAAGGCGGCATTGCCGGCGCACAAAGCGCGGAAGGCAGCCTCGGGCTGCTGGTGCGCGGCGACGGTGTGCCCCGCATGATGCCCAGCAGCTGGCGCCGGAGCCGCCATGGTGGCGAGGCGCTTCTCCAGCTGATCGACGCGCTGCCGCAGCTCGTCGACCGGGCGTTCGTCGCGCACCGCGCAACCAGCGACGAACAGCATGGCGAGGAAGATGGGGAACCTGGAGTCGCGGAGTCGGGTCATACTCCTCCATGCTATTGCACAGCGGCCTGTGCGCCAGCCGCGGCAGGGACGCTTATCAGGATCGCACGAAGATCCGGTCAAGCCATGATGATGCTGGCCCGCGCTCGCTGACGCTATGCTGCCGGCATGGATGCCGACGCCGACAAGATCTGCCGCCATGCCCACCTCTGCCTGCTCGACGACGGTCGCGTGGACAAGCAGGAGCTCCAGTACCTGCTCGGGCTGGCCTCCGCCGATGGCAACGTGACGACGGCCGAGAAGGTCCAGCTCGCTGCCGTGATGGATCAGATCATGGCCACCGGTCCCGATTCCGAGGTCGCCGGGTTGGTGCGACGTATACGCTTGGCCCTGCACATCTGAGCCAGTTCGTTTTCAGGGTCCGGATGGGCCTTGATACGGCTTGGTATGGCCTCGCGCAGCGCAGCCATAACCTGTCCCGTCGATGTCCGCCTCTCCCGACTGGCTGCGTGCGCTCGCCACCTCCGATGGCAGCGAATTGCCGCCGACCATGAGCATCCGGCCGGCCCTCGCCGGACACCTGGCTGCGGCGCGGGCGCAATGGCTTAAGCGCCGCAGCGCCACCCCGCAGCAGGCTCCGCAGGTCGACCGCATCGGCAAGGATGCCCGCCGCCTGGCTGACGTCCTCGATCCGGTCAATGATGGCGAGAAGCCTTACGTCCTACTTGGTCGCATCGGGGCGGGCGGCATGGGGGTGGTGCATCTGGCGCGGCAGCGCTCGACCGGCCGCGAGGTGGCGATCAAGGCGGTGCACCCGGAGAAGGCCCACAGCGCCTACCTCGACGCCTTCCGCCAGGAATGCCTGACCACCGCCGCGGTCGAGCATCCCCACATCGTCCCGGTCTACGACGCCGGACTCGACTTCATGGTGATGAAGCGGCTGGCCGGCAACAGCCTGGAGCACCACCTGCGCCAGCCGGAGGTGCCGCTGAGCGAGCATATCGAGGTCATGATCAAGGTCTGCGACGCCGTGGCCTATGCCCACAGCCGCGGCGTGCTGCACCGCGACCTGAAGGGCGAGAACGTCTTCGTCGGCTCGTACGGCGAGGTCTGGCTCATGGACTGGGGTCTGGCTGCCGCCTTCGGCCCCTCCCCCGAGGGCCGCTGGCTGGCCCCATCGATCGCCGACGCCCAGGGCATGTGCGCCGGAACGCCCATGTGCGTACCGCCCGAAGTCGCCACCGGCGATCTCAGCCGCATCGGCCCGACCATCGACCTGTTCCTCCTCGGCGGCCTGCTCTACCGCATCCTCAGCGGGCATTATCCGTATGAGGCCAAGGCGAGCCAGGACTCACTGAAGATGGCGGCCCGGCGCGACTTCCCGCCACTGCTCGTGCGGGCCCCCAGCGCCCCCTTCCGCCTGGTCCAGGCGGCTGAACGGGCCACCGCCTGGGACGCCGACGACCGCGGCACGGTCCACGAATTCGCCAACGACCTGCGCACCTGGCTGCATACCTCAGGCGCCAGCACCGAGGCACACCAGCTGCTCGAACGCGCCATCGCCCACCTCGCCACCGGCGAGCGCGAGAGGAGCTCCGAAGCGCGCTACCGTTCGCTGGGCGCCGCCATCGCCGAGGCCCAGCGCGCCCTCGGCCTCTGCCCCGAGCTGCGCGGCGCGCATGAACTGGTCGCCCGCGCCCGCACGTCGTTCGCCCAGGCAGCTGAGCAGGCCGGTGACCGCAACCTGGCGCGCATGGTCCTGCAGGGCTTCGTCCCGCCGACCGAACCGAGCGGCGGGCAACGCGTTCTCGGCAACTGATCCCCCGCTGGAAACGGCGACGACCACGGCATGCTGCCGGGATGACCTCCCCCCGCATCCTCATCCACGGCGGAGCCAGCAGCACGCATTGGCATACCGCCTCGGCAGAGGCATGCAGCGCCGCCAAGCGCGGCCTAGCCGCCGCCAGCGCTGCCGGCAGCACGGTGCTGCGCGCCGGCGGCAGCGCGATCGATGCGGTCTGCGCCGCGGTCATCGTGCTGGAGGACGACCCGGTGTTCAATGCCGGCACCGGCGGCGTGCGCACCAGCCTAGGTACCCTGGAGCTCGACGCCGCGCTGATGTGCGGCGAGACCGCGCGCTGCGCAGCCATCTGCGGTGTGAATCGGCTGCTGAATCCGATCGACGGCTGTCGGCGCATGCTCGCCACCGGCAAGCCGGTGTTCATGTGGGGTCCGCACGCCGAGCAGCGCTGCCTCGAACTCGGCGCTGCGCTCCGTCATGACGATGGACCGTTGCCGGGCGAATCGCACGCCGCCGGCACGGTGGGCGCCGTCGCCATCGATGCCGGTGGGCGCCTCGCCGCCGCCACCTCGACCGGCGGCTTGGCCGGCAAGCTGCCCGGCCGCATCGGCGATTCGCCGGTGATCGGCGCCGGCACCTGGGCCGACCCCGCCTGCGCCGTCTCCTGCACCGGCGACGGCGAACTGTTCATCCGCTCGGCCGTGGCGCATGCCATTGCGTCATCTGCCGATCCGCTGCCCCGGGCCGCAGCGCAGCAGTTGGCCAAGGTCGCCGCGCTCGGCGGCACGGGCGGATTGATCGCCCTGCGCGCCGATGGCAGCCTGTCGGCGGCGGTCACCGGCAGCGACATCGCCCGCGCCTGGTGGACCGCCGACGGCGCCAGCGGGGTCGGGCTGCTCGCCAGCGATCCGTGGCCGATCTGAACGGATCAGCCGGCGATATCTGCCAGGAACCCATCCCAGGTCCGCGTGGTCTCGAGCATCCGCATCGCCTCGCTGCAGCGGCCAGCCGGCGCCAGGCCGGTGGTCTCTGCCAGGAAGATGATGTAGCCGGCAACGCGCTTGGCGTAGCCCAGTCGCGCGGATTCGGACACTGCGTAGAAGCGGGCACGTTGCGCATAGCCGGCTTCGCCATGGTCGCCCAGCGCCGCTGGATCAGCCTTGCCACCGGCCGCGAGGACGAAGAGGAAGTTGTACTCGAACCAGGTCATCGCATCGGGATCGGCCGGCAGGGCGTTCATCGCCGCGCGGCAGCGCGCCTCGTCGGCGGCGACCGCGGCAGCATCCGCCACGCCGCTCCGGGCCAGGGCGTGGGCGATGAAGCTGCGCGCCATCTTCGCCTCGGACTCACCCCCGCCGTGCGCGCAGCGCAGGGCGAGATCGCGGGTGAAGGCCCACCAGTCGGCCCACAGGGTGCGGTCCTTCGCCTCGCCTGAGGCCGCCAGGGCGCGGCCGAACTCGTAGGTGTAGCGACCGCTGGTCTTGATCTCGAGGTTGCCTCCGGTGACACGGCCGACCAGGCGGTAGTTCGCCTCCGACTTGCCGCTGCCGCTGTGGAAGCCGATCGAGCAGCCAAAGGCGCGGCACACCTTCCACGCCGCCTCGACCCGTCGTTCGAGCTCGAGTTGGTCGTCGAAGGGGAAATTCTTCTGGAAGCCGAATGCCGGCGCGACGTAGTCGGCGCGGACCTCCAGCGCTTCGCACAGGGCTAGGGCTACAGCGAGCGTCGCCGGCGCGGTCAGCCCGGGCAGCTCGTCGATCGACAGCTCGCGGATGTAGGCGCGTCCATGGCGGAAACGCGAACGCGCGGCGCGGTAGGCGGCGTCGCGACGCTGCATCTTCAGCATAGCGCCCCACAGGCGGCCGAGCTCGACGTCGAGGGCGGGATCCGCCAGCGGCATGCCGACCGCGGCGATGCGCATGGCGACCCGCGTGCGGACGGACGCCGGGATGGGCGGGCACGGGGACGGATTGTTCAGCTCTGGCGACAGGTCGAATGTGATCGAGCTGGCGAGGCAGCACCCCGATGCGAGACGGCCTTCGCGCTCATCGAACGAACCGCCGACCGGCTGATGATCGGCGTTGAAGCCCCAGGGGACGCGCCGGCGATGGAAGCCCGTGCGCAGCTTGGACAGCACCGCGCCGTGGCTCATCCCCTGCACGCTCTGGCCCTGGTGGCCCTCCGGCACGCTGCCGCCGATGAAAGGGAACGGTACCTTGGCCAACGTCCCCGCCTGCATCTCGGCGATGTCCCAGACGAGTTCACGCGGGATCGAGTTCTGGTTCGCGACCAGCGGCAGGCCCAGCTGGGCCATCGCCCATTCGACCGCTGGCCAGTGCAGCGTGGTGAAGCGGGCGCCGACGCCCAGCGACCGGCGTTCGAGCCCGCCGGCAGTCGACGGGAAGACGGTCGAACGCGGATCGGCCTCCAGCATCAGATCCTTCAGCCGGAGGAGGTTTTCCCAGGTCGCGGGCCACGAGCGGATGCCGGACTCGAGGCGGGTGCCGTGCTCGAGTGGCAGTTCGACATTCGACAGCCACGCGGCATCGCCGGTGGCCTGGTCCTCGGCCAGTTCCAGCCAGCCGCCAGGCACCAGGACGCGTGACAGCGGATTCCCGGTCACCGCCCCAGCGGCGAGGCGGGCGGTCAGTCCGGACCAGTCGAGACACCAGTCGGGATGGACAGCGGGATTGGTGGCAATGGTGTGGCCATGCGCGAGGAGCCAGCGGGCGAGTTCGTCCATGCACGGGACGCTAGCGTCCCGCAGGCGATGGGAACCCGCCATTCGCTGGTCTGGTCAGGTCTGTGCAGCAGCCAGTACCAGCGGCCAGCGGATAACGGCCAACGACCAGCAACCAGCCTGCTGCACACCTGCAATCCGTGGTGCGCCGACGGCGCTCCGTCCCGGGCTACTCCGACGGGCCGTCAAGCAGCGATGTCGGCGCAGACCTTGGGGTTGTCCTTGAGGTACTGCTTGGCGTTCTCGCGGCCCTGGCCGAGCTTGAGGTCGCCCATGGTGTACCAGGCGCCGCTCTTGTTCACCGCCTTGGCCAGCACCCCGAGATCGATGACATCGCCGGTATAGCTGATGCCCTCGTTGAACATGATGTCGAACTCGGCCTTGGTGAAGGGCGCAGCGACCTTGTTCTTCACCACCTTGACGCGCACTCGGTTGCCGACCGAGCGGTCGCCATCGGTGATCGAGGTGACACGGCGGATGTCGAGGCGCAGCGAGGCGGCGAACTTCAGCGCGCGGCCGCCGGGCTGGGTCTCGGGGCTGCCGTAGATGACGCCGATCTTCTCGCGGATCTGGTTGATGAAGACAACGGTAGTCTTGCTCTGGCTGACGGCGCCGACCAGCTTGCGCATGGCCTTGCTCATCATGCGCGCCTGCACGCCGACCGAGCTGTCGTCCATGTCGCCGTCGAGCTCAGCCTTGGGGGTGAGGGCGGCGACCGAGTCGACCACCACCACGTCGATGCCGTTGCTGCGCACCAGCAGATCGCAGATGTCGAGGGCCTGCTCGCCGTAGCTCGGCTGCGAGACCAGCAGGTCGTCGAGCTTGACGCCGATCTTCTCGGCCCAGGAGGGGTCGAGGGCGTGTTCGGCGTCGATGAAGGCGACCACGCCGCCTTCGGCCTGGGCGCGGGCGGCGATCGACAAGGCGAGGGTGGTCTTGCCCGAGCTCTCCGGTCCGAAGATTTCGACGATACGGCCACGCGGCACACCGCCGACGCCGATCGCGAGATCAAGCGAGATCGAGCCGGTGGGGATGGCGCCGACGTCGACCTTGTCGACCTGGCCGAGGCGCATGATCGTGCCCTTGCCGAACTGCTTGTCGATCTGCTCGAGGGCGGCATCGACCGCCTTGCGCTTGGCGACGATTTCGGCCGAGGGCGGGGCGGGGGCTTCGATCTTCTTCGGCGGGACGGCGGCGGTCACTGGGGCGTCCTTCTTCGGGGTGGCGGTGGCGGAGGTGGCGAGGGCAGCGGCGGTGGCGGGCGTGGGGCTCATGGGGGTCCGGGTCGTGGGTGGGTTGGTCGGGGTTATGGGTGGGATGATGGACCGGGGAGATGGGACTGCGTGCACTGGGTAGTGCATGTAGGAGGACCTGGGACCGACGAGCTCCAGCTCGTCGGCGGGGCAATGGCGGCTAGCGGGCAGCGGCCAGCGGCCAGCAGCCAGCGGCCAGGCATGCGCGATCGTCAAAGAGCGTTCATTGCCCCGCGGCGGACTGAAGTCCGCCGTCCGTGCCGGCTGAAGCCGGCGCTACGGGGGGGAAGCCGGTCAGCGGACGACGCGGTAGACGAAGCTGAGGATGCCGACGATGCGGATCGTCTCGAGGCGCTCGCGGGCGATGCGGATCGGCTGGTAGGCGGCGTTCTCGGGCAGCAGTTCGACGCCCTCGGCAGTGACGCGCCAGCGCTTGAGCGTGGCGTCGCCATCGACGACGACCGCGGCGATCTGGCCATCGCTGACCTCGGTGGCGGTCTGGATGACAGCGAAGTCGCCGTCGAGGATGCCGGCGTCCTTCATGCTGTCCCCGCGTACGCGCAGGGCGATGCGGCCGGGTTGCTGCGCCAGATCGCCGAGATGCTCGGTGACGTTTTCCAGCGCGAGGATCGGGGAGCCGGCTGCGATGGCGCCGACCACCGGCACGCCGCTGCGGGCCGGACTGCGACCGAGGGCACGCCAGCCGGCATCGGTCAGGCGGACGTTGCGTTTCTTCTCTGGCACGGCTTCGAGCATGCCCTTGCGCACCAGCGCCTCGACATGCTTGGACACCGCGGAGGGGAAGGCGTAGCCGAGCGCTTCGGCGACTTCCGAGCGGCTGGGCTGACGCCCGGCATCGGAGGCTTCGGCGAAGAAGGCGAGGATGCGGGTCTGACCGGGGGGAAGCTGGGTGTTCATGTAGGCCCGTATAGGACTGGACGGACTCATGTCAATACAAACCCGGCTTCGTTCCGACCGCCGGGCGTGTGCCTCGCAAGTCCCACCTCTGCGGACAGTGGCCAGCGCCCCGGCGTCGCACCGCGCTAGCGTGCGGCACCGGGGATCCCATGAGTGACATCGAGGACCGCGCCAACGACGCCCGCCGCCTGGGGCTCATGATCATCGACAGCCGCACCGGCCAGGCGCTGGCCGCCGCGATACCGCACCTGCGCGAGGCCGCCGACCTGTTCGGTCGCGAGCAGCGCAGCATGCGCCGCGCCGAATGCCTGATCGATCTTGGACGGGTGCACGTCCGTCTCGGGCATCCGGTGGACGGTGCGGCGGTATTCAGCGAAGCTCTCGGCCTAGTCGAGGATGAGAGCGACCTGACCCAGGCGATCATCGCCGCCAGCGAGGGCGGCCTGGCCCTGCTCGCGCACCGCGATCACCCCGCCGCGCTGGCCATGCTGCGGCGCGCCGAAGCCCTTGCCGACAAGGCCAACGACCATCTCCAGCTGGCGCAGGTGCGCCACGATCTCTCGCTGTGCCACCTCGCCCACGGCGACGCGCCTGAGGCCCAGCAGGCGGCCGAATCGGCGCTGAAGACCTTCACCGCCTTCCGCAAGGTGCTCCAGCGCGCGGCCTGCGTCGAACGGCTGGCCGAGGCGGCGAACATCGCTGGCAACCATGCGGAAGCAGCCAAGCGCTACGCCGAAGCCGCGGCCATCCAGGGCGAGCTCGGCCGTCACGCCGATGCCGACGCGGTGCTCGGACGCTGGGCCGACCGCGAGCGCGACCGCGGCGCCTTCGATGATGCCATCCGCATCGACCGCGAGCGCGTCGCCCACCACGAGACGACCGGCAACCGCGGCCTGCAGTCGCATGCCCTGCTCCACCTCGGCATGGTCCAGGCGAAACGGCAGGATCATGGCGAGTCGCAGGCCACCTTCCGCCGCGCCCTGGCGCTGTGCGAATCCTCCGACGACCGCGCCGGCCAGGCCCAGGCCAACTACCACATCGGCGCCGCCCTGGTGCGCAGCGGCGACGCGGCCGAAGGGCTGCGCCGCCTGCAGATGGCCGTCGAGCTGGCCAGCGAGTGCGGCGACCACCGCACCGAGGAGGAGGCGCTGGCCGCGGTGGTGCGGCAGTGCCGTGCCAGCAAGGACCACGCCGGCGCCATGCTGCACCTGCGGCGCTGGGCCGAGGTGCTGCGCCGCAGCGGCGACCGGGCGCATGAGATCCAGGCCCTCGGCGAACTGGCCGAGGTCGGCCGCCAGACCGGTCAGCTCAACAGCGCCGAGCAGGCGCTGAAGGACCTCATCGCCCTGTGCACCGACCCGCAGCACCATTCCCAGCTGGTCGACGCCCACCACCATCTCGGCGTGCTGATGGGCCGCCGCGGCGATCTGCATGGCTCCCTCGACCACCTGCGCCGGGCCCTCAGCCTGCTCGGTGAACTGCCCGCCTGGGCCACGCGAGCCCAGCTGCTCTACCGCATCGGCAACCTCGAACTGCGCCTCGAGCGCCCGGCCGACGCGCTCAAGCACCTGCAGCAGGCGCTGGCCGCCAACCCGGACGAGAAGCTGCGTCCGCGCATCCTGGTCGACCTCGGCAACGCCCAGGCCAAGCTCGGCCAAGAGGACGTCGCCGTCGAACTGTTCGAGCAGGCCGCCAAGGTCGCCGAGAAGCAGGGCGACATGCGCGCCACCACGATCATCCGCCGCGGCGCGGGCGGGCTCAAGAAGTAGCGGATTCCACCAGGCGCTTCCGCTCCTCGCGGTGGGCGCCGGAACGCGCCGCGGTCGCCGCGTCCTCGCCATCCTGGGCGGCGCAAGCCGCATCGCGCCGCGCGCCCGGCACGACCCCGCCATGCAGCTGATCGGGCAGTCGGCGCAGCGTGCACACCGCCAGCGGCACCTCGGGCGCGGCGACGGCGAGGAAGCGCTCGGTCGGCGGGCCGTCGCGGCGCATGGCGGCGGCGATGCGCTTCGCCTCGGCGGCCGCCAGGCCGCGCGCCTGGGCCAGATTGCGGCCGACGTCGACCCACGGCTCGTCAGGCAGGGCGAAGAGCGGCTTGCCGCTGCCGAAGGCGGTGCGCTCGAGGCCGTCGAGCTGATGGCCGCACTGCGCGGTGATCTCGGCATGGCGCGAGCCGGGCAGCAGGACGCGCCACCACGGCGAGTGCACGGCGAGCAGGGCGCGCAGCCGGCCTATGAGCACGGCGAGGACGCGACCGCGCTCGGAGTTCGTCGGCAGGGCGGCGATGAAGCCGGTGGTGCAGAGCTGGCGCCAGCGGCTGCACCAGGCCTCGGCGCGCACGCGCACCGCGCTGACCAGCGACCACGCCGCCCAGGTGCCGGCGCTGGCACGCACCAGCTCCTGCTCCAGCGCCAGCTCGGCGACGATGGCGTCGGCGTAGGCCTCGGCCAGGGCGCGGCGCTCCGGCACCAGGTCGAAGTTGTAGGCCGCGACCACCAGGCTGGTGAACAGGCGCAGCTTCTCGCTGAAGGGCAGGGCGAGGATCAGCGCCGCCTGGTTCTCAGGCGAACGCACCTGGGCGGTATCGTGCAGGCGCTCGCCCGGGCAGGGCAGCGCAGCCATGCCAGCCTCGCCCAGGCCCGGCAGCGGCAGCACCTCGATGGTGCCGAGCCGCCAGCGCGCCAGCCACCAGCCGCCGGACTCGCGCACCGGCGCGGCGCGATGCACCAGCAGCCAGCGCGCTGCAGGCTGGCTGGCGGCGAGCCGCCGCGCCCAGGCCTCGGCGAGCCGGGCCAGCGTCCCGGTCGTGGCCGGCGAACCGAAACGGCGATCCTGTACGACCGACAGTTCGAGCCCGGCGTCTTCGGGAATGGCGACGCTGGCCAGCTCCGGGGCCGCGAGCTCGCGCCGCTCCACCCGCCGCGAACGACGGCGCGACGCCAGCAGGGCCTCGGCGGTGAACAGCGGACGCCCATCCCCCGGCACGTACCAGGAGATGCCATCATCGAGGATGCTGCTGACCACCTGACGGTCGAAGAGGTAGTCGGCGCAGCTCTGCCGGCCGCCCGGCGCGTCGAAGATGTTGTTGAGCGCCACGATGGTGCGGCCGCGCCACTCCTCGCGCAGCGACTGGGTCGGCGACAGGCGCTGGTCGAGATCGACCGAACCCTCGTGCGAGAGGTCGAGGACGTCCGCCTCCAGCCCCAGACCGGCGAGGAACGCCGTCCACGCCTCGACCTCCGCCACCGCCGTGCCGTGGTTGGCGATCAGCAGGACGGCCGATTCCGGCGACTTGCGGTAGGCGGCGGCGACCTTGATGCGGTCGAAACGCAGCTGCAGCTCCTGCACCGAGCCGTCTCGACGCGACACGTCCAGCGCCACTGTCAGATCCCGACCGGTGAAGGATCGCGCGCCGTCCCGCCAGGCGAGGTGGTAGGCGATGGTCGCGCGTCCACCCGGCGGCAGCAGCCCGATGGCATCGCGGCGGCCGTCCCAGGCTTGCTCCGCGCCATCGCGGCTCAGCGCCAGCGACTCCACCGCGGCATCGCCGCCCGGGCTCGCGGCCCGCGTCGCCACCGCCCGCGTCGCGGCGCCGAACGGCAGCAGTGAGCGGTTGACCACCGTCCAGGCCCAGCCGGTTCGCTCGCCGATGCCGAGCGCGGTGTACAGCTGTGGCGCCTCCAGTACGACCGGCGAGGCGATGGCGACCGGGTGGACCAGCGGCGCGGCCACAGAGCGCTGCAGGCGCGGCACGTTCACGCGGAAGGCCAGCTCCAGCCCAGCCTCGAACGGTTCCGCCTGCACCGGGCGCCGATCGACAAGGCGCAGGCGCAGCGCCGTGTCGCGCAGCTCGACGGTGGCGCCGGGGGCGATGCCACGCGCGAGGATGGCCGGCGCCAGCCCCTCGACGCCGGGGCCGGATTCGACCCGCACTTCGAGGTCGCGGGTGGTCGGCGTCGGCATGCCCCCGACATTGCGCACGGTCAGGCAGGCGACGCGCAGCTCCTGACCTGGTTCGAAGCGGTCGCCGTCGAACAGGCGCGGCTCGACCGGCTCCAGCACGACCGCCAGCAGTTCCAGCGCCCACGGCGCCTGGAACGCGGCCTGCGTCCCGTCGGCGCAGCGCATGGTGATGGCCAGCGCCCCGGGCGCGGCCGCCCGCCCGCCCGGCGCAGACCGGCTGCTGCTGCGCCCATCGGTCCCGCGCAGCCCGTTCGAGCCGCCCGGATTGCTGTGGCTTCGCTGCCTGGTGACGCTGCGCGTCTGCGTGCGGCCCTGGCTGTCGCGGTAGGTCTCGGTGTCCTGGTACGACTCCGTCCAGCTGTGGCTGGACCCGCCACGGCCGCCGTCACCGCCACGGCCGCCGCCGGCCCCGCGCCCGGCGCGACCTGGCGCTCCGGCGGTGACCTCCCAGCCGCATGCCGCCAGCAGGTCGCTGTCATCCTCGGCCAGCGTTAAGCGGACCATGCCGCCGGCCCCGGCGTCGCCCCCTTCCGCGGGCTCGCCGGCGTCGCCGCCACGCCCGCCTGGACCGCCATCCTCGCCGCGCGCATACCGCGTCGCGTCCGCGCCATCGCGTCCGCGTCCGCCATCCTCGCCGCGACCGGCATCGCCGCCGCGTCCACCGTCGCCGCCACGGGCGGCCAGGACCACGGCATCGTCGGCGCCGAGGGCGAAGGCATGCTGCACCGGTCCACCGCTGGTCGAGCTGCCGCTGAGGCGCAGCACCCCGCCTTCGACCGTCAGCACGACATCGAGGACGCCGGCGTCGCCACCGCGCCCACCGGGCCGGCCGTCACCGCCGCGCCGGCGGTCGGCGCGGATCCGCTCCAGCCCTGGCCGTCGGCGCCACCGGACGCGGCGACGCCATCAGCCGACAGCCGCACGCTCAAGGCGTCGCCACCTCGTCGATGATGATGCCGGCGGGATAGCCGTAGCTGTCCTTGCCGACATAGCTGGCCGTGCCCTTGATGATCAGGCCTTCCTTGGCGAATTTCGCCTTCTTGGCGCTGGCCTTCTGCCACTCCTTGTGCGCCGGCGAGCCCTTCAGCAGATAGCCGAACACGTACTTCATCGTCATCTCGCCCTCGCCGGGCAGGTTGAGCGCGACGCAGTCGTAGTTCTCGCGCGGGGCGCTTGGGAAGAACCAGTCGCTCTTACCCGGACCGACGCCGGCGCGCAGCACCACCGGCTTGTCCTTGAGCTCCTTGAGCCCGGCGGCGCCCTTCTTCAGCGCGTCCCAGGCGATCTCGGCGTACTCCTTGGCCGCCACCGGCGTGGCGTCGCCACCGGCCCCGGCAGCGCCGCCACCGCCGCTGTAGGTCTCGAACTCCTTGGCCGTCTGCACGCCCTTGCCCGGCAGCTTGGAGGTCAGCCCGGCGACCAGGCCCTCGAGCGGATAGGCCATGCCCCAGTTCTTGCGCGCGCTGCCCGGCTCGGCCTGCAGCGGCAGGCCGAGGGCGCCGCGCCACTGGTTCATCGCGTCCATGTTCAGCTTGCCCGGCTTGCTGGCGACGAAGTTGGAGAACTGCTCGAACCAGGCCTTGTCCGGGTTGAGCTTGGGATCGTCGAACGAGTTGCCGGCGCTGCCCTTGGCGCAGCGGTAGCTCTCCGGATCCTTGTTCAGGTCGGCGATCTCCTCGGGTTTCCACAGCAGCAGGTTGGCCTTGGTCGCGTCCATGTAGGCGTAGGCGCCGCCCTGGCACTGGGCGAAGATGTTGCCCGACATCACCGTCTCGTCGTTGCCGAAGTTGTTGTTCACCGCCACGCCGTAGTCTGTCCTCGCACTGCATGAAGGCGAAGATGTTGTCCTGGATCACCGTCTTGCCCTGGCGGCCGACCATGATGCCGAGCGCGCCGCCCTTGGCCGGCTGCTGCCAGCAGAAGGCGACGGTGTTGTTCTTCACCAGCACCACCGCGTCGGGCTGGGCCGAGCGCGTCTCGATCGCGGCGTAGAAGGTGTTGACGATGAAGTTGTTCACCACCTCGTTGCCCTCGCCCTTCCAGGCGCAGTAGACGCCGTCGCCGTAGGGGTTGAGCAGGATCGAGTTGCGCAGCTTGATCGTGCTGCCCTCGGCCTGGAACAGCAGGCCCTGCTCGGAGTCCTTGGGATTGATCTTGCCGGTGGCATCGTAGCTGTTGCGCGCCTTGGCGTTCAGCACGAAGCCGTCGACGGTCAGGCCGCTGACATCGCCCTTGCCGGCGATGATGCCCTCGGGCATGCCGGTGACGCCGCCTTTGTAGTCGGGCGACTTCTCGATGATGGTGAGGTTCTTGAACGGGTCGCGGGTGGAGAAGTCGGCGCTATAGCCGCCGACCAGGGTCAGGCCGGGCACCGTGACGATGATGTGGCCGCAGCCGGTCTTGCCCAGGTAGGTGCCGGCGGCGACGTGCACCATCCACCGCCTTCCACATCACCGGCAGCGGCTTGTCCTTGGCGCTGCCGTCGCCATCGGCGCCGGCGCGGACGTACCAGTCGGCCGCCGCCAGCGGCGCGAAGGCCAGGGCGAGCAGGGTGAAGGAGCGGATGGAACTGATGATCGGCATGGGCACCTCGCGGGTCATCCATTATAGACCGACCCGCAGGGTGAAGGCAAGCCCCGGTCTGGGGAATGGCGAAGGCGGGGACGAGAGCGGCGCCCGACGGCGCGCTCATTGTGCCTCGTCCGCAGCCGATACCCCCAAGGCCAGGAAGCCCGGAGTCCCAATGCCCTCTCCCCTTGCCCAGACCCCCGCCCGCCGTCTGTGGCACGATGACGCCCTGGTCCGACGGCTGCGCCGGCTGCGCGCCGACGGCCACCCCCATGTCCGGGGATTATGGGGCTGCGTCAGCAGCATCGCCGATCGCCCCCTGGAGGCGGTGACGGACCCTGGCCTCCGCGACGCCGGGACCGCCAAGGCATCGGAGCACTACCCGATCGCCTGCGCCGTCGCCTATCTGCTCAGTGGCGAGGCCCTCTACGCGCATCGGGCCCGGCTGGCCATCCATCACCTGAGCCGGCCCTGGCCGCCCTTCGACCTCGGCGTGTCCATGCTTGCCATCAAGGCCGCCATCGTCCAGCAATGCTGCGCCGAGGCGTGGTCGGAGGATGAGCGGCTGGCCTTCAACACCCTGCTGTCGCGCTGCGCCCTGGCGATCAACCAGGTGCGCGAGGCCAATCCCTATCAGGTGGGCAACAACTGGTGGGGCGTCACCCATGGCGCGGCCCTGATCGCCGCCCTGGCCAGCCATGGCCAGCGTACGGAGGACGGCGGCACCTGGGACCACGCCGAACTGATCGTCTTCTGCGGCCAGCGCGTCGCCGCCTTCTGCAAGCATTTCGGCGACACGGGCCTGTACCACGAGGGGCAGGGCTATCAGGCCTTCGCCTGCGGCGGGCTGCTGCCGGCCCTGCTCGCCTGGCGCGCCTGCGGTGGCCCGGATCTGATCGCACGCCATCCCAACCTGCGCCAGATGGGTCTGAGTCTGGCGGCCATCACCTGCGCCCGCCACAATCTGACCGACGCCCAGGGTCAGGCTCCGGAGTGGGCGAGTTCGATCAGTTGGAACGACCACAGCCAAGGCTGGCCAGCCGGCACCACCGACAACATCCTCCTGGGGCTGGCGCCGGAGACCCAGCGCCCGGCCCTGCTGGCGTGGTGGAACCGGATGTGGGGGGCGGCCAGCCCCCACCCGAACTACGCCCCCTGGTTGCATGGCCTGTATTTCGCCGCCGTCTGCCATCCCTACGACACCGAAGCGGGTGACGCCGACGCCGGTTTGCCGCATGTCGTCAGCGACAGCCGCCAGGGCCTGTGGATCGTCCGCGACCGCTACCGGGACCAGGACGACGCCCTGCTGGGGGCCTATGCCCGGACCACCCACATCGGCGGCCACTCCCATCATGATGCGGGGTCGGTCCGCCTGCTGGCCCTCAACCACGACTGGATCCTGGGCGGCGGCAACGGCCAGGACCTGCCCGAGTGGCAGAGCACGGTCTGCGCCGCCGAGGCCGAATGGCGGCAGCGATCGCAGAACCGCGGTCTGGTGATCTGGGATGAGGTCGCCGGCCACGAGGCGCGCCTCGTCATGGACCTGCGCACCTGCGCCCAGGGCTACCATGAGCGCTACCTCGGCGTGCGCTGGGCGACCGCCACCGCACCGCTGATGCTGGCCCGCCTCGACCTGCTCGAGCACCAACCCGGCCGGCAGTGGTGGTGGACGCAGATCTTCGCCCCCGAACTGCGCTGCCGGGTCGTCGAGGGCGGCTTC
Organism: bacterium; assembly: GCA_020049615.1. Next base: position 2,027 of record JAIFKN010000108.1, on the reverse strand, counting down.
GATCTCCTGGCCGACGACGGTGCCTGCATGCAGGTGCGCTTCCTCGGCCATCAACCCGATCACCTGATCACGGACCATGCCCCGGGCAGCCATCGCATCTTCGGCGCCGACCGCATCGACTATCGCGGTCGGCCCTTCGTGCGCGCCACCTTCGGCGGCGGCCGCGGACTGCAGCACATCTTCGCCGTGGCCACCATCCAGCGCGGCCCCGCCCCCGCGATCACCGCCAGCGATACCGGCGTCGGCCTGCGCATCGGCGACACCCTGTGGCAGCGCCCCTTCGGCGCCGCCATCCCTCCCGGCTTCCGCCTGATGCACAGCCGCAACCTCTGCCAGTTCCCCAGCGGCCAGGCAGCGTGGGACCTCCCCGTACCCATCCCCGACCCGCCGCGCAGGTGAGGGCTCGCGCGCGAATCGCGGGGGTTCGGGGGCGAAGCCGGCTGTGCCACCAGAACACGGTCGATCCAGTCCAGGTCCGCATGCTCCGATCCATGGCTCGGCCGCAGTATTGCGCCATGGTTTCCTAGGAGATCCACCATGCAGCGACAGCACCGGCCGAATCTGATCTGGTTCCTCGGCGACCAGCACCGCGGACAGGCGTTGTCGTGCATGGGAGACCCCAACGTCTCGACGCCCAATTTCGACCGCCTCGCCATCCAGGGCCTGCATTTCCCGCAGGCGGTCGCCAACAACCCGTGGTGCTGCCCGTTCCGCGGCTCCCTCCTCACCGGGCTGCATGCCCACAAGGCGGTGTGGCTGACTCCGCAGCGCCTCGATCCGTCGCTGCCCGTCATCACCGACCAGCTGCGTGCCGCCGGCTACCGCACGCGCTACCTCGGCAAATGGCACCTCGATGGCCCATCCGAACCAAGCCATCGCCACCACGTGCCGCGCGAGCGGCGTGGCCGCTTCGACGAATGGCTGGCCTACGAGAACAACAACTGCCAGGAGGATGTCTGGCTGCACGGCCACGACGAGGACGGCAGCGACATCGGCGAATTCCGCCTGGGCGGCTACGAGACCGACCGCTTGACCGACCTCGCCATCCAGCGTCTCGAGCGGGAGGCGGCGGCGCGGGCACGCGGCGAAGGCCGTCCGTTCTTCCTCGTCATCAGCGTGCAGCCGCCCCACAACCCGTATGTGGCTCCGGCCGCCGACATGGCCCGGCACCGTCCGGCCCTGATTGAGCTGCGTCCGAACGTGCCGCCGATCCAGCGCCTGCAGGAGGTGGCCCGGCGCGAGCTCGCCGGCTACTACGCCCAGATCGAGAATCTCGATCGCAACCTGGGACGGATCTGCGATGCCCTCGACGCCCTCGGGCTGTCCGATGACACTTGGCTGATGGCCTTCGCCGACCATGGCGACATGCACCACAGCCATGGATACCGCGAGAAGAGCGTGCCCTACGAGGAGGCCATCCGCATACCCTTCATGCTGCGCGGACACCGCCGCCACCGCGCAGGCCGGGTGCCATCGCTGCTATCGACCGTGGACATAGCGCCGACCTCCCTGGGATTGTGCGGCATCCCGGTGCCACCTGCGATGGACGGGTTCGATTTCAGCCCCTGGGTATCCTCCCCGTGGCAGGCTCAGTCCCTCCCCGGCGAACCGGAGAGCGCCTTCCTGCAGCATGTCCCGCGCAAGAAGCACCCGTACACCCTCGACCGCCCGTGGCGTGGCGTGGTCACGCGCGATGGTTGGAAGTACGTCTGCATCCCCGGGGCGCCCCTGGGCATGTACGACCTGACCGAGGATCCGTACGAGCTGGACAACAAGATCTTCAAGCAGGCCTACCTGGCGCAGCGTGAACGCCTGCATGGCATGCTCGCCGATTGGATCGCACGCACCGGCGACGCCTTCGCGCTGCCGGATCTGTGAGCATGGCGGCACTGCTCCGCTCGGGCCGCGACCGCATCTGCGGGCAATCTGAAGAGTCTCACCCATCCCTTGGCGCAGACCGCCATCTTCGCCGATGCCATCGAACGCTGGGATCCGGGCAGCAGCAACCCGCCGCAGGTCTATGGCAT
>JAIFKN010000001.1 GCA_020049615.1 bacterium | reverse complement strand
GCGGCGGCGGCGAGGCCAAGCGCATCTGGCTGGTGTGCAACGGCAACGGCGGCTACGCCCTGCAGTGGCCCGAGGTCCTGGTCGCGGCCACCGACCGCGAGGCGGGCTACCTGCTGTTCGAATACCCCGGCTACGGATTCAGCGAGGGATCCTGCTCGCCGGAGCGCATCCTGTCCGCCAGCGAAGCCGCAGTCGAGACCCTGCGCGCACATCTCGGCCTGACCCGCGAGCAGCTTGACGCCCGCCTGTCGGTGTTCGGCCATTCCCTCGGCTGCGCAGCCGGTCTGCAGTACGCCGCCCGCCACCCGGTGCAGCGCATCGTCCTCGCCGCCCCCTTCACCAGCATGGTCGAGATGGGCCACCACACCCTGTTCTGGCCGTGCGGCCAGCTGATCTGGCATCGCTTCGACAACGTCGCACGTCTGGCAGAGATCGCCCAGCGCTCGCCCCGCCCGGCGATCAGGATCGTGCACGGGGCCGATGACGCGATGATCCCCCCGCGCATGTCGGAACGCCTCGCCGAGCCCTACCCAGGCTGGATCCAGCGCCAGGTGGTCCCCGGCGGCGACCACGAGACGGTCGTCATCGACGCCGTGCAGTCATTGGGCCCCGGACGGTAGCGTCCGACACCCTCGACGTCAGCGCTTGGACCAGGGCAGCAGCTTGGCCGCATCCAGCAGGTCGGCGATCGCGACCTGGTTGTCACCCCCGAGCACGGTGACCTGGCCGACCGCGCCGGACGCATCACCCTCTCCGACCGCCAGCCAGCGCCCGCTGGACGGCTTGACCGGGGAGTAGGAGGCCAGCAGGCAGCGCTGGTTGAGCATCAGCGCCACCAGTTGGGCCGCGACATGCGACGCCTCATCGCCGACCGCCACCACCTGGAGGGCGCCGGCACCCTGCTTCATCATGCGCATGATCTGCTGCGCGCGGGTGCGCACCGCCGTCAGCAAGGCAGCCTCCTCGGCGAACGGGCGTCCATTGGCGCGCGCCTCATGCACGCCCACCAGCACCGGGACGAGGGCTGCTGCCGGCTCGTCGGCCGGGCGCAGGACCCAGACCGCGCGCTGCAAGCGCTCCTGGACGACCGGAGCGTTCCGCGTGTCGAGCGCCTCGATGACCGCGTCCTGGGTCTCGCGGATGCGGGTGTCGCCGGAGCGGACCAGGGCCCGGGTGCGCGGCAGACCACGGGGCGGCTGCGGCACCGAGCCGTCGGCAGGGAAGCGGGGCAGGCCATCGACGATGAGTTGGCTGATCGGCGTACCCGTCTTCACCAGCTGGGCGACGCGCTTCAGTTCCTGCACCTGGTGCGCGGTGTAGGCGCGGTAACCGTTGGCGCGACGGCGCGGGCTGGGCCAGCCGTAGCGCAGTTCCCAGATGCGCAGCACGCTCGGCGACAGGCCGCAGGACTTCGACGCATCGTTGATGTTCAGAGCCGGTGCGGAGCTGGCGTGGGTTGGTGCTGATGGGGCGATGGGGGCTTCGATGACGCTCATGACGGACCTCGGTGAAGGGCAGGTGTGGCTAGAAACCGAAGCCCATTGTACAGGTTTCCCTGCGATGCAACCCCTTGTAGTTCAATAAACCGATACGGATGTCCGGATATGACGCGCCACTGTGCAAGGTTGCCGGCGCGGATTGGCACAGCGACAACTATGGCACCAGCGGGGGCTTCGGGCAGATCCTGACTCCGGATTCCAGGGGGTAGCCCGGATCGGTCTGATGGACGTCGCGTAGGGCGCTCACAGAACCATCGACCTTGCCCGAGCGGGCGACGGGCTACCGTGGGATCCCCCCTGGAGCTGTCATGTCCGACGATCGCCGCGCCTACCACGAGCTCTGCGCCGCCGCCGCCACCGCGCTGGCCGCCGTTCCCGCAGCCCACAAGCCTGATATCCTGGTCGGTTTCGACGGCTTCATCGATGACATCATCGACCTGGTCGACAAGCGCCTGTCGCCGAAGGAGTACACCAAGGTCAAGACGATCACCGACTTCGGCAACAAGGTGCTGGCCGCCGCCGGCAAGAGCGCCGGCATCGGCGCAGTGACCAAGGTGACCAAGCTGGGCGGCAACGGCCCGATCATGGCCAACGCGCTGTGCGCGCAGGACGCCGCGGTCACCGCCATCGGCATCCTCGGCGAGCCGGCCATCCATCCGGTGTTCCAGCCCCTGGCCGCCCGCGCCAAGCAGACCATCTCGCTGGGCAACGCCGCCGTCACCAGCGCCCTCGAGTTCGAAGACGGCAAGGTGATGCTCAACTTCAGCGACCCGATGGCGACGATCACCTTCGACCATGTCGCGGCCCGCTGCGGCGGCATCGCCGGGCTCAAGGACCTGTTCAGGCGCTCGGCCGGCATCGCCTCGGTCAACTGGTCGCAGACCCCCGGCATGACCGACATGTGGCGTCGCCTCGCCAAGGAGATCCTGCCTGGCCTGCGTTCCGACCGTCCACTGTTCTTCGTCGACCTCGCCGATCCGCACCGCTGCCCCAATGAGCAGATCAAGGATGGCCTCGCCGCCCTGCAGGAGGTGCAGAAGCACGTCGACGTCGTCCTCGGCCTCAACGAGAACGAGTGCCGGCAGATGTGCTCGGTGTTCGGCATCGCCTACCCGTCGCAGCAGCAGGAGTGGGAGGCAGCTCGTGAAGCCTGCGTCGCACTGCGCAAGCACTTCGGATTCTCGCGCGTGATGTGCCACCTGGTCAAGAGCTCGGCGGTGGCGTGGAACGGCGGCAGCGCCGCCTCGGACGGTTTCTGGGAGCCCAAGCCCAAGATCACCACCGGCGCCGGTGACCACTACAACGCCGGCTTCTTCGGCGCCCTGCTCGCAGGCATGGCTCCGGCGCACTGCCTCCAGATCGGTGGCGCCACCAGCGGCCACTACGTGCGCACTGGCGAGTCGCCCAGCCGCGCCCAGGTGGTCGCCTTCCTGAGCGCCGCGGGGCAGTCCACCGCGCGGGCTTGAGGCCGCGTCAAGGGGTCGGTGCAGACACGTTCCGGCCCCGTCTTGCCAACCCTGTTCCCGTTCCTACAGATCTGCTCCCCCGCCCGTGACCATCCGACCCGCCGCATCCACGCCGCTCGCCACCGCCTGGCCCCAGATCGTCGCCCTGGTGCGCACGCAGACCGGCAATGAACCGGGCGTGCGTCTCTGGCTGGATTCGCCGCGCGTCCAGCTCGTCGGCATCGAGGATGACGTCCTCGTGCTGGAGTGCCCGACGCCGACCTGGTCGCACCAGCTCAACAGCAAGTTCGCCGGTGCCATCCGCGCCGCCCTCACCGAGGTCACCGGCCTGCACGCCGCCAGCCTGCGCTGCCGCATCCCCGGTGCAGCGGTTCGCGCCCACGAGCGCGAACTCGCCCGCACCACCCAGCAGCCCGCAGTCGAGGCCCCGCGCCACGGCCGCAGCGCCGCCAAGCTGCTCGAGGATTTCGTCGTCGGTCCGTGCAACCGCCTGGCCTACGACGCGGTGCGCCGCCTGCTGGAATCGCCCGACAATCCGATCAACCCGGTGTTCATCCACGGACCGTCGGGCGTGGGCAAGACCCATCTCGAGCAGGGCCTGTCGGCGGCGTTCCGGGAGCGTTATCCCAAGAGCAAGGTCCTCTACATCCGCTGCGAGCAGTTCACCAACGACTTCATTGAGGCCTGCGAAGGCGGCGGCGCGGCGATCAACGCCTTCCGTGTGCGCATGCGCCACCCCGACCTGCTGCTGATCGACGACATCCACTTCCTCAGCAAGGGGCAGAAGGAGCGGACCAAGGACGAGTTGTTCGCCACCTTCGAGCACCTCGCCAACCACGGCAAGAAGGTGGTGATCACCTCCGACGCCGGCCCGCGCGATATCCAGTACCTGGAAGAGCGCTTCGTGCAGCGCTTCGCCGGCGGCCTGGTCGTCCCCCTCGACCGGCCCGACCCCGCGGTACGCCGCGAGATCGTCGCCCGCCGCGCCCGCGAGCAGGGCGCCGAACTGCCCGACGAGGTGCTGGAATACGTCGCGGGCCATGTCACCGACAACGTACGCATGCTGGAAGGCGCGGTGAACCGCCTGGTGCAGTTCTCGAGCAGCTTCCAGCGCCGTATCGACCTTGCCGCCGCCCGCCAGTGCCTCGCCGACCTCATCGGCCGCGACCGCGGCGAGGACGCCGTGGCCATGGTCCGCCGCGAAGTCGCCGCCCGCTTCGGCCTGAAGCCGACCGACCTCGATGGCCGTTCCAAGACCCAGCCGCGGGCCGACGCCCGCTTCGTCGCCATGTACGTCATGCGCCACGTGACCGGCGGCACCTACGGCGCGATCGGCCAGATCTTCGGCATCAAGAACCACACCAGCGTCCTGCACGGCTGCGACAAGGTGCGCAAGCTGCGCGGCCAGAACCCCGAACTCGATGGCTTCATCGAGGATCTCATCATCCGGGCTAAGCGCTGAAGCTTGGGGGCTGGCGCCCCCACGGCCCTGAAGGCCTGCCCCCCGGCCTTTGTCGCGGCTCGGTTTTGTCGCAAGCTCCAAAACCGTGGGCGGATGGGCTTCGCCCATTTTATCCGCCCACCGCCGCTCGGCGGGCGCCAGCGCTGCGCGCTGGACGTTCAAGCCGGGGCGCTGCCCCGGACCCCGGGAGCGCTGACCGAACGACCGGATGCCGAGGGGGCAATGAACGAGTGCTTGAGCAGGTCATCCAAGGCCTCTATAACGGCATCACCTCATCGCCCCCGGCTTCCCGCCGAAGGAGTTCCTGTGCGCCCAGTCAAACTGCTGCTCGCCCTCGCTTGCTGCATGCCGGCCCTGCCGGCCGCCACCAGCCAGGCTGTCGAGACGCGCAAGGTCCAGTCAGTGACCATCGAGCAGATGCTCGCCACGCCGGGCACCTTCCAGTCGATCACCGTGCGCTTTCCCGCGATCTGGATCGGGGTCAGCAACGTCTACGACAGCCAGCGCAGCCACTTCCACCCCCAGCGCTATGTCAACTTCGCGGTCTGGGATGAACGCGCCAGCTTGTGGGATCCCGCTGCCCGGGCCAAGCCGCTGGTCTCCCTCTACATGAGCAAGGACCAGCCCGGCGCGGACCGGCCGTCGTTGCTCAAGCGCTACCAGATGGTCGAGATCGAGGCCCGAATCGTCGCGATCATTGATGGCGTGCCCTGGTTCGATGTGCAGGCGATCCGCCCGTTGGAGAAGCAGGGCGCCTTCACCGATTCCGCCATCGCCCAGCTTGAGCGGGCCATTGCGTTCACCCGCGAAGATGCCCGCGACCTGGCCGAGGAACACTTCGCCGCCGCTCTCACCGCCGACCTGCCGGCCTCGGCCCGCATCTCGGTCGGCGAGATGCGCGCACGTTCGCTCATCGATGCGGGACGTTGGGACGAAGCCGCAGCCGTCCTGCGCGCCATCATACCCGCAGCCGAGGCCGACGCCCGGATCCCTGGCGGAACCAAGGCCGGCCTGCACGCCGCCCTGGCGCGCTGCCTGAGCGAATCCGCCGGAACCGACGTGGCCAAGCACACCGAGGCCGTCAGCGAGGCCCAGCTCGCCGTGGCCATCGACCCGACCCTGTCCGAGGCCTATGCCGTACTCGGCGTCAGCCTGGCCGGGCTCGGACGTTTCGACGAGGCCCGCCTGCAGTGCGACCGCGCCGTACGCATGCGCCCGGATGACGCCGCCGTCCGTCTGGCCCTCGGCCGCATCCTCGACCAGCAGGGCCGACACGACGAGGCGATCGATGCGCTGAAGCGAGCCATCGACCTGACCCCGAAGGATGCTCGCGTCCACCGCGCCATTGCCGCCGCCTACCTCAACCGCGGCCGTACCGGCGATGTGTCCGACCTGCCGATCGCCTACAAGGAATGCGACATCACCCTGCGCCTGCAGGCGCAGGATGCCGAGGCCCACTGGCTCGCCGGCCAGGTCATCGAAGTGGCCATGGGCCGCTCGACCGAACTGCCCTTGCCCTCGGGCAAGGCCGTTCCGACCCGCGAGCAGGCCAAGGAACGCTACCAGGCCGCTCTGACCGTCGACGCCAACCACGCGGCGGCCAAGGCCTCACTCCAGGCGCTGCTTGATGCCGAGGCTGCCGAGAAGGCCGCCGCCGCCGCCAAGGCACAAGCCGAGGCGGACGCCAAGGCCGAAGCCGAGGCGAAAGCCAAGGCTGAAGCTGACGCAAAACTCAAGGCGGAGGCGGATGCCAAGGCCGAAGCCGAGGCGAAAGCCAAGGCTGAAGCTGACGCAAAACTCAAGGCGGAGGCGGATGCCAAGACGGAAGCCGAGGCCAAGGCCAGGGCCGAAGCCGAGGCCAAGGCTGAGTCCGAGGCGAAGGCCAAGGCCGAAGCGGCAGCCAAGGCGGCAGCGGAGGCTGCAGCTCCCGCCTCCACGCCGGCGCCCTGAGTCCGTCCGCCGGCACTGGCGCCGCCAACGGACGCTGCACGATCCGCCCCGGTGCCACGCACCGGGGTCTGTCGTTGCATGCTACGCGAACTCACCGTCTCCAACCTCGTCATCGTTGAACGCGCCCGCCTGGTCCCCAGCGAGGGACTGACCGCCATCACCGGCGAGACTGGCGCCGGCAAGTCGCTGCTGCTCGACGCGCTCGACCTGATCGCTGGCGGGCGGGCCTCGGCCGAGCTGGTCGGTCCTCGCGGCGATGCCTGCGAGGTCTGCGCCGACTTCGCCGTCGCCGCCCCGCGCGCTGTGCTGATCCGCGAGGCCTGCGGCATCGCCGACGCCGACGGCGCCTTCATCCTGCGCCGACGCCTGCGCAACGACGGGCGCAGCCAGGCCTGGATCAACGATACGCCGGTGACGGTCACCGCCCTGCGCGCTGCGGCCGGACAGCTGATCGAAATCCATGCCCAGGACCGAGCCCGGCAGCTCGCCGAGCCGGCCGAGCAGCTTGCCGCCATCGATGGCCACGGCCGGCTGGATGAGCAGGCTGCCGCCTACGCCGCCGCTCACCGCCGTACCCTCGACCTCGAGAGCGAACGGCTGCGCCTCGCCGAAGGCGACCGCGGCAGCGCCCGCGAACTGGAGTTCCTGCGCTTCCAGCGCCGCGAGTTCGACGCCCTGGCGCCCAAGCCCGGCGAGTTCGCCGAACTGGAGGCGCGCCACCGCCTGCTCTCCGAGGCCGAGACCTGGCGCGGCCTGTGCGACGAGGCCACCGCCGTCCTGACCGACGACGAGCGTGCTGCCGCCCGCGTCGCCGGCCGCCTGGCGCGCAAGCTCGCCGACGCACCCAGTCCCGCCCTGCGCGAAGCAGGCGGGCAACTGAGCGCTGCGGTCGAGATGCTGCAGTCGGCCTCTGCCGCATGCTCAGCTGCCGCCGAGTCGCTCAGCGCCGATCCGGGCGAGCTGGCCACGGTCGGCGGCCGCCTCGACGCCTACCATGAATTGATGCGCAAGCACGGTTCCGACGAGACCGCCCTGCTCGCCGCCCTGGCCCAGATCGACGGACGCATCGCCGAACTCGACGGCCTCGACGGCCGCCGCGTGGCGGTGGACGCGGATCTCGCCGCCGCGACCGCCGAGCGCGACCGCCTCGGCGCCGCTCTCGCCGAGGCCCGTCGCCGCGCCTTCTCCCCCCTGGCCAAGGACATCCACCGCCATCTCGCCGATCTCGGCATGCCCAAGGCCAAGGTCGAGCTGCACGAGTCGCCAGCCCCGGCCAGCAGCCTGGGCACGGTGGCGATGCAACTGCATGTGCGGACCAATCCTGGCATGCCGGGCGGCCCGGTCTCGGCGGTCGCCTCGGGCGGCGAGACCTCACGCCTGCTCCTGGCCCTGGCCGCCGCCCTGGCCAACCGCTCCGGCACCCCCCTGGTGGTCTTCGACGAGGTCGATACCGGGGTGGGAGGACGCCTGGGCGCAGCCATCGGCGGGAAACTTGCCCGACTTGCCGTTGGTCGTAGCGTCCTCGTTGTGACGCATACCCCCCAGGTCGCCGCCGCCGCCGCCGCCCATTATGTGGTGCGCAAGCGCCAGGGGTCGGCGCGCACCACGGTCGAGGTCGAGCACCTGGCCGATGCGGCGCGCGTCGGCGAACTCGCCGAGATGCTCGGCGGCGGCGGCCCGGCCGCCGCCCAGGCCAGGGCCCTGCTCGCCGAGGCCCGAGCATGAGCGAGCCCGGGACCGGCCGCATCGTGCGCACCCCCAAGCCGGCGGCACCGGCTCCGCAGACGCGTTATCGCATCGCGCGGAGCGCCACCATGGTCTATGTCCGGGTCGAAGGCCTGGGGAACATGAAGTCGGCTCCCGTGCTGAACACCCTGCTCGGCGACGTCCGCGACGAAGGTGCGCGCAGCGCCTACATCGACCTCTCCGCCTGCCTGGGCATGGATTCGACCTTCATGGGCCTGCTCGTCGGGCAGTCGCAGGCCTTCGGTGATGCGGGTGGCAGGCTCGCCGTGGTCAAGCCCAACGACCTGTGCCTGCGCCTCCTGCGCCAGCTCGGCGTCGACGAGGTGGTGACCGTCGTCCCCGACGCCGAAGTGCCGAGCGCCGAATACGTCGACATCGCCGGCGACAGCCCGGTCGACGTCAAGGCGCGCACCGACCTCGTCCGCCAGGCGCACCAGCACCTCGCCTCGCTCAACGATGAGAACAAGGCCAAGTTCAGCGCCTTCCTGCGCGCGCTGGACGATGATCTCAGCAAGAAGAAGCCGTAGCGCCCGGCCGTCCGGCGCCGCATGCCAAGCGAACCGCTCCCGATCGATCCGCACCTGCCCGGGGCCATCGCGGCGTTGCGCGGCCGCGGCGCCCTGGTCCTGACCGCCGATCCCGGCGCCGGCAAGAGCACGCGCCTGCCGCCGGCCCTGCTCGACGCGGTCGCCGGCGACATCCTGCTGCTGCAGCCCCGGCGTATCGCCGCCCGCAGCCTGGCGGCACGCATCGCGGCCGAACGCGGCGGACGCCTCGGCGACGAGGTCGGCTACGCCGTGCGCCACGAGCGCCTCGGCGGCCAGCGCACGCGGCTGTGGGTGATCACCGAGGGCCTGCTGACCCGCCGCCTGGCCGAGGATCCACTGCTCGACGGCGTCGGCTGCGTGGTGCTCGACGAGTTCCACGAGCGCAGCCTGCACGCCGACCTCGCCCTGGCATGGTGCGCCCAACTGCGTCGCGAGCTGCGCCCTGACCTGCGCGTCTGCGTGATGAGTGCGACCCTCGATCCGGCGCCGATCGCCGCCTTCCTCGACGCCGCGGTCATCCAGGCCGCCGCCCCGCGCTTCCCGGTGCAGCTGGCCGAGGGCCGGACCGGCGATGTGCGCAACCTCGCCGAGCGCGTCGCCGAATGCGTGCAGCGCGAGGCCGAGCGCGCCGACGCCGGCGACATCCTCGTCTTCCTGCCCGGCGCCGGCGAGATCCGCAGCGCCGCCGCCGCCCTGGCCCACCGCGACGACCTCGCGGTGATGCCGCTGCACGGCTCGCTGCCGGCCGACGAGCAGGACGCCGCGCTGCGCCCGGCCGACCGCCGCAAGGTGGTGCTGGCGACCAACGTTGCTGAGACCTCGCTGACCATCCCGGGCGTGCGCACGGTGATCGACTGCGGCCTGCAGCGCATCAACCGCTTCGACCCCCTGCGCGGCATCGACGACCTGACCCTGGAGTCGTGTTCGCGCGCCAGCGCCGACCAGCGTGCCGGCCGCGCCGGCCGCACCGCGCCCGGCCGCTGTGTGCGGCTATGGTCGCCGTTGACCCAGGCGCGCATGGCCGAGGCGACCGAACCGGAGATCGCCCGCGCCGACCTCGCGCCGTTCCTCCTGTCGCTCAAGCAGCTGCATGGCGCCGATGCCCGCGGGTTCCCGTGGTTCCAGGCCCCGGAAACGGCGCGGCTGGAGGCAGGCGAACGGCTGCTGGCGCTCCTCGGCGCCTGCCCGGCCATGTGGCAGGCGCTGACGCCGCTCGGCCTGCGCCTCGCCCGCCTGCCTGCCCACCCGCGCGTCGCCCGCCTGATGCTCGCCGCCGCCGACGCCGGGCAGCCGCAGCTGGGCGCGCACCTCGCCGCCGTGCTCTCGGGCCGCGACCTGCGCCGGCCGCCGCGCCGCGACGATCCGCCGGCCGATCCCGCCCCGTCCGATCTGCTCGACCGTCTCGACCTGCTGCAGCGCGCGCCGCGCGATCCGTCGGTCGACCAGGGTGCGGTGTTCGAAGCGCGACGCAGTGTCGGGGACTTCCTCCGTCTGATCGGCGCCAAGCCTGGCGAATTCGCCTTCCCCGGCCACGAGCTGCTTGCCCGCCTGTGCCTGAGCGCCTGGCCCGACCGCCTGTGCGTGCGTGCTGCGCCGGACGCCAACCGCGCGGCGATGCTCGGCGGCATCGGCGTCGAGCTCGACGGCACGGCGCTGTGCGCGCGCAAGGGCCACCCGCGCGAGGCGTGGTTCCTCGCCCTCGGCGTGCAGGGCATCAGTGCGCCAGGTCGCGCCTCGGTCGGCGTGCGCATCGCCTGCGCGGTCGACGAAGGCGACCTGGAGGCGGTGCATCCCGGGCGGCTCGCGCGCCGCGACCGGTTGACCTGGGACTCGTCGCGCGGTCGCGTCGAGAGCACCGCCGGCTTCTGGTGGGACGACCTGCTGCTGAAGGCCAACCCCGGCGCCCAAGCCGATCCGGCCGCCGTCGCCGCCTTCCTCGCCGAACGGCTGGCGCCCGATGCCGAGGCGGTGATCCGCGCCGACGCCGAGGCGGCGCGCCTGCTCGACCGCGCACGGTGGCTCGCCGCCGCCGCACCCGACCTCCTCCCCGTGCTGCCGGATCTCGCGCAACTGCTGCGCGACGCCTGCGACGGCTGCCGCAGCCGCGCCGAGGTCGAGCAGAAGCCGTGGAAGGACTGGCTGCTCGGCCATCTCGGTCGCGCCGGCGCTGCGATGCTGGAGGCGAACGCTCCCGACCGCCTGGCGGTACCGAGCGGCTCGCAGATCCGCCTCGACTACGGCGAGCCCGGCAAGCCGCCGGTGCTGGCGGTGCGCCTGCAGGAGCTGTTCGGCCTCGACGTCACGCCGACCGTGGCCGGCGGCCGCATCCGCGTGCTGCTGCACCTGCTCGGCCCCAACTACCGGCCCGAACAGGTCACCGACGACCTCGCCGGCTTCTGGCAGCGGACCTACCCCCAGGTGCGCAAGGACCTGCGCGGCCGCTACCCCAAGCACAGCTGGCCGGACGACCCGCTCACCGCCCCGGCGGTGGCCAAGGGCCGGCCACGCAACACCTGACGTTCTCAGAACCTCGGCTAGGACCGCGGGCTTCAGTCCGCGCTGCTTGACCTCGGTGTCCTCATGTTTATATTTACCTTTATCATATAATTATTTACTTATGGCAAATTCTCCTAAGCGTATCCAGAGCCTGCAGAACGCCATGCGCGTGGTCACCGCCGTCGCGACCAGCGACGACGGCATGCGTCTGCAGGACCTCGCCACCGCGGTCGGGCTGACCCCTGGCGCCGTCCACCACATCGTCGACACCCTCGCCGCCGAGGGTTGGCTGGTCCGCGCCACGCAGCCGGTTCGCTACCGCCTCGGCCACGCCCTCCCGGCCATGGTCGCCCGCCAGGGCGGACGGCAGCTCGCCCGCATCATCGACGCCGAAATGGTCGCGCTGCAGCGCCGCGTCGGCACGTGCTCGGTCTCGTGCTGCGAGTCGGCGGGTCTCGAGATCCTGCTCACCCGCTCGACCGACGCGGCCCACAGCGGCACGGTGACGCCCGTGACCGGCACCGTCCTGCCGCCCTACACGACAGCAGCGTCCGTCATCCATCTCGCCTGGTGGCCGGCCGAGCGGGCCCAGGCCTACCGCGACCTGCGCCCGTTCGAGGTCCATGGCCTGCCGTTATGGGGCGGCACCGAGCGCTTCGCCGCGGCCCTGGTCTGCGCACGCGACCAGGGCCACGTCGACCTGCCGCTCAAGGATCACGCCATGCGCATCGGCGTGCCGGTGCTCGACGCCGGCGGGGCCCTCGCCGCCTCGCTCACCGTCTCGGTCGGGCGCGTCGACGTCGCCATCGAGCGCGCCCGCATCATCACCGAAGCCCGCGCCACCACGCATCGCATCCAGCACGTACTCCAGGGGGACGAACATGCCGACGCTCCATGAACCCGCCCGCGAGATTCCCCTCTCGGCCACATACGATGTCATCGTGGTCGGCGGCGGCATCGCCGGTGTCGCGGCGGCCATGGCATCGGCGCGCAACGGCGCGCGCACCGCGCTGCTCGAACGCTGCTTCGGCCTCGGCGGTCTCGCCACGCTCGGCAACGTGGTGGTCTATGAGCCGCTCTGCGACGGCCGCGGCCGGCAGGTGATCGGCGGCCTGGGCGAGGAACTGCTGGTGCGCTCGGTCGCCGATCTGACCTCGACGCAGAAGCAGATCCAGTTCAGGCCCGCTCCACCATGCTGGCGCGACGGTGGAGACCAGGCCCTGCGCCGCCAGGAGCGCTACGAAGCGGCATTCAACCCCTTCTCGTTCCAGATGGAGATGGAGAAGCTGCTGGGCGAAGCCGGCGTCGAGCTCTGGTATGACACCCGCCTCTGCGCCTGCCTGCGTGACGGTGCGCGCATCAGCCACCTGATCGTCGAGAACAAGGACGGCCGCAGCGCCATGGCCTGCGGCGCCGCGATCGATGCCAGCGGTGACGCTGACCTCTGCGCCCTGGCCGGCGAGCCGACCGAGACCTTGGAGACCAATGTCCTGGCCGCCTGGTATTACCTCATCGAAGGCGGGCAATTGAAGATCCAGGCCATGAGCAAGCGCTTCCCCGACGATGCCAGCGAGCGCGATACCGAGGGGCCGCTGCTCTCCGGCGTGCGCGCCCGCGATGTCACCCGGCATGTAGTCGAAACCCGGGCCTGGATCCGCGAGCGCATCGCCAACCGGCGTAGCAAGGATCCCGCCGTCGAGGTGCACCCCTTCGCCCTGCCATCGATCCCCGGCTTCCGCATGACCCGACGGCTGGCGTCGTCCTTCACCCTGCAGATGGGACATGCCCACCAGTGGTTCGACGACGCGATCGGCATGACCGGCGACTGGCGGCATCGCGGTCCGGTGCTGACCCTGCCCTACCGCTGCATCCGCGCCGAGGGAGCACGCAACCTGCTGGCGGCTGGGCGCTGCATCTCCAGCGCCGGACGCGCATGGGATGCCTGCGACCTGCGCCGTCACCGGCGAGGCCGCCGGAACCGCCGCAGCCCTGGCCACCCGCAGGCATGGCGGCGACTGCCACGCCCTGCCGGTGGCAGACCTGCAGGCGCAGTTGCGCCGGCAACGCGCGATCCTCGATCCGGCGCTGGCTGCGCCGGCGGGGGCTTGATCAGCAGACGGCTGCAGCCGGGGTCAGGGCGACGGTGACGCGGCCCCCGCAGGTGCTGGTCCAGACGATCCAGTCACCGGCGAACTGCGGATGCGGATCGATGTGGTAGCGTCCCCGTCGGCCCGGCGGGCCGGGCGGGGGCGGCAGGGCGCTGGCGATGACGGTGCGCCTGCCGCTGGCGCGATCGTAGTGCAGCACCTGGCAGGGCGTATCCGGCCACAGGTACGGAGACTGGTCCGCGACCAGGCGGCGGTTGTCCGGATCGGAGTGGGCGTGGCACAGCGGTTCACGCCATACATGGGTCGTCACGCCGCTGGCCAGATCGTACTCGTGCACGCCGCTGGCATAGTCGATGTAGGCGATGCTTGCCGGTCCGCTCCACCACTCGTGGCAGGCACCCAGGTACGGACTGGCCGGAAACTGCGGATTGATCGCCTGATAACGCATCCCTGCCCGATCCATGACGATGGTGCGCAAGCGGTGATGCAGGCGCTGGCCGGTCAGCGGATCATCGAACTGGTCATGGGCGATGAGGAATAGATCGGGGTCGCCCGGACACCACTGCGCATGGTTGTGGCGCTGCTGGAATTCCCCGGCCAACCGCCACGTGCCGTCGCGCGGATCGGCGATGCCGACGAACGAATGGCTGGCCAGTTCGCCGTCGAGCAGCAGGCAGCCGTCGCGCGCCTGTCCCAGATGGGTGGCGAGGCGCTGCAGCCGACGGCCGCGCAGCCAGTCCGCCGGCAGGCGCCACAGCTCCCTCACGCCACCGTCGACGTCGGCCCGCCACACCGCCCGATCGGTGCCGAACAGCGCGCCCTGGCCGTCGGCCGCGAGACCGGGCAGGGCCTCGTCGATCTGGGCTGCGGGCAGACTCACGATACGGGCATCGCCCGGGTCGAGGCAGACGGCGGCAAGGTGCCGCGCTGGTCCGGGTGGATGGCCGACGGTCAGCCACAGCCAGCGGCCGTCGGCGGTGATCGACGGATTGGTGTAGTAGAAGTGCTGCTGCACCTCCCCGAAGCAGTTGTCGAGCAGCCAGCTGGTGACCCCCGACTGCGGGTCGCACCACGGACGGAAGCGGGGATGGCGGTCGAGCATGCGCATGTTCATCCGGTGTAATGCCCGGCCGCACGGCGGTTGTGCTCGCGGATCACCGCTTCCAGCGCAAGCAGGTCGCGTTTGCGCAGGGCGACGATCAACGTGCGATGCTCGCTCTCGGCCCGAGGCCGGTCGGGAGCCGCCGCATCCTTGTAGCGCAGTCGGTAGAGGCGCTCCCACTCGCTGCTCACCCCGGCGAGGTGCTCGGCGATGCGCGGGGCGTGGGCGCAGGCGGCGAAGCGGGCGTGGAAGCGGGCATTGGCGTCCTCCCAGCGCGCGGCGGCGGACTTCTCCACCGCCTCGGCGGCGCGCACCAACTCGGTCAGATCGCCTTCGCCGACGCGCTCGACGGCGAGGCGTGCCGCCGCGAGTTCGAGATACTCCAGCAGGGTGAACAACTCGGCGGCGGCGTGCTCGTCGAAGCCGGTGACCACCGGCCCGACATGCGGCTGCGAGGTGACCAGCCGCTCGGCCTCGAGTTGGCGCATCGCCTCGCGCACCGGGATGATCGAGACGCCGAATCGGCGCGCGACCTCGTCGATGACGACCCGCTCGCCGGGCTGCAGGCGGCCGGCCAGGATGGCCTCGCGCATGGCCGCGAGGACCATGGCCTGCTTGGTCGGGAAGGATCCCGTCGGCGGTCGCAACTGCTCCATGTGGGAGAGGTTAGCCATCGGCGCTTGCTTTCATATATCATATATGATATATGATGCCAGCACCCAAGGACACACCACATGGCCATCAAGCGCATCGGCATCATCCTCAACGGCGTCACCGGCCGCATGGGGACCAACCAGCACCTGCACCGCTCGATCGTCGCGATCATGAAGCAGGGCGGCGTGAAGGTCTCCGACGACCTCACCCTGATGCCCGACCCGATCCTGACCGGTCGCAGCGCCAACAAGCTGCAGGCCCTCTCCGACCGTTTCAGCACTGAAGCCGGCGCCAAGCTGCCGATCTCGACCGACCTCGACGCCTGCCTCGCCGACCCCAAGTACGAGATCTTCTTCGACGCCAGC
>JAIFKN010000245.1 GCA_020049615.1 bacterium | reverse complement strand
ACAATACCGGAGCGAGTTCACCCTCTGTGTCGCTAGGCCATCGGCGACTACAAGCAGGTGCCTACTGCCCGACTCTGTGGCCCTCTGTGGGGCTTTGTGCCTCTGTGGCACAGGTCTACTGCTGCTGGGCGAAACCTTCGGGTAACGTCAGGTTGCGCGCGTAGTCGCTGCCGTCGATGAACACATGGGCGAAGGTGGTGTCGAAATTCACCGGGATGGTCTCGCCGGCGGCGCAGCGGTGGTGGCTGCTGCCCTTCATCACCACCGGGGCGGCGTGCCCGGCTATGCGCAGATAGACGTACTGGTGGTCGCCCATGTTCTCGACCACCTCGACCTTGGCGTCGATGCGCGTGGCGCTGGCGGCGGTCGGCACGAAGCCGGCGTGCGAGAGGTTCTCGGGCCGGATGCCGAGGATGCGGCCGGTGCCGAGCGACCCTGGCAGGGCCTGGCGGTGCTGCATGTGCAGGCCGACGGTGGCGCCGCCGCTGATGGCGAAGGCGAAACCGCCTTCGGCCGATGACAGCGCGCCGGCGAGGAAGTTCATCGGCGGCGTGCCGATGAAGCCGGCGACGAAGCGGTTGAAGGGGAAGTCGTAGACCACCGTCGGCGGCGCGACCTGCTGGATCTCGCCAACGCTCATCACGGTGATGCGGTCGCCCAGGGTCATCGCCTCGATCTGGTCGTGGGTGACGTAGACCATGGTGGTCTTGAGGCGCTGCTGCAGGGTCTTCAGCTCGAAGCGCATCTCGCCGCGCAGCTTGGCGTCGAGGTTGGAGAGTGGCTCGTCGAAGAGGAAGGCCTTGGGCTGGCGCACCACGGCGCGGCCCAGCGCCACGCGCTGGCGCTGGCCGCCCGACAGCGCCTTGGGCAGCTTGGACAGCTGGTTGTCGAGGGCGAGCATGCGCGAGGCCTCGACCACCTTGGGGTCGATCTCCGCCTTGGTCATGCCACGCAGCTTGAGACCGTAGGCCATGTTCTCGTACACCGTCATGTGCGGGTAGAGGGCGTAGTTCTGGAACACCATGGCGATGTCGCGGTCCTTCGGCTCGACCGCGTTGACCACGCGCCCGCCGATGGCGATCTCGCCGGCGCTGATGTCCTCGAGCCCGGCGATCATGCGCAGGGTGGTGGTCTTGCCGCAGCCGGACGGGCCGACCAGGACCATGAACTCGTGGTCGTTGATGTGCAGGTCAATGCCCTTGACCGCGGTGTAGCCGTTGTCGTAGAGCTTGACGAGCTTGGAAATTTGGATGTCTGCCATGCGTGTCAGCCCTTTACGCCACCGAGTTGGATGCCCTTCACGAAGTACTTCTGCCCGAAGATGAAGAGGATCAGCATCGGCAGCATCATGATGAGCGAGGCGGCCATCAGCAGGGTGTAGGCGGTGCTCTGGCCGCTGCTGAAGTTCTTCAGCGCCACCGGCAGCACGCGCACCGCCTCGTCGGGGGCGATGATCAGCGGCCAGGTGAACGCGCCCCAGGCGCCGCTGAAGGTGAAGATCGCGAGGGTGATGATCGCCGGCTTGCACAGCGGCAGGACGATGTCCCACCACACGCGCAGCAGTCCCGCGCCGTCGATGCGCGCCGCCTCCTCGAGTCCCTTGGGCAGGGTGAGCATGTACTGGCGCAGCATGAAGGTGCCGTAGGCGCTGGCGGCGGCCGGGATGATCAGGCCGAAGAAGCTGTTGAGCCAGCCGATGTGCTGCAGGATGAGGTAGTTCGGGATCATGGTCACCGCGCCGGGGACCATCAGCGTGCCGAGGTAGAGCAGGAAGACGGTGTCGCGCCCCGGCCACTCGATGCGGCTGAAGGCGAAGGCGGCGAGCGAGCAGGTCAGCACTTGCAGCACCACCACGCACACCGCGATGAACAGGCTGTTCCAGGCGAACAGCGTCATCTTGACGTTGGGGTCGGTGAGCACGGCCTGGTAGTTCGACCACACCAGGCGGAAGCGCTGCGACAGCGCGATCTCGGATCCCAGCACGCGGCGCGGCGCGGCCGCGTCCCCGACGAAGGCGGTGAGATCGGTGCGCTCGTCGGCCTTGAGCGGGTCGTCGGCGGTGCGGAAGACGGGGAAGGCGGGCTCATAGCGCACAGCCGCGCCATCGGCCTGGCACAGCACGGCCGGCAGGGTGAGGTCGCGCACCGGCTCGCCGGCCTGGCCCCAGGTGACGTTCTTGAACTGGTAGTACTCGGTCACCGGCCTGGGGTGCCGGTTGGGCACGGCGACGCCGCCGATGGCCAGCGGCTCGGCCTTCCCGCTGCGCGGGGCCCAGTCGCGGTAGAGCTCGGGGGTGACCATCAGCGGCACGCGGCCGCCGAAGCGGGTCTCCTTGAGCTTCGCCCAGCCGCCGGCGTAGCGGCCGGGCTGCTGGCAAAACCAGCGCTCGGCCGCCGCCTCGTTGGCCCCGGCGTCGAATCCGGGGGCGGCGAAGGCCGCGTCGACCGTCACCGGCTCGGCGTACTTGACGAAGACCCGCGAGTCGCGGAAGCGCGCGAAGCCGCCCCAGTCGGCGAGCCGGCGGCCATCGTACAGCACGTTGCCGAGCTGCACCGGCTGGCCGATGTCATCGGAGAGGTTCTCGCCCGACGGGGTGCGCGCGCGGTCGCCCTTGGCCCCCTCCTGCACCGGGTTGCCCAGGCGTACGCGCAGCGGCTCGCCGCGCTTCACCGCCGCGACCAGCGGATTGCCGGCGGTGGTGACCAGCGCCTTGCCCTCCTCGCCCAGGCTGGTGGCCATGGGCAGCGGGTTGCGCTCGAACACCTCGGCCTCGCCCTTGAACGAGGTGGCCAGCATCCACAGGAACGGCAGCAGCATGGTGGCGCCGAACGCCAGGAGGAAGGCGTGGCTGCTGACGGTCACCCACAACGACGGCTTTTCGCGAGGCATCTAGTAGTCCCCCGCCTTCGAGCCGAAGCGCCAGTTCACCGCCGTGATCGTCGCCACCAGGGCGAAGAGGACGAAGCTGACCGCTGCCGCGAAGCCGAATTCGAACTCGCCGAAGCCCTTGGTGAAGATGAAGTAGCCGATGGTCGTGGTGCTCTCGTCGGGACCGCCGCCGGTCATCAGGTAGGCCATCTCGAAGCCGCCCTGCAGGCCGCCGATCATGCCCATGACCACGATGAAGAAGGTGGTCGGCGCGATCATCGGCCAGGTGATGTCCCAGAAGCGGCGCCAGCGGCTGGCGCCGTCGATCTCCGCCGCCTCGTAGAGCTCCGGGGGCACGCCGGCGAGCGCCGCCAGGTAGAGGATCATGGTGCCGCCACCGATGCCGGCCCACACGCCCATGAAGATCAGCGCCGGCTTGGCCAGGTAGCACTGCATGCCGAGGATGCTCCAGCTCTGGTTGAGCCAGTCAGGCAGATCGCTCATGGAGATCGGCGCCCCGCCCGCCCCGTCGATGCCGATCAGCTGCAGCACCGGCAGGATCAGCGTGTTGATCAGCCCACCCTCCTTGTTGTACATCACCTTCCAGAGCAGGAACAGGGCCACGCCAGAGGTCAGCGTCGGCAGGTAGAAGACGGTGCGGTAGGCGATGACCCCGCGCAGCTTCTGCGACAGGATGACGGCGAGGAACAGCGCCCCGCCCATGGTCAGCGGCAGGCCCAGCATGAAGACGCCGGTGTTCAGGAGATAGTACCAGAACCGCGCATCGGCGAACATGCGGTTGAAGTTCTCGAACCCGACGAAGGTGGGCGAGGTGAACGGGTCCCAGCGGAAGAAGGCGAGCCCGAGGGTGAACAGGGTCGGCCCGAGGGTGAAGACGAGGAACAGCGTCAGGTTGGGCGAGATGAACGACAACCCGGCGAACAGCGCGCGGCGGCGCTTCACCTTGCGGTCGGCGGCGTGGCGGGCGATGAGCCCGGCATCGAGGTCAGGCATGCTGCGCCCCCCTCCGCGCCCGCCAGGCGCCGAAGGCCATGATGGCGAAAACCAGCCCCAGGCCGCCGAAGACGCCGGCCGTCGCCAGGCTCGGACCCTGGCGACGCGGCGGCTGGTCGAGGGCGAAGCCCTCGCGGCCGGTGTCGTCCATCGCCCGGACCACGCGCTTCGCCAGGTCCTCGCCGATGCCGTCGCTGGTGGTGAAGCGCTCGGCCGGGGCGATGGCGGCCAGCTCGGGATGCTCGCGCAGCCGCGAGCCGGCGGCCAGGGCCTGCTCCAGCGGTTCGCGCGGACTCATCCAGGCCTGGAGGTTGCTCCAGCGGATGTTCTCGTGGCGGGCGTAGTTGCTGAACGGCCAGCGCGGCCGGCCGACCTGGTTGATGATCGCAGCGAGCTCCTGCTCGGGCGGACGGTTGACCACCTCGTCGGGTATCAGCGGGTCGGGCTGGCCGACGTACTCGAGGGTCATGCGCATGTTCGCGCTGCTGCCGTCCTCGAGCAGGATGACCTTCTGGTAGTCCTGGTTGCGGATGAGCAGTTCGAGAAAGCGGAACGCCTTGGCGGGATCCTTGGCGCTGCTGGTGAGGAAGGTGCAGCGCGTGTTCATCATCACCAGGTAGCCGCGATCGCGGTGCTCCGCGTCGCCCCAGGCGCCATCGCGCTTCCCCGGTCCTTTGCCCTCGCGCTGCCAGCGCGCCCATTCGTCATAGGGCACCCAGCGCGGCTGGCGCACCATGCGCCAGTCGAAGCTGACGTTGGCGCGGATCTGCATCAGGTACCAGCGGCCCATCGACATCATGCCGGCGGTGCCGGCGAGGAACTGGCCGTTGATCCCGGTGCCGGCGTAGCCGCCGCCGCCGGTGGCCATCTGCTGCATGTCCGAAGAGGTCGGCACGGCTCGCCAGGCGTGCTGCAGGTCGTAGCCGAACTGCAGCGCGGTGGTGATCGCCGCCTTGTTCGGCCACGGTTCCAGGGTGCCGTCGGGGCGCGTCGTGAACGGGGCGATGCAGTCATCCCACGACAGGCCGGCGAGACCACGAGCGGCCTTCTCCGAACCGTCCAGCGCCTCAAAGGCGGAGCGATCCTCGCCGCGCATGCCGGCGCCGATCTGCATGGCCAGCGGCCACAGGTCGGGTGGCGGGCCGCCGAAGCTGAGGAAGCGGCCGTCCGGCCCGCGCCGGTTGAGCGACTTGGCCAGCGCCGCGTAGTCCCACCAGGTCCAGCCCAGCCAGGGCTCGGGCGGCACCGGCAGGCCGGCGGCGGCACGCTCGGCCACGACGCGCTGGTAGAGGGTGCGGTTGAAATAGATGAAGGGGTAGTCGACGTTGTTCGGCACCGCGTACCAGATGCGTTCGTCGATCGGATCGTCCACGCCCGGACGATAGGCGGGGTTCGGCCGGCTGATGTTGTCGAGCAGTGCCGGCCAGGTCTCCTTGGCCAGATCGAGCTTCGCCGCCTTGAGCTGCTCGTTCAGCGGCCGCGCGATGCCCTTGGCGATGTACTTGCCGAGATCCTCGGGCACGTAGACGTCGATGCATCCCGGCGCGTTGCCGGCCGCGCTGCGCGTGACAATGGCCTGCGTATCGCCGCCGCCCGGCACCACCTGCACGATCAGGCCCTGGTCGCGGTTGGCGCGGTTGAAGATGTTGCACTGCTCGACGCGGGCCGGGTTGGGGTCGGTGCCCCAGCCGATGACGTGGAGGGCGCCCCCCTGGCTGGCGTCCGGCGGGTAGACGGCCAGGACGAAGCGGTTGAGCGCCCACCAGCCGACGATCAGCACGACGAGCCCGCCGGCCAGCCAGGGCAACTCGGAGCGGCGGGTGACGGCGGGGTCGCTCATGTGGCGGCGGCACGCTAGCAGGCGGTTCCACCCCAGTCGACTGCTTTGCCCGGTGCGTAGACGGAATCTGTATCAGTCCGGACGGACAGAATGCGCCGTTTGCCGGGGGAGGGGCTCGGCGTCTCCGCGACGGGGCGTACGACGCCAGTTTCCCGTCGCTGCGACGACCCCCACCCGGCCGCAAACGGCGTCGCCTGTATCGCGGCGGCCAGCGACCAGCGGCCAGCGACCAGCGACCAGCGGCCAGCGACCAGCGGCCAGCGGCCAGCGGCCAGCCCCCCTATTTCAACCCCGCCTTGTCCAGATTCGCCTGCCGGATGAACCGCTCGAGCAGCGTGACCACACGCAGGTAGTGGTCTTTCGATTCGAAAAGCACCGTGATCGCGCCCTTGCCGTTCTTCTCGCGGATGCCGACCTTGCTGCCGAAGAGGTGCTGCAGGTTCTCCTCGAGCTCCCTGATGTGCGGCGGCTTGGCCGCCGGGCCAGCGGCAGAGGGCTCCG